>JBAVQD010000026.1:0-2638 GCA_049693675.1 Candidatus Sulfotelmatobacter sp. | reverse complement strand
CCTCCAGCATCATTTTGCGTAGATGGGTCACAGGGACCTCCTTGTGACCCACAATTATCTGAGCCGAAAATCAGGACTGCCGACATCACCTACGCGGCAGCGTCCGCCGCGCCAGCGGCTTCGTTCTCACGGGCAACCCTGAAGTAATCCCAAGGTAAGAGTTGCCGACAAACCAGGAATAAGGTGATGAGAAGCGCGTTTGAACTAAGCCGCTAGCGCGGCGGACGCTACTGCCTGGTCGTCGCTAGCATTGTTGCCCGTGTAAGGTTTTGGGTCACAAGGAGGTTACTGTGACCCGACTCAGGAAGCTGATGCTGGACGAGCTCCAGCGTCGCAACTACGCTCAGAACACTGTCCGTGCGTATATCCATGCGGTGGAGGACTTCGCGAGGTACTTCCACCGTTCGCCCGATCGCCTCGGCCCGGAACATATTCGCGAGTACCAGGTTCACCTGTTTCGCGACTGCAAGCTCTCGCCAGGAACAATCGAAGGTCGTAGCGCTGCTCTGCGTTTTCTCTTCGTCAAGACACTCCGACGGCCGTATCTTCCCGATCACATTCCGTTTCCTAAGCGTCAGAGGCGGCTGCCCACAGTACTGAGTCAGGAGGAAGTGACGCGGCTCATCGCTTCCGCCCAGAACCTGATGCACCGCACCATGCTGATGATGCTGTATGCGACCGGCCTGCGACGCGCTGAACTATGCCACCTCAAGGTCGGCGATATCGACAGTGAACGCATGGTCATTCATGTTCGCCAGGGCAAAGGTGGGCGTGACCGCGACGTCCTGTTGACCCCGAAGCTGCTGGAGACCCTGCGCGAGTATTGGCGCTGGATGAAGCCGAAGACATATCTGTTCCCCGGCACTGTCAACAACTGGCGCGCCGACGTGCCCATCACAGAGAAGATCGTCTGGAAGGCCGTGGCGGAGGCCGCGAAACATGCTGGTGTCAGCAAGCATGTGTCTCCGCACACGCTCCGGCACAGTTTCGCCACTCACATGCTGGAAGCTGGCGCCGATTTGCGCACGATCCAGGTTCTGCTGGGGCATGCCAAGCTCGCCGACACCACTGTTTACCTGCATTTGTCTCGGCGTCATCTGCAAGCAGTTCCCAGCCCGCTGGAAGCTATCGAGGTGTCGAGTCCCGACCAGGTGAAGCGTTCCAGGAGGCTGATCAAACGATGAACCGGCCCACCCTTGAGGTGGCCGACATCGTCCGTGCATCCGGCAACAGCTTTTGGGAGCACTACGGATCACACCTGGCGTGGCAGCATCGCAAGGTGCTCGATGCCATCGTCCGCTGCCGCACTGCGGCCTTGGGCGCTCATCATGATCAGTGCACGCGCTGCGACTATCAGGCTATCTCTTACAACTCTTGCCGTAACCGACACTGCCCCAGATGTCAGGGGAACGCCCGCTCCCGCTGGCTCGCCCAGCGCAGGGCTGAGCTGTTGCCCGTCTCTTACTTTCACATCGTCTTCACGCTGCCGCACGAACTCTCCGCTCTAGCGCTGCAGAACAAGCGGCTGCTTTACGATCTGCTGTTCCGAGCTAGTGCAGCGACGCTGCTCGAACTCGCCGGCGACCCGAAACATCTGGGTGCCGACATCGGGTTTCTTGGCGTGCTCCACACTTGGGGACAGAACCTTCACCATCATCCGCACATACACTACATTGTTCCGGCTGGCGGTCTTGCACCCGATGGTTCCCGATGGATCTCTTCCTCGAGACGATTCTTCCTGCCTGTCGCCGCGCTCAGTCGCGTCTTCCGGGGCAAGTTCGCAGCCGGACTGAAGCAACTCTTTCTTCAGGACAAGCTCCAGTTTCACGGCTCACTCCAGAGTCTTGCTGAGCCACGTCGCTTTCGCCAGCTTCTCCGACAGTTCTTCCACCAAGACTGGGTCGTCTATGCCAAGCCACCCTTCGGCGGTCCCGAGCATGTTCTGAACTATCTCTCGTTATACGCACCGCGTCGCCATCTCCAACCATCGACTGGTGGCGTTCCAGAATGATCGAGTCTCCTTTCGCTGGAAAGACTATGCGCACGGCGGCAAGCAGAAAATCATGACGGTCTCCGCCGATGAGTTCCTGCGCCGCTTCCTGGTCCACGTTCTGCCCAAGGGCTTGGTACGCATCCGCCACTTCGGCTTTTTCGCAAACCGCAGGCGTGGCAGTATGCTCGTACGCTGCCGTGCTGTTCTCGGTGCACACGGCTGCGCAACTGATGCTGAGATCACCGCCCAGCTGCGCTGTCCGGTTTGCTGCGGTCCCATGCTCGTCGTCGAACGGATGACCAGTAGCCAGCTTCATTTCCGCTCAGGCCTGATCCTGCCTGATCCACAGAGGCGCAGCCTTGATTCCTCCTGAGATATCGATGACACAACTTGCTTCGATCATCGTCGGTCGCAGGTGTGTTCAAACACGCCACGCTCTCGTGTGCTCAACCGGTGGTTTTGCCCACCGATACGAACTCTTTTTCTGCAGTCTGAAGCTCCACGGCCGCTTACAAGAACAAGTCCACGACTCTCTTCGTTCCGCTTTTTTGCTGCTAAGACGGTTAGTAACCTGCACAGCCCAATCGAAATCCCATAGATCTCACCGCATCCGCCGCAAACGCTAGCGGCTCAGTTCAAACGACC
>JBAVQD010000025.1:0-40600 GCA_049693675.1 Candidatus Sulfotelmatobacter sp. | reverse complement strand
GTGATGTGCATATCGTCTTCGAGGCGAATGCCGAATTCTCCTCGAATGTAAATGCCGGGCTCGTTGCTGGTCGTCATGTTCGCTGCCAGCTTCGTAGTGTTGCCGCGAACCAGATAAGGCCATTCGTGGCCGTCCATTCCCAGGCCGTGGCCCAGACGGTGGGAAAAATATTTATAATCGGGTCCATAGCCAGCGTCGACAATTACCTTTCGCGCCGCCGTGTCTACCATGCCACATTCCACATCCGGGCGCGCGGTCGTTAGTGCCGCCGCCTGGGCGCGATGCACGATGTCGAATACTTTTTTCATTTTGTCCCCGGCTTTTTCCGGAAGCTGCCCCAGCACGAATGTGCGCGTAATGTCAGATTGATATCCCTCCACGGTGCAGCCATCGTCGATCATCACAATGGACCCCTCGTGGATTACCTGGGGCAAGCTCGAGCCGTGCGGATAGGCTGTGAACTCATCTACTTCCACGCTGGCTTCACCGGGGAAACCTAATTGTGCGTAAGCCGCCGCGATCAGGGCGCCCACATGTTGCTGTGTCATGCCTGGGCGCAGCGCCCGATAAACCGCTTCATACGCGGCTAGCGTTACTTGAGCCGCCAGTCGCATGAGCGCGACCTCGTGAGCGCTCTTAATCATTCTACAACCGGCTGTCACCGGGGTAGCGCTGGTCAGTGCGAGCTGCGGCGCGGCTTTCGCGATACCATCGGCAAAGAAAAACCGCACGGTTTCTTCAATCCCCAGCTTGCCAGTGGCTATGCCGCTATCTTTCAAACCCTGAGCCAGCAGGCGATATGGACTCTCGTCTTCTTGCCAGGTACGAATGTCCGGATGTTCTCCATCGGGAGCATCGGCAATCTGCTCGCGGGCGCGGCCTTCTTCAAATGCCGGACAAACATAGAAGGCAGATCCTTTTGCCGGCAACACGAAGGCAAACATGCGCTCACCGCCCCACCAGCGAATTCCGGTAAAATAATTCAGCGACGTGCCGGACATCAGCACTATGGCATCGATCGCATTCTCGGTCATCAATTGTCGGGCCCGCTCCAGGCGCCCCGACCGTTCTTTCCGGGAAATCGGAGTCGCTTGTCCTCTGCGGGACCTTAACTGCGCCAGGGATCCGGGTACGGAAGACTCGTCAGGCTTTTCGTTCTGAGACAAGCCGGAGGCCGCGAGTGGAGATAATGCCGCGAGTGCTCCCAACCCTCCCACTTCAAGCAATCGCCGCCGCGATATCATGAATCCTCCTAAAATCAAAATAATAGCCTCGTCATTATAGGGGCAAGAGCAGCAACGCCGACTAGGATGAGGCCGCTATTAGTCCCTCGGCCAAAGTTGGTTGAGATACTCTGCTATGGAAGCAGGCTTCCAATGCGCAGGTTGTGGGCAATGGAATATCACAGCCGTGGATGAATCCGCGGGACACCGGCAAAATTACGTAGAAGACTGCCAGGTTTGCTGCAAGCCGAATGTGCTGCGCGCGGAGTACGACCTTTCCGCCCATGAGTTTTTTATCACGGCCGATTTGGAGTAAGGACCGAATTTTCAACTTGCGGTTTTCGATCGCCGAATGAAATTCCTACGATTGAACCCCTCGGAGGTTTTGGAATTCGTGTCTTTCAGTTGGCAATCGAAAATCGGAGGCAATTTGTCCCAGCCCCCACTCGCGGTATAGTTAGCTGCTCATCGAGGACAATCCCGTGGAGATACAGAAAGGAACGGCAATGGCAGCCAGCTACACAGGCAGTGGACGGATGGTGGCCCATAACATGGTCACCACGCAGTTCGAACTGGACGGCTTCCGCGTGACGCGCACGCTGGGAGTGGTGCGCGGCATCGTAGTGCGCTCGCGCTCGATCTTCGGCACGATCGGAGCCGGCTTGCAGACTCTGGTCGGTGGCAACATTACCCTGCTTACGAATTTATGTGAAAAAACCCGCGCCGAGGCTTTTGACTTGATGCTGATCCACGCCGCTGAACTCGGTGGCAACGCCGTCGTCGGTGCTCGTTACGACGCGACGGAAGTGATGCAGGGCGTCACCGAAGTGCTGGCTTACGGTACGGCAGTATTCGTCGAACCGGCGAAGTAAAAGATTTTCGATTGCCGATTTCCAATTGCCGAATGGAGATACAAGTCGCTCCTCAAGCTGCGAATGCGGATTTCCAATTGGCAATCGCAAATCGGAAATCGGCAATCGATCCGGGCTGCACCATCTGTCCGTGATTGTGTCCAGAGCGGTTTTCCTGGCCCCATTTTCTCACTCCGATCACGCTTGAGGTATATTCGTCGGGTTATGAAACTCGTGAGCGTTGTTTTCCTTTGTCTATTGTGTTGTGTCGATGCCTCCGCCATCGGCCGTTCCGCCTCCTACAAATACAAACGCCTCGGTAGTGAACTGGATGCGCAAACTCGTACCGATCCCGGTATCGCCATGATGGGCGGCGGCACTGATCTGGACGAGGCTTTCCGCTGGCTCTGCGGCAAGGGCAACGGCGGCGATTTCCTGATTCTTCGCGCGCATGGAAAGAACGATTACAACAAGTATGTGAACAAGCTGTGCCAGATGAACTCCGTGGCCACGTTGATCATTCCAAATCGCAAAGCGGCGCAGGAGCCGCGGGTAGCGCAGATCATCAGCAAGGCCACGGTAATTTTCATCGCCGGCGGAGACCAGGCACGTTACATCAACTTCTGGAGGGGAACTCCTGTGCAGGACGCCCTCAATGCACACGTGATCGCCGATAAGCCGATCGGAGGCACCAGCGCGGGATTGGCGGTGCTGGGCCAGTTCGTTTATGCCTGCCTCGAAGACAAACCGAATGATGCCGATCTTACCTCGCGAGAAGTTTTGTCCGATCCCTACAACAAACGCGTGACCCTGGTGCGCGACTTTCTGAAAGTGCCCGGCCTCGACAACATGCTTACAGATAGCCACTTCGCAAAGCGCGACCGCATGGGCCGGAGCTTGGGATTTTTGGCGCGAATCGTGGCCGATGGCTGGTCCAAGAATCCGCGGGAAATTGCCATCGATGAGAAATCCGCTGTGTTGGTGGAGGTCGATGGTCGAGCCAAGGTGGTGGGCACGGGCATGGGAGCGTACTTCTTGCAAGTAACGGACGCGCCTGAAGTTTGTAAACCTGGGCAGCCTTTAACCTTGCGCAATGTGGCTGTATATCACGCGCCCACCGGGGCCAAGTTCGATATCCGGGGCTGGAGCGGCGAAGGTGGTGAACCCTACTCGATCTCAGTAGAGTCCGGAGAGATTCACACCAGCCGACCAGCGAACGCGGTCTACTGAAATTCCGATCGCGCTGCGAGACTTCGCCGCAGAGCTGGGTAACCTTCGCGCGGCTGAGATTGTGCAACGCGGCCACGGTCGCCAATGCTGTAGGGTTGGTTGTCTTCGTAATCGGTAACCGTGCGAAGTATAGTGACGGGCAGGTAGTAATCGTTGCAATACACGGGAGTGCATAAAAGAAAACCGGAGCGGCTTGGGGTCCGCTCCGGGTGGGGGTTTAGGGGGGGAGTTTATGGTTTCTGATCGCCTCGGTTCACGATGCCTGCTGGGTTCAGCGCTTTTCTGTAGAGCGTACACTCGGGATCGCCGCATTCTGGATCGTCGCAGGAGCAAGTGCCGCCCGAGCCGCCTCCCCCTCCTCCATCGGGATTTGCAAACGTGCTGCACGTAATGGCTGCAGTCTGTGTGTATGCAGCGACAGCGGTTGATGGAAATGAAACTGGGCTGGCGCTGACACTGAAGACGCAAGTTGAGGTAAGACACCATTCAAAAGCTACTATGCCAGTGCCGCTGGCCGAAGTGCCTCCGTTGTCATTAGAGTTTGAACCCCAGTTGACTGCGTCATGGCTGACGTGATAGCCGACTATCGTGGTAAGCACGCCAGAATCGGAAGCGCCGACATACATCTCCATATACGCGGCGGTTGCGCAGCTTGGATTACCAGTACCTTCGTAGTCGCATGTCCCATCAGCAGCGCCCGCGAATACGTGATCGCCGCTAATGTGTCCGCTGTTACCGTTGTTGTCTTGGATTTTCTGGGTTGTACGGTTGTAGTCCTCACAACTGGCATCCTGTGCGTAGACGGTTGAGGCTGTTAGTGCGAGGATTAGGAGCGCGATGGCTGTTTTCAAGGTTGCCTCCCAAGTTCTGCGGCAGCAACGCCGCATGCGAGACTCGCTGCATCACAGCAGATATCACCGTGTTTACAGGACGCTTCAGTTCTCGCATTCGCTGCTAGGAAATTGTTGACGGCTGGAATCTTCCCGAGATCGGTGTGTAGGAGAATATCGGGATAGACCGGATGATCGAGGAAGTAATTTAGTGCTCCCCCGTTACTGCCGAGCACTGTATCCCCGGCAGCAATTTGTCCGTTGTCTCCGAACAAGAACCAAGCTTTGTAAGTGCGGCTCTTCCCTTGGAGGCTGACGGTCACAGTATAGGAACAGTAGCGCACGAGAGGCGAGATTCCGCTCTCCTGCTCCAGGATCGGCATGAGCGCCCGTATTGTCAAGTTAGGCGCGAGAGCATACTGACGCGGCCCCCAGCGTGCAGTAGTGGTATCGCTGGAGACAGGTTGTCCGTTGTTATTATTGACGCTGATTGTCACCAAGCCCGCGTGGATGACATCCTGGCCGTCAGGATACTGGCCTGCCACATCGACGTACTTCTTGTCGGCGATATCTGACAAATTCCCGACAGTGAAGTCGCTCAACGTGAGATGTAACCCGTGGGCGTCGATCTGCTTTGTCATGTCCTCGCTGGTGATCTTGTGGTTGCGCGAGGCTCTGTAGACGGTATTCAGGTCGGCTGCATAGGCGAGTTTGGCATACGCGGTTCGGACAATGGTTTCTTCGTGCGTCATACTGTCGGCAGCTAACGCCGCGAGCGGCGCGAGCAGCATGCAAATGACGATTGGAGCGGTGAATCGTCTTGTAATCGTTGGCTCCCTTTCCGTCCTCTTTCGAGGCGCGCCCGGATTGTGGCGCACTTTTAGACGCCTGGGAAAGTTTCGCAGTTTTGTCCGGATTTCGTAACAAGGAGGCTAGATCCCGCTCTCCAGGATGGCGGGATCGTCTTCGGGCTGGTGGCCTAAGCAGTATAGGCCCTCATCTCCGAGCATGGCGCGCGCTTCCTCGATCGTATCTACCACGCAGACGCAGGGCAGCCAGAAGTGTGGCCCGTACCACTTGCGTATCACAATGTGGTCGGGGAAGTCGCGTGGACGATTGTAGACGGTGTAGATCGGCGGGTAGACAAGGCGTCGCCTCAGCGAGAGTTGCGGGTTGTCTCATTTTGGAAGGCCGTTGGGATAAACCTTGTCCATCTCGCGGACAATCCAAGAGAGCTGCTGGAATTGCGCCGATTACAACTGCCTGAGCAGATCGGGCAATATTCTCTGCCGATACGCGAAGATCCGCCGCATCTGCCTCTCGATGAATAGTGAATTCGCAAGCGCCCCAAGCAGACCGAATCCTACTTCATATTCAATTACGTCACGGACCAGCGTACCGCTGCAACCGTTTCTAGCTTCCGGCATAAATTCGTGCCCGTGATGCCAGCGTTTGAATGGTCCTCTTTGCTGCATATCGGCGAAGTATTGGTTCCATGCGAATTCCGTAATGGACGCCGTCCATCTACGACGCCAGGAGAGAAATCGCACCGGGCGAAAGGAAGTATCGATGATCGACCCTTTCCCGGCGCAATGCTGAGCGCTCATCATGTCATGAGCGGGGAGAGCTTGAGGAGCGACCAGTTGGAAGCTCTCAATCTTTGTAGCCGTTTCCGGTGGCATCAGGCGCGGTAGATTTTCGGGGTTCGAGAAAAATGCGAATACCTGAGGAACCGGAAACGCTACCCAATCGGCAAATTGCAGTCGATATGTCATGGCCGGAACTCAGATGCCGGGATCATGCGGAATGCAACACGAGACTCTCGCGAACCCGGAATTTCCACAAGAGAACGCTTGACTGGCGCGGAGTGCAAGAAAAATCGAAGCGAATGAATAGCGAAGGAATATAAATCCTAAACTCAATATCTTGTGGTCGTACGATTAGTTAACCACAAGTCCTCGTATTTTGCCTTGGCGTCCAGAATTGGAAGGACCAACCTCTAAGTTTCTTCTTGACAATCAATAACTTACGGTTAAGATGTGGTACAAAGTGGTACGGAGTGGTCAAACACGTTAAGGCAGTGGACGCGGAAGCTGATAAAGAGGAGCCGGTGGGAAACCGACCCAAAAGCACGACAAACAGCCCGAACCACCCGAGTTTGATCAGATTTCGCGCCCCTTTTACCTCCCCGGTTGCTGTGGATGTGGCTGTCAAGAGCATAGGCCTTACACATGTTTCGCGGCAATCACCCAACTCGCGTCGACGAAAAGGGACGGTTGAAGATCCCCGCAGAGTTCAAGCGGGTGATCGACGAAAAGTACAGCCAGCAATTTTACATTACAAGTTTGGATGGGGATGTTGCTCAAGTGTATCCCTTCGAGGAATGGGAGCGGATCGAGCAGAAATTGGCCGGGCTCTCCACGTTCAATCCGACGAAGAAAAAGTTTCTCAGCAAGGTCAACTACTGGGGACAGGTCGTCGAAATGGATGGGCAGGGACGGTTGCTTATTCCCCAACTGTTGCGGGAGGCGGCGCGCATCAAGGGCGAGGTTGCGGTGAGCGGGTATCAAACTTACTTGGAAGTCCGCAACATCGAAGCGTACCAGCAGAAAGTTCGGGAAGAAAAGTTCACGCCTGACGATGAGAAGACGCTCGACGAATTGGGCATCTAGTGGGCGAGGGTTCAACAGACACCCCTCAGGGGGTTGGGCATGGTGGTGGAAGGGAAGCGAGCCATCATGTTCCGGTTCTTTTAAAAGAAGCGATCGACTTTTTAAACGTGCGGCGTGGCGGGACTTATATCGACGCCACGGTGGGCCTGGGCGGACACAGTTACGAAATCGCAAAACGCCTCGGCGCACCGGGACATTTGATTGGGCTCGATAAAGACCCAGCGGCGCTAGGAATAGCAGGGAAGCGACTTCACGCTCTGTCATTCCGAGCGAGCATTTCATCCCCGGCAAGGGATGAAAGCGCAGTCGAGGAATCTGCTGTCGATTGGCCGGCGATTACGTTGCTGCATCGCTCGTTTGCAGACGTTGCCAACGGCCAACGACCAGCGACTATCGACGGCATTCTGGCCGACATCGGCGTAAGCAGTTTGCAACTGCAGGATGCGGCACGCGGATTTAGTTTTCAGGCGGATGGACCGCTCGACATGCGGATGGACCCGCGGTCGGAGCGAACCGCCGAACAAGTGGTAAACCACCTCGACGAGCGCGAGCTTGCCGATGTGATTTACGAATTCGGAGAGGAAAGGAGGTCGCGGAGAATCGCCAGAGCCATTGTCCGGTCGCGGCCGATACGATCTACCGCACATCTAGCGGATGTCATATCAGCCGCGGCCCGGCCAATGAATTCTGAATCGAGGCGAATTCATCCGGCGACCAGAACTTTTCAAGCTCTTCGAATTTTCGTAAACCGCGAACTGGATGATCTGAAGGCGCTGCTCGAAGCGGCGCCGCGGATTCTGAAGCCAGGAGGACGAATAGTGGTGATCAGTTTTCACTCGCTCGAAGATCGCATCGTAAAGGATGCCTTCCGCGAGGGCGGAATTAAGGACAAGTACTTCCGGGTGTTGACCAGAAAACCGGTGACTGCATCCGAAGAAGAGCAGGATCGTAATCCGCGGTCACGCAGCGCGAAATTGCGGGCGGCGGAAAAGGTTTAGATTCCGGAAAACCTGCCGGAGTCCCCGGCACAGCTGTCATGGCGTGCCGGGCGTTCAGGTTCTAGTGAAACAGGTTTGAAAAAGGCGGACGTAGATCCGCCGATGTGGAAAGGCTTCCGGTTCGAAGCCAGGTTCTGGGTAGGAATTCGAGTTGGAAGGTGCGCGATGTACACGGGAACTTTGATCAGGGATTTGATGGCAGCGGTGGAACGCGCGGAACAAAGCGCTCAACAGAAGCGCATGTCTGAGGAACGCGTGTCCGAAGAAATGGACCTGCGGCGGCTTTTCGATTTACCCAGTTCGCAGCAGGCAGAATCCATCTTTGCGGGAGCAGCCTAATGGCAACGGCAGCAGCAATGCGGATGGCAGTCCCAGCGGCGCGGCGAAATACATTTTTCACCGGCACTCCGGAGATTTACTTCGCCAAGGCGATCGACAATTCGCGTTTGGTCAAAGCCGAAGATCCGGCCCACAACCGCGAGATGAAACAATTCGGCACGGCGCTGGCCGTCCTTTTTCTGCTGGTATTTACCTACGCCTGGCAACACTTTCGCGCGATTGAATATGGCTACCAGATTGAATCGGCGAAGCGCGAGCTCAACAATCTGACGGAGATGAACCGCGCTCTGCGCCTTGAAGATGCCAGCCTGCGAGATCCCGAACGCATCGATGTGATGGCGCGGCGTATGGGCTTGGTGCCGCCGGAACCGGGGCAGGTGATCCGAATGGAGGGCCCAGCGCTGGAGCAAAGCAACGGTCCGGTGATGGCCAGTGCGGCCCCGATCACGGTGTTGGCGGGGCAGTAGCGCGCACAGAGCAAAAGCCGAGCTTCCCTCGCCGGGCAGCTTGTCGACAGGTGGCTGTTCCCACGCGAATTTATTGGCGGTCCGCCGGAACGGTGGTCCGCCATGTTTGTCTAAAGATGGCTCTAAGAAGAGTTCATGTCATTCCGAGGAGCGAATGCGACGAGGAACCTGCTGTTTGCCTGCGCTACCACAAAGCAATTTCCTCCCTCACGACGTGAACTTCGGAATGACAAAGCTTGAGAGCAGCGATTATGAGTGCCGGTAACCTCACTCTCGGCAAGAACTCCCGGCTCTACCTGCTGGGCAGCATGCTACTGTTCTGGTGCGTTTTGATCTGCGCCCGGCTGATCTACCTGCAGGTTTTTCAATACGGCAGCTTCGTAAAGCAAGCCGAACATCAGCAGCAGCGCGAGATTCCGCTCTCCGCCAAGCGCGGAGTCATCTACGACCGCGCCGGTCACGAGCTGGCAATGTCCGTGCTCGTGGACTCCGCTTTCGCCGTCCCCTCCGAAGTGAAAGACCTTCCGACCGCTGTTTCTCTGATTACCCGCATTACCGGCGAAGATCACAATGTTGTTCTGGCCGATTGCCGGAGTCACAAGACATTCTGCTGGGTGGCTCGAAAAGCGGACGATGAAATCATCGAGCGCATCAAGTCGCTGAACCTGCAAGGCATCCATTTTCAGAAAGAGCCAAAGCGTTTTTATCCAGCGCGAGACTTGGCGGCACAGGTGGTGGGAACAGTCGGCATGGAAGATGCCGGCCAGAGCGGCATCGAACACGAATTTGACGATGAATTGCGCGGCCACGGCGGAAAAATGTTTATCTCCGTAGACGCGCGTCGTCAGTGGTTCTCCGACGTAGAGAAGCAGCCGGAGCCCGGCGAAAATGTCGTTCTTACCATTGACAAGAACATTCAATACATCGCCGAGAAAGAGTTGGACCAGGCGATTCACGATACCCAGGCAATCGCCGGCACGGTGATCGTGGAGAATCCGCACACTGGAGAGATTCTGGCGCTGGCTAACCGGCCGACTTTCAATCCAAATTTGCGCAAGCAGATCACGCCCGGCGCGCTGACCAACCGCGCGGTGAGTTACATTTACGAGCCGGGATCGACATTCAAGCTGGTAACAATTTCCGCGGCGCTGGAAGAGAAGCTAACCAACCCGGACGAAATTTTTGACTGCCAGATGGGATCCATCGTCTATAACGGCATGCGTATTCGCGACTCGAGGCCGCATGGCTTGCTGCCGGTCTGGGGAGTATTGGCAGAATCGAGCGATGTGGGCGCGATCAAGATTGCGCTGCGCCTCGGCGAAGATCGCTTCTACAAATACATTCGCGCCTACGGATTCGGGCAGCAGACCGGAATCGAACTGCCCGGAGAAACCCGCGGCCTTACGAAGCCGGTTAGCCGCTGGTCGAAAGTTTCTATCGCGGCGATTTCTATGGGACAGGAAATTGGCATCTCGGCGGTCCAGCTTTCGGCTTTAATTTCCACGTTCGCCAACGACGGCGTCTGGATCGCGCCGCGCATCGTAGCAGGCACTCTGGATCCGCAGACCTCGCCAGGAAAAAACTCGCCCCAGACTGTTGCATTCCATCCCGGAACTTCGCGGCGGGTAATTTCCAGTTACACCGCGGCTGAGATGCGCTCGATGATGCAAAAAGTAGTGCTCGAAGGCACCGGCCGCAAGGCAATTCTGGAAGGCTATACCTCTGCCGGAAAAACCGGCACAGCGCAGAAAGTCGATCCGGCCACGGGCGCGTATTCAAAAACAAAGTATGTCGGGTCGTTCGCGGGATTCGCGCCGGTAAACAATCCGCAGATTGTCGTAGCTGTGATTCTGGATTCCGCCGTAGGTCTGCACCAGGGCGGGCAAGTCTCAGCACCCGTGTTCCGCCGCGTGGCGCAGCAGGTGCTTGAGTATCTGCACACGCCGCACGATTTGCCGCTTGCACCCAATCATCAGTTACTGCTTGCGCAAGCAAAGACAAAAGATAAAGACCTGGAAGAAGGAACTCCGGACCATCCCGGCGAGCCGCTGGAGACGGCGGATGTAAACGGATCCGCTTCGGAGCCGACCGCCGGCAAGCCAACTGTGGCGCGGGCGCCCTCGCCCGCGACTGCCAGCAGCGATGGACAAGTCGTTCAGGCCGCAATGCGGCAGAATGAACTCGCTCCCGCCGCTACTGATCAACTTGCTCCGGCGAATGCAGTATCCGTTAATGATCCCGCTGCAGTCACAAAAACTCCAACCACCGGAACCGTTGTCCTGGACATTGAGCAAGGCGGAATCGAAGTCCCATCCTTCGTAGGAAAAACCGTCCGCGGCGCCGTCGAAGCTGCTGAGGATGCTGGTCTCGAACTGGAAGCCGTAGGCAGCGGCGTGGGCCGCGAGCAGTCTCCACCCGCTGGCTCACATGTGGCCGCAGGAGCGCATGTCACGGTGCAGTTCGGACGATAAAAGATGTCACGCGCTACCCTGTGCTCTCTGTGTCCTCCGTGGTTAAGCCCTTCCGTTTGACCCGCCGAAAAACCACGTGATACGGTAATCAGTCACCTTTTCCGCGGGTCAGCTGTGCGCCCTGAGGTTTCGATTTTGTCATCCGTAGAATCCACGCCCATTCGCTCCGTTCCTGCCGTCCGCAAGACTGCGCTCAATGCGGTTCATCGCCAGATGGGAGCGAAGATGGTCGACTTCAACGGCTGGGACATGCCGGTCGAATATCCGGCGGCGATGGGCTGCGGAGTCATCAACGAGCACATGGCGGTGCGCACCAGCGTTGGAATTTTTGATGTCAGCCACATGGGTGATATCCGCCTTGCCGGGCCGCAGGCGCTGAATGCCGTGCAGCATATTTCCATGAATGATGCTTCGCGGTTAGCGGTTGGCCAGGCGCAGTATTCGGCCTTGCTGTATCCGCAAGGGACGTTCGTTGACGATGTGATCGTTCACCGGCTCGGCGAAGATGAATACCTTTTAGTGATCAACGCGGGCACGCGAGAGAAGGACTTCAACTTGGTTCGCGACAACACCCGGCAGTTCGATTGCGCGGTCGAAAATCTTTCAGACGACTTCACGCAGATTGCGATTCAAGGACCGAAAGGTGTGGATGTTCTGCAGAAGCTGACGGACGCGAATCTGAGTGCAGTGAAGTTTTACTGGATCACGCGCGGTTCGGTCTGCGGACTGAAGAATATTCTGATTGCCCGTACCGGATATACAGCCGAAGATGGTTTTGAAATCTATATTCCTGCGGATGAAGCCACCAGCGCGCGAATATGGAATGAGATTCTAAGCGCAGGCAAGGAATTTGGGATTGTCCCTTGCGGATTAGGCGCGCGCAACACTCTTCGCCTCGAAGGCAGACTCCCACTCTACGGGCACGAGATTTCCGATACGATAAACGTTTGGGAAGCGGGCCTCGACCGCTTCTGCAAGATGGAGAAGCCCGATTTTATCGGCCGCGCGGCGCTGGAGAAAGCGAAGGCAGAAGGCTTGAAGCGCACACTGGTCGGCCTGGAGATGACGGAGCGCGGCATCGCGCGGGACGGATACAAAGTGCTGAATAATGACAGCAACGGGCGCGAGATTGGCTACGTTACCAGCGGATCTCCGGCACCTTTTCTGAAAAAGAACATCGCGCTGGCCTACGTTCCACCGGATTTCTCGGCCGTGGGCTCGCCACTCAAAGTAGAAATTCGCGGGCAAGGCGTCGGCGCTCAGGTAGTGCCAACGCCGTTTTACAAAAAACCGAAAAAGGCTTAACCAACGAAGGGCATTTCAGTTGCACGAAGGGAAGCTAGAAGCCATCATGGCATATCCATCAGATCGCAAGTATACGAAACAGCACGAATGGATTCAGGTGAATGGAACTAGTGGTTCGGTCGGAATCACCGATCACGCGCAGGAGGAGTTGGGCGATATCGTCTTCGTCGAGTTACCGAAAGTCGGCGCGGAACTTACTGCCGGCAAGACATTCGGTTCTGTGGAATCGGTGAAAGCGGTATCGGACTTGTTCTCTCCTGCTTCCGGCACGGTCACCGAGACGAACGACAGTCTCGCCACTTCGCCTGAGAATGTGAACAAAGATCCGCACGGTTCGTGGATGATGAAGATCACCCTGAAGAATCCGGGCGAACTAGATGCGCTGCTCTCTTCCGCAGATTACGAGAAGTTCGTGGCCGAAGAAGGCGGACATTGAGTCATTGCCGATTTCCGATTTCCAATTTTCGATCGAACCCCTATTGGGTCCTCATTCGCTCTCGGGCGTATGCTTTATTCGGCAATTGGAAATTGGAAATCGGCAATGACTCTGGATTTCGGGGTTCCACAATCGAATTCACCTTGAGTCTCATCTAACAAACTTCCTATGCGCTATTTACCGAAATCTCCTGCCGACCGCGAAGCTATGCTGAAGGCGATCGGCCTGCGCTCGGTCGACGAGTTGTTCGCGCCGATTCCAGCAGAATACCGCCTGAACCGCGACCTCAAAGTGCCGCGGCAGATGGCGGAATCCGAAATCGTCGACTACTTTCGCCAACGCTCAAAAGAAAATGGCGAAGGCTATACCAGTTTTCTGGGCGCCGGTGCCTACGCTCATTATCGCCCCGTAGTTATTGATTCATTGATCTCGCGCGGCGAATTTCTCACCGCGTATACGCCGTATCAGGCGGAGATTTCCCAGGGAACCCTGCAATCGATTTTCGAATTTCAAACCATGATCTGTGAACTCACCGGCATGGACGTGGCTAACGCTTCCATGTATGACGGTTCAACCGCCGCCGCCGAAGCTGTGATGATGGCGGTTCGGCTTACCGGACGCAGATCGGTGGTCGTAGCACGCAGTCTGCATCCCGAATATCGTGAGGTGCTCGCCACGTACGCGACCCATCAGGGAATGCCGCTGTCTGTGGCCGGTTTCGGCGATGACGGGCGCGTAAACCTCGCGGAGCTGCAGAAGTCCATTTCGTCCGACACGGCTTGTGTCCTGATTCAATCCCCGAATTTCTTCGGCACCATCGAAGATGTGGCCGCTATCGCCGAGATCGCGCATAAGAACGGCGCAATGCTGGTGGTCTCCATCGCCGAAGCGGTCTCTTTGGGAATCGTGGAGCCACCGCGCGAAGCGGACATCATCGCCATGGAGGCGCAATCGTTTGGAGTGCCACTCGGATTCGGCGGACCTTACTGCGGTGTGATCGCCACGCGTGAAAAATTTGTTCGGCAAATGCCGGGCCGTCTGGTTGGTCAGACCGTCGACAAGCAGGGGCGGCGCGGATTCGTCCTCACTCTCGCGACTCGCGAGCAGCACATCCGGCGCGAAAAGGCGACGTCGAATATCTGTACAAACCAGGCCTTGGTCGCGCTGATGGTCAACATCTTCATGACAGTCTACGGAAAAGTTGGATTGAGAGAACTGGCCAGGCAGAATCTGGCGAAGGCGGCATATGCGGCTGGGCAGTTCGCGAGGCATGGCAAGATTCTGTTTGGCGGTGCGCCGCGCTTCAACGAGTTTGTGCTTGAAACCAGCGAAGATCCGTATTCTGTAAATGCGCGACTGCTGGAACAAAAGATCGTCGGTGGCTTGCCCCTGAAAAAGTTTTATCCCGAACTCGGGAACGCGGCGCTCTGGTGCTGCACCGAATTAACGACGCGCAACATGATCGATAAAGCAGCGGGGGTAACCGCAAAGCCAGAAAGTGCGCCCTCCGCCAAGGAAGAAGCCACGGTAGAAGAGGTGGCGCGATGAAGAACAGGATCCGCAAAGCTACCCGCCACGTGAGTCAGAACGAAGGCCTGATCTTCGAGAAGTCTTCGGCAGGAAAAGCCGCATGGAAGCTGCCTCCGCTGGACGTTCCCGAAGTTGATACGTCCCAGCTTCTGGGTTCCTCGGAAAGAAAAGACCTCGGAAACATGCCCGAAGTGAGCGAGATTGAAATCATCCGCCACTTCACCCGGCTTTCGACATGGAATTATGCCATCGATCTCGGCATGTATCCTCTGGGATCCTGCACCATGAAGTACAACCCGCGCGTGAATGAGGCGGTGGCGCGAGTAGAGGGAATCGCAAATGGCCATCCCTACCAGCCGGAAATAATTTCGCAGGGCGCATTGCAGATCCTGAAGACCTTGAGCGAGTGTCTGATCGAGATCACCGGTATGGACGCCATCACCATGCAGCCGGCGGCAGGTGCGCATGGCGAGATGACCGGACTGCTCATGGTGCGCGCTTACCATCATGCCCAGGGACGCGCGCGAAAAAAAGTTCTGATACCGGATTCAGCCCATGGAACCAATCCCGCGACCGCCGCCATGGTTGACTACTCGGTTGAAAATCTAAAATCGGATTCGCGCGGCATGGTCGACATCGGAGCGCTGGAAGCGCAGATGAATGAAGATGTGGCCGCGCTGATGCTCACGAATCCGAATACCCTTGGCGTATTTGAACAGGAGATTCACAAAATCGCCGAGATCCTTCACGCCAAAGGTGGCCTGCTTTATATGGATGGCGCGAACATGAATGCGCTGGTCGGCAAAGTTCGCCCCGGCGATTTCGGTGTGGACGTAATGCACCTTAATCTGCACAAAACTTTTTCCACTCCGCATGGCGGCGGAGGGCCCGGATCGGGTCCTGTGGCAATCAAAAAGAAACTCGAGCCTTTCCTTCCCACGCCGGTGTTGATTACAAGATCCGATGGCAAACTGGGCTTTGAATACAATCGTCCGCAATCCGTTGGACGCGTGCGCGCATTTTACGGAAACTTTGGAATGTTCGTTCGCGCCCTCGCTTACATCCAGGCGAATGGCCCTGATGGCTTGCGGCAAACCACGGAAGATGCGGTGCTGAACGCCAACTACATTCGCAAGGGCCTCGAGGGAACTTACGAGCTGCCGTACTCCACCCCGACCATGCACGAGGTTGTTTTCAGCGACCGGCTCCAGGCTAAAAAAGGCGTGCGCACCATGGATATTGCCAAGCGCCTGATCGATTACGGTTTCCATCCCTACACGACGGCGTTTCCGTTGATCGTTCCCGGCGCGCTGATGATCGAGCCCACCGAGAGTGAGTCAGTGGAGGAGATGGATTTATTTATCGACGCAATGAAGTCGATCGCCGAAGAAGTAGAAGAAAATCCCCAAACGGTGCTTGACGCGCCGCACTCCACGAGGGTTTCACGGCTCGACGAAACCGCGGCAGCCCGCAAACCCGTGCTGCGATGGAAGCCGTGTTAATTGTTGATTGATGATTTTTGATTGTTGATTGAAACCCGAACCGTTCGAATTAACAATCAACAATCAGCAATCAAAAATCAACAATTTCAACTTCGCAACTCACTTCGCGGTGATGTCCACCGACGCCCGCGTGGTCTCCCAGTCAATGTGCATCGTGCAGCCGCTGCCGGACTTCACATAAGAAATCGTGAAATCTTCCACTGGCGACGGTAGTTTGCTCACCTTCATCGGCACGCGCGCTAATTCATCGCTTTCGTACTTGTAGGGAATGCTTCTCTCGCCGGTCTTCTTGTTGATGATCAACGTCCATTCATCGGCGGTGGGCACGGTGAAGATGGTGTAACTGCCGGCGGGAACATTCTTGCCGCCAACCTCCACGTCGGCGGTGGGGACGAAAGTCGTGGCCTCATTTGCGCCGGTGCGCCAGACTTTGCCGAAAGGCACGAGATCGCCATAAATTTTTCGTCCTCGCATGCGCGGGCTGGAGTAATCGGTCTTGATACTTTTTCCGCCGCCGAGATCGCACGTAGCTGAGGCCGCGGGGCTGGGCTTAGCTTTGCCTTCACCCGTCTGCGCCATCACCACGGTCGTGAACGCGATGGTCAATAATGCTGAGATGACAATTCGTTTTTGCATGGTTTCTCCTGTGAATGATTTCGTAGTAGCCAGACTGTTAGACGCGGGAAAAGCAACAACGTCAGTAGCCGAACGATTATGACGCATTCCCGCGAGCGGTTACAATCGCCCCATGCCGGTATTCGATGATAAGCGCGACGAATTGGAACACTACGAAACCATGATGGGTGTGCCGCGCGGGCGGCTGGCAGTCACCATGGATGCCATTACCGACGCCATGGCGCTGGTCGGCCAACACGGGGTTTATTGCCAAAGCCAGCGCTGGCCAGGCAAACCAGTGATGGATATTCAAATCATCATGAAGAGCCTGACCGACGCGAAAGAGCTAATACAAAGTGTAATGGAAGAGTTGAAGGGCAAAATCGACCAGTGATTTTGCCCTTCTGCGACAGCAGTTCGAGAAGTAGTTTTATTTCCCCGTCCGAATTCGCATGCCGTAGAACGAACGGTATACGAAGAAGAACGACACGGCGAAGAATGCTAACGCCAATACGTTGGTGACCGTTGCGCCTTGATCGTGCGTAAGCGTAACTGCCAGTTCCACCGCCAATAATCCAAACAGCGTAGTGAATTTGATTACCGGATTCAGGGCCACGGAGGAAGTGTCCTTGAACGGATCGCCGACCGTATCGCCGATCACGGTCGCATCGTGCAGCGGTGTTCCTTTCTGCTTCATTTCGACTTCCACAATCTTCTTGGCGTTATCCCACGCGGCGCCCGCGTTGGCCATGAAGATTGCCTGGTACAAGCCGAAGATGGCGATCGAGATCAGGTAGCCGACGAAGAAGAACGGCTCGACAAACGCGAATGCCAGCGTGCCGAAAAATACGGCGATGAAAATGTTCAACATTCCCTTCTGCGCATACTTTGTGCAGATGGCGACTACGGCTTTGCTGTCGGCAACCGAAGCTTTCTCCACGCCCTCCAGTTTGATGTTGGCCTTGATGTATTCGACGGCGCGGTATGCGCCGGTGGTCACAGCCTGAGTGGATGCGCCGGTGAACCAGTAAATCATGGCGCCTCCGGTGATTAATCCAAGGAAGAATGGAGCATGCAGCAGTGAAAGTTTGTCCACGTCGGCGGTAAGGCCGCTGGTGAGTGCCATGATGATGGAGAAAATCATGGTGGTCGCCCCCACCACTGCCGTGCCGATCAGCACCGGCTTGGCCGTGGCTTTAAATGTGTTACCCGCGCCGTCATTGGCTTCGAGCAGGTGTTTGGCGCGCTCGAAGTTTACCGCCATGTTGAAATCCTTCCTGACTTCCGCCTCGACGTTGGGAACCTGCTCGATCAAGGAAAGTTCGTAGACCGATTGCGCATTGTCGGTAACCGGACCGTAGGAATCCACTGCGATAGTGACGGGCCCCATGCCGAGGAATCCGAAAGCGACGAGTCCGAAGGCAAATACCGCCGGTGCCAGCATAGTTGCAGCTGCGGCCAGGCCCATGGTGCTGAAGTAGTAGCCGATGGACATCAATAGCACCATCGACAGGCCGAGGTAATACCCGGAGAAATTTCCGGCGACGAAGCCAGAGAGAATTCCGAGCGAAGCGCCGCCTTCTTCGGCCGACGTGACTACTTCTTTCACGTGGCGCGATTCGGTCGAGGTGAACGATTTCACCAGCTCGGGAATCAGCGCTCCCGCCAGCGTTCCGCAAGAAATAATCACCGCTAGCTTCCACCATTGCGAAACGTCGCCACCAAGTTCCGGAATGATGAAGTAGGAGACCAGGAAGGTGAGGGCAATCGAAACGATCGAAGTCAGCCAGACTAGAGACGTCAGCGGAGTTTCAAAATTCATTTCATCCGCTGTGCCAAAGCGCGCCTTGGCAATGATTGCGTTCAGGAAATAGGAGAGGGAGCTGGCCACCAGCATCATCACGCGCATTACGAAGATCCACACCAGCAATTGAACCTGCACCGTGGGATCTTTCACGCCGAGCAGAATAAACGTGATCAGCGCCACGCCCGTAACGCCGTAAGTCTCAAAGCCGTCGGCGGAAGGCCCGACGGAGTCGCCGGCATTGTCGCCGGTGCAATCCGCGATGACGCCGGGATTGCGGGCATCGTCTTCTTTGATCTTGAAGACGATCTTCATCAGGTCAGAGCCGATGTCGGCAATCTTGGTGAAGATGCCGCCGGCGATACGAAGCGCGGCCGCGCCCAGAGATTCGCCGATGGCGAACCCGATGAAGCATGGACCCGCGTAATCGCCGGGAATAAACAGAAGGATGATCAGCATGATCAGCAACTCCACACTGATCAACATCATGCCAATGCTCATCCCGGCTTCCAGCGGAATCTGGTAAACCGGAAACGGCTTTCCGGGCAGAGATGCGAAAGCCGTCCGCGAGTTGGCGAACGTATTTACACGAATGCCGAACCAGGCCACACCGTAACTTCCGGCGATGCCAATCAAACTGAAAGCCAGAATGATGGCAACGCGAGCGGCTTCCATGTGCTCGAGCAGGCCGAAATAAAGCAGGATGACCACCGCAATAAAAGCCCACAACAACAGAATGAACTTGCCTTGGGTGACCAGATACGTCTTGCAGGTTTCGTAAATCAGTTCCGAGATCTCGCGCATGGCCCGGTGTACCGGCAGGTTTTTCAGCCGCATATAGATGACCATGCCAAAGCCAAGCCCAAAGATGCAGAACAGGATGCCGATCATCAGCAGCTTGTGGCCGTCGATGGCGCCATTCAGGAAACTCACCGAGGAAAGATCGGGAAGCTTCAGCGAAGCTTCGCCGCCAGGGGTCTCACTCGCAGGTTGAGCCAGCGCCGAGCCCGCGCTCACAGCGATCAGCGAGATCATGGCAAAAGATGTTTTCAGAAAGCCAGAGAGCGCGCGGCGTGCTTGGAACGCAGCATTGGCGAGCCAGGTGCGCATAATGAGTCCTCCACAATGGGTCGGTTTTAGGAATTTATGAACGTGTTAAGGCACTGCTTCCGGCGAAACCTTTCTCTCCAGGCACGCCCTGTGCCGGAGACCATCGCCGGAGTTCCGAACACGCTTCCACCGCAAACCTGAAACGGAGTGTTGGAGCTTGGCCGCGTCGGATTTTGCGCCTTGCACGCTCGAAGCACATTAGAACTCTGCTTCAAACGTACGAGTGCAAAACGGCCATTTATAGCATGTTGGAGGGATGGGGTCAATGACACCAGCGGGGGGTTACGGTGCGGTCTGACCGGGCGGTGGTGTGCATATCGAGAAGAAGTCAGCTTGGCGCCATCGCGAAGTCCCGCGTTTTCACCAGCGGGGCGAGGGATTTCGCTTAAACCTCTACTTCAGGTGCTCCACCAAGAACAAATCAGACAAGCTGCGGGTATAGCCGAAGACGTAGTGCTGCTCATCGGCGCTCAGCAAAGGGCAGGAGGATGCCACTACTCCAGCAGTATCCACTGGGCTGAAGGATCTCCAGGGGGTGCGGGTTCCTGTCTTGAGGTCCAAACGAAATGTTGGGCAGGCGGTTTCGCCGCGGTTTCCGATCAACAGAATTTGATCGTCATTTTCCCAGTGTAATGGCAGATCACCCGGGCCCGAGCCGGAAATCAATTGCGGCTGGCCTCCCTCCAAAGGCAGTAGATAAAGGCCGTCATTGCCGATCGCAACGATGAATTTGCCGTCTGGGGAGAGCGCTGCGCCGCGTAAACGAAAACCTTCCGGGGTTATGGCGCGGGGCTGACCGCCATCCAGATTCATGATAAAGAGCCGGGAGCCGTGGCCCTCCTCGTGTCCCTCGAAAACCAGTCGCTTAGAGTCGGGCAGGAACCTGCCATCGCGAGGAATAATGTTTCCCGTCGGCAAAGCGCGTTGTTGACCTACCCCGGTTGGCAGTAGTACGAAATCGGGCGGGGACATGTTCTGCCGTTGAACCAGCGCCCATTTCCCATCCGGCGAGAGGGCGCGCGAGCTACCCTCGCCCAAGCGGACTGCGGAGGTGCCGCTGGTCTCGCGAACAAATACTGCGTAATCTCCGCCTCCGGCTTCCCCCGCCTCGGTAAACAGGAGAATCTTGCCGTCCTCGGAAAGCGACGAAGGCACAGTCCAATCCTGCCAACTCAGATCGCGATCTTTGGTTTCGCCGGGAACCAGGCCGACTGCGCCAGCACGCAAGGCGTCGCGCGAGATGAGGGCGCGGCCGCCAGTTCCAGTATCGTGCAGAGTAAGCGTTCCGGGAGCGGTGAGCAGTTCGCGGGTTTTCCCGGAGAGCGTAACGCCACGCAAGGAGCGGCTGAACCCGGTGGCGGTGGCAGTAAACCAAACCTCGTCGCCGGAAGGGCTCCAGGCCAAACCGATAGCGCTGGCCCAGCGTTCGGTGAGGTCAGACTTTTTGCCATTCAGATCAATCGCGCTGACGACTCCCCCATCATCGCCCAAAAGTGGATGGTCGATGAAAGCGATGCGGTCGCCCCGCGGAGAGAAACGAGGATCGCTGATCCAGCCGGTGGTCTCATACAGAACTTTTCCGATGGGATATTCGAGACGGTCCTTGCCCCCCGCTGAGTGAACTACCGCCAGAGCGGTGCCGTCGGGAGTCCAAGCCGCAGCCTCGACATTGTCCAGCAGATCACGCGGAGCGTCGGCACCCACCGAGAGCTGCGCCAGCGTTCCTACGTAGGTGAATGCATTGTCGGCGACGCGGAAGTGGTGCAGAACGGCCATTTGTCCGGCGGAGGAAACCGCCAGCACTTCGGTTTGCGGAAGCCCGAGGTCGCGCGATTCGGTGGAGTTCGGCGAGCTTATGTAAACCGATTGCGGATTGCCTTCCCACGAGGCGCTGTAGATAGCCGAGCGCGGATCAGGGGCAAAGCGCGCAGCGGTCAGAGCTCCGCGACGGAAGGTGAGCTCGTGAAAAGTGGGTACGGGTCCAGAGGCGGTTCTGGTGCCGATGAGGAGCCCCGCAATGGCTCCGGCGATCAGCATGACGATAGCAGTGACCGCCAGCAAGGGCATGCCGGTTCGGACGGCAGCGGTCTTAGCGCTTGGCTGCGCGGGGGCCGGTGCCGGCGACGCATCGGCCTGCTTTACGGCGGCCATTTGCCGCGAGGATGGATGCCAGTCCCGTTGCAGTCGCTTAAGATCGGCCCGCATTTCGGCCGCACTCTGGTAGCGCAAATCGCGATCCTTCTCTAAGGCCTTGTTAATGATGCGCTCCAGTTCTTGCGGGAGTTCGGGGTTCAGCTGGACAGGAGCAATAGGAGGCTTATTCAGAATCGCATTGAAGATTGCGGCAGACGTATTCCCCTCGAATGGCAAATGGCTGGTAGCCATCTCATAAAGCACCACGCCGAAAGAGAAAAGGTCGGAGCGGGCATCAAGTTCTTCGCCGAGCGCCTGCTCTGGGCTCATATACGCCACAGTTCCCAGAGCAGAGCCGGGCGAGGTCAACTGTTCGGGACGAACGACCGTAGGTCCAGCAGTAGCTTCCGCTTCGATCTTGTGGTCCCATATTACTTTCGCTAGCCCGAAGTCGAGAATTTTGGCGCGGCCACGCTCGGTTACAAATATGTTCGCCGGCTTGATGTCGCGATGGACAATTCCCTTGGAATGGGCAGCATCGAGCGCGTCGGTAATTTCAATCGCCAGACTAAGAAGGAGTCCAATCTCGAGGGGACGATGAGTAATCCGGTGTTTCAGGGTTAGCCCGTCCAGAAACTCCATTGCGATGAAGGACTGGGCGTTGTGCTTCCCGATCTCATAGATCGTGCAGATGTTGGGATGGTTTAGGGCAGAGGCAGCCCGGGCCTCTCGTCGAAAACGTTCCAGGGCCTGAGAGTCTTCCGCAAGATCATCGGGAAGAAATTTGAGCGCTACGAAGCGGCCCAGCTGAGTGTCTTCCGCCTTATAAACGACACCCATACCTCCGCCGCCTAATTTTTCGGCAATGCGATAGTGAGAGATGTTCTCGTCGATCACGCGGAAAATTTCCGATCAAAACATAGTAGGGTCTGCTCGCATGGAAGTCAAAGACTTGGCGCTCGCGCCTGGAGGCTTTCCTTCGTGAGACTTTGTGTCCTTCGTGGTAAAAGACCTCGACTCAGCCATACCGAACCTTAGGTCCAGTAAGTACGGTCCAGCGACCGGTATTGAATGGCTTCGGCGATATGCTTGGGTTCAATCGAAGCATTCTCTTCGATGTCAGCGATCGTACGTGCGACTTTCAGGATGCGATCGTGAGCCCGGGCGCTCAGTCCCTGCTGAGTCATGGCACGCTCCAGCAAGCGTTCACAGTCGGCGGAAAGCTCACAGAAAGTGCGAATGTGGCGGGATGACATCTGCGCGTTGCAATAGATTTTCTCGCGGGATGAAGCGAAGCGTTCCAGTTGTTTTCCGCGAGTGCGGATGACGCGGTCGCGAATTTTTCCGGAGCACTCCGGTTCATTGGTGGAGCGCATCTCTTTGTAATTCACGGCTGGGACGTCGATATGAATGTCGATGCGATCCATCAGCGGGCCGGAGATTTTCGAGATGTAGCGCTGGATCATGGGCGTGGTGCAGTTGCACTCACGGGTGCGGTCGTTGCGGAAACCGCAGGGGCAGGGATTCATGGCCGCAGCCAGCATAAAGCGCGCGGGAAACATCAGCGACATGGCCGCCCGTGAAATCGTAACCGTCCCATCTTCCAGAGGCTGACGCAGCACTTCCAGGACATTGCGGGGAAACTCCGGAAGCTCATCCAGGAACAGCAATCCGTTGTGAGACAGGGAAACTTCGCCTGGTCGCGGAATTGCGCCGCCGCCGATCAGGCCGGCATCCGAAATTGTATGGTGCGGCGAGCGATACGGCCGCTTTCCGACGAGTCCGCTGCCTGGGTCAAGCACTCCCGCCACGCTGTGAATCTTGGTGGTTTCGAGCGCTTCTTCAAAAGTGAGCGGCGGCAGGATGGTCGGCATGCGCTTGGCCAGCATGGTCTTACCCGAGCCGGGCGGCCCGATCATTAATATGTTGTGGCCTCCGGCGCACGCGATTTCAATGGCGCGCTTGGCCGTTTGCTGGCCACGCACATCCTTGAAATCGACCAGAAATTCCTGATTTTCACGCAGCAAAGCATCGCCATCGGCTTTCAGCGGAGCGATTCCATTGCCCGAGTTCACGAAGTGGATTACATCCAGCAGCGAACGCACCGGATAAACATCTACTCCGCCCACCATGGCGGCCTCACGCGCGTTAGCCTCAGGAACCACCAGGCGGGAAATCTTGCGGCTGCGGGCCTCGAGGGCAATCGGCAGCGTGCCCCGGATGCCGCGAACGCCCCCGTCCAGCGACAGCTCTCCCACGAAGAGACAGTCGTCGATCTCTTTTCGCGTCAACCCACCGTAGGCGCCCACGATTCCCAGTGCCATAGGCAGGTCGAAGCCGGAGCCTTCCTTCTTAATATCCGCAGGAGCGAGGTTGATCGTGATGTGGGTGGGAGGAATGTCATAGCCGCAGTTTTTCAGCGCGGCACGGACCCGGTCGCGGCTCTCTCGGACTGCCGCGTCAGGCAAGCCTACGGTGTGGAAGTGGTCCTGGTCAGTCTTGATACCCGAGCAGTCGACCTCCACCTGAATAATATTGGCGTCAATGCCGTACACCGCGGCGCTGAGAGTCTTGTAGAGCATCGATTGTGAGGGGAAACTTATAGAGCCAGAATCGGCACACGAAGGCCTGATCCGGGAATATCTACGGTATGCGCCCGAACCGCGGCAGCGCAGTGATCGATGTCACAGCCGCAGGCTGTGGATCGTTAGTAACCAACATTGTGCAATGGCCTGATGATTCTTGCGGCGCGGTCGGTATAATTTACGATGGTTCGTTGATCGATAATTTATTCGCTCCGTAGCTTGACCCCCTAATGATGCAGGCCTCTTCCGGAAGTTCTCGGCGTTCCCGCCCTCCGCGCAATCTGGAGCGCGAGGAATCTCAGCTTTGGCGATGGATCCTGCTTTTCATGGTGTTGTTGGCGACCGGCTTTGCGGTGCTGGCATGGGAGCGATTGGAAGCTCTGCCTTACCACCTCGGCCCGATGGCGGTGGGCGTACTGGTTCTGTCGGTACTGCTGGCCGTCTATGCCTATGGACGCCGCAAGGAAGTCGGCGAACTCAAGGTACTGCTGGAGGATTTGCAGCAACATGTAGGCGCAGCCCCCTCGGAAGAGCAACTCGATCAACTGAACGAAATGATTGCGCGCTCGCAGCGCAACTTCAAAGAGCTGATCGACTCGATCGACGATGCGGCTTGCGCCGTGTCGCTCGACGGCACTTTGCGCACCGTCAACAAACGTGTCAGTCAGCTGGTGGGACTTCCTTATACCGCGATCGTAGGACAGAAATTCTTCGAGTTTATCGAAGAGCCCACCCGTGCCACCATGGAAGCAGAACTCGTACGCTTTCTGGACAAGAGGCACTGGGCGGGGACGGTGCGCTTGCGGTTCAAGAATAATTCCCGGCCCTTCTATTTCGACTGCGTCCTGAATGCAATCGTGAAAAGCGGCGAAGTTGCGGGCGTGAGCGTGCTTGGGCGCGACGTCACCGAGCAACATGAGAAGGAGCTGCGCTTCACCCAACTTTTTGAGACGCTGCAGGAAGGCGCATATTTCAGTACGCCGGATGGCAAACTGCTGGATGCTAATCCCGCGCTCGTCAGTATTCTGGGTTATGCCACAAAAGCCGAACTGCTTGCTCTCGCGCCTGCGCAGTTGAACTTGGATCCCCAACAACCGGCGATCCTGGGCCGGGCACCCGATGATCGCGGTGGGGTGCGTGCCCGAGAGATCACGCTCCGCAAGAAGGATGGAAGCGCCGCCGTATTTCTGGAATCTTCTCGCGCCGTATGGGATGACGCTGGCAAGCTGATTCGGTATCAGGGCACTTTGGTGGACGTCACGGAGAGGCGCAAACTTGAGCGCCAGGTGGCGCGCCAGGAGGAATTCAGCCGCCGGCTGCTGGAGAGTTTTCCCGATCTTATTCTGGTTGTCGATCTAGAGGAGCGTTATACCTTCGTAAGTCCCCGAGTTCGTGAGTTGCTCGAGTGCCCGTCGGAAGAATTGTTGGGGAAAAAGATTTCCGAGACTCAGCGTCACTCTCCCGAATTGTTGGAGCTCTATCGTGACGTGCTTGGCGGCAGCAAAGGATTCGGATCCGCCGAATATGGGGCGCGCCGCGGCGACGGAGGCGGGCGCACGATGCGCGCTTCAGCCAGCCAGTTTTTCGACGCCGATTCCAAACTGGCCGGCGTCATCATTTCCGTCCGAGACATTACCCGGGAAAAGAAGTTCGAGCAGCAGGTGGTGCAGAGCGAACGCCTGGCCGCCATGGGAGCCATGATCGGTGGCGTGGCTCACGAATTGAATAATCCTCTCACCAGCATCCTCGGCGTGAGCGAACTTCTGCAGGATAGCCAGACTACCGACGCCGCCAGGAAACAGATTGCTATATTGCAGCAGCAAGCGCGCCGTGCGGCCGAAATTGTTCACAACCTCACCTACTTCGCTACTCCGCCCACACCGGGCAAGACGCGCGTCAACCTGGGAGAGATCGTTGAACGCACGCTTAACCTCCACTCCTATTCGCTGCGCAAAAACAACATCACCGTGGACTTCGTGCGCGAGCCGGGGCTGCCCTATGTTCAGGGCGATCCTCACCAGTTGATGCAGATCTTCTTGAACTTGATTTTGAATGCGGAACAGGCCATTCGTGAGAGCCGTGACCGCGGAACGTTGCGCATCCGTTTGGGAACCACGGGGAATTCGGTATGGGCGAGTTTTTTGGACGACGGTCCCGGAATCCCGGCCGCAATTCTCCCCAGCATCTTCGATCCGTTCTATACGACGAAGCGGCCGGGACGGGGAACGGGCCTGGGTCTGAGCATTTGCAAATCCGTAATGAAGGAGCACAACGGAACAGTCGAGGCCGCGAACGCCCCGGGAGGCGGCTCAGCATTTACAGTCTCGCTGCCGGCCGCTGCTTCTCCAAACGCTTTCGACCCTGCCTAGTCAGATTCTTTCGTCTGAACCTGAGCGGCTAGTTTCTTTCCACTGCCATCGCAACCGCGTTGCCTCCGCCCAGACAGAGCGCGGCGATTCCACGCTTCGCATTCCGCCGCGCCATCTCATAAATCAAAGTCACCAGCACTCGCGCGCCGCTGGCTCCAATGGGATGGCCAATGGCCACCGCTCCGCCATTTACATTTACCTTGTTGAGATCCAGCCCCAGCTCGCGTGTGACCCCCAGCGCCTGCACCGAGAATGCTTCGTTGAGTTCGTAGAGGTCGACGTCTTCGTTTTTCCATCCCGTTTTTTCCCAGATTTTTCGTACCGCATCGACGGGAGCCATCATCACCCATTTCGGTTCGACTCCGCTGGTCGCCTGTGCCACGATCCGTACCATCGGTTGAACGCCGAGTTCCTTCGCCCGCCTTGCGCTGGTTACGACTACCGCCGCGGCGCCGTCATTGACTCCTGGCGCGTTGCCTGCGGTTACCGTTCCATCTTTCTTGAATGCGGGCTTTAAAGCGCGGAGTGCTTCGATGGTCGTATCCTCGCGCGGCGATTCGTCTCTTTCAAAAAGTATCGGCGCTTCGCCCTTCTTCTTCGCGGGAATCTCTACCGGCACGACCTGCGATTTGAAGCGACACTCTTTCCACGCGGCGATGGCCTTGCGATGCGAGTTGACCGCGAACTCATCCTGCTCTTCCCGAGTGATGCCATATTTTTCGGCGACGTTCTCACCGGTAACGCCCATGTGATAGTCGTTGTAAATGTCCCACAGCCCGTCGTGGACCATGGAATCGATCACTTTGCCATCGCCCAGCCGGTATCCCTTGCGAGCCTGCGGGAGCAGGTAAGGAGCGTTTGTCATCGACTCCATGCCACCGGCGACGACGATAGAACTGTTTCCGGTTTGCACCGCTTGCGCCGCGAGAGCCACTGCTTTCAGTCCGGAGCCGCAAACTTTGTTGATTGTCATGGCACCTGTTGCGGGAGACAATCCTGCGAAGATTGCCGCCTGACGTGCAGGGTTTTGTCCCAGTCCTGCGGGGAGGACGTTGCCCATGATGCACTCATCAATCTGATCGGACTTCAATCCGGCGCGCTTCACCGCCTCCCGCACCACGACCGCACCCAACTGCGAAGCACTCAAATCGCTCAGACTTCCCTGAAATTTTCCTACCGCCGTTCGACAACCGGAAATGATGACAACATCGTCGAAACCCGCCATAGATCATGCTCCCGCGAAGATTCGCAACTTCATTATAGATGCTGCAGAACCCAAAAACGATCAACTTCCGCGTGGTTGTCTAAGCGATGCTCGCTTATCGCCCCGGGAAGAATCTGCAGATGAAGCGAAGAGCGTCGGACGGCTTCTTGCCGCGCGCGAGTCGCATATCAGGCAGATTCGATTGCCGTGCCGACGAGATTTTGTCGCTAACGCTCTCTGCTCTGTGACTTTGGTACAGCATCAATCGCCACATTACGTTCATTTTTTTCTTGACTTCATTTTTCATTAACTGAATACTTCATTTAGTTGCAACAAAACATCGTTGCAGATTTTTCCATGAAAATGGAAGGGAGAATAGAACCAATGGCAACCAAGAAAAAGGCAAAGAAGAAAAAGAAGCATTAAGCAGTCAGTATGAAGTCAAAGGGGGACGCCAAAAGCGTCCCCTAAGTTTTTGTCCCAAAGTTCTCAGCGACGCCGCAAATCAATCAAGTGCCCTTGCTGCACTCTTTCCAGCGTTCAGGCTAATGTTCGGAGCACGTTTTTCCCTTGCCGGACAGAGCCCGCGAAATGCGCAGAAGTTGCAGTAGAAATCGGGCTTCGGTTTGAAGTTTCCCTCCGCGATGCCGCGCACCACAGCCAGCACTCGTTCTCGAGCTTGCTCTAATTGAAACTCTGTACGTTTCGATACGATAGGAATGTTTCCTTCGAGATTATGGAACACTAATTCGCTGACGCGGTATCCCCACCTCTGCTCGGCGGCCATGGCATAGATGGAAAGCTGCAGACTCTCGTCGGCATCCTCCTGCGACCGCGCCTTGCCGGTCTTGTAGTCGACGATCACCACGCTGCCGTCGAGCGCGCGATCCATCCGGTCGATCCGTCCGGTAAGCTTGGTCCCGGCAATCTCCACGTCGAACCATTCTTCCGTATGTAAAACCTCGGGCGGTATCGCCGAACGTGATCCGGCGAGAAACTCTTGTAGTTGTTCCAGGCCCTGCTTCAGATACAGGTCGCGCTGATAATCATCCTGAATTCCAGTCGAGAGCAGGTCGTCACTAAACTGCTGCAGTAACTCGTCGTCCGGTTTGGTTCTGCGCAGACGAACCGAGTCATAATACGTACGCAATACCCGGTGCATCGCGGCCCCGTACTGCACCGCCGCATGGAGCTGCCGCGAGAGTTTCCATTCCCTCTCGAATTTGAACTGCAACGGACAAGTTTCATAGGTTTCGATGGCACTGGCGCTCAGCCTGGCGTCCAGTCCATCAATCGCCGGCAGTTCCAGCCACGCGGGCAAGTGGGAGCCTCCGTTAACAGCAGGGTCTGCAACCGCGGCAATCTCAATCAACTCGGGTTGCGAAGGCAGCGCCGCCCGCGCCCTGAGGCATCGTTGTAAATCATTGTTGCCGATCAGTTCGCGCAGGAAGCCCGCCGGCGTTTTGTCGCGCCCGATCCCCTGCTTTCCGTACATGTGCAATGAATCCCGGGCACGGGTCATCGCGACATAAAAGAGCCGGCGCTCTTCCTGATCATGCAGCGTCTTGTCATCGCCCCCCACGGCCGAATCCGGATCGCGCAACTCGCGCGGAAACTCCACCAGACTCTCCCGATAACTGGCGGGAAACGACGGACTGGTAGCACGCAGGATGAAAACGTGAGAGAACTCCAGGCCTTTCGCGCCATGCGCTGTCATCAGGCGCACCGCATCCTCACTGTCGTTCGACGCTAAAGGAATGGTTCCGCTGGCTTCGCGAAAATAACTCAGATACTCGATCCACTCGTGCAAGTCCCCATTTTTGGTTGTAGCCTTCTGCTCCCAGTCAGCCACAAACTTCAGAGCGGCCTGCATCACCGGCGAATCGAGGTTGAGACCGAATTGCTTTCCGATCAACTGCATCGCGGCGCGAGCTTTCGCCTGTCTGCGGTCGACCTCTTCCCGCGCCTGGCGCACACATTGCAACACGGCCGGACCACCGACAACGCTATCCAGAACCGACGCCAGCGGAATCACGACTCCATCTTTGGACTCTTTTGCAATCACCCGCAGCGCACTGCGAAGTTGTTCGGGATCCACCTCAAACTGCGGCAATGCTGCCACTCGAAACAGACTTGCATCGGAACTCAGATCGACCACGGTCGCAACACACGCAAACAAATCCCTTACTTCGGGCGTGTCGCTCACATCCATGTTCTCAATGGTGAATGGAATTTCGTGCTCGGCCAAATGCTGCACGACGTCATCCCGGTTCACATGAGAACGGTAGAGAATGGCGAAATCCTTCCACTTGCACCTCGCGTAGCGCCGCGTTTCTTCAATGATACGAACTACATCTGGCGCCTCAGCATCCCGCCAGTTAAACGAGATCGCCTCAACGGGAAATGTGGGAAGGAGTTTCCCCTGACGAATCGCTTCCTCTTCCCGCGCAGATTGCAATGGAGTCCGGCGATAGGCGAAGGCTCCGGGTTCGCCGGCCCGAAAGACGGCCGGATTCTTATCGACGACCGCGAAGGCACTCTGCAGAATCGGAGTTGTGGATCGACGATTCTTGCCGAGAACGACAAGCTTGCTCTCAGGAAATTGCCGACGGAAGAGATGAAATGCCGCGCTGGATGCGCCGCGAAAACGGTAGATCGCCTGGTCCGGATCTCCGACCGCAAAGATATTAGCATCGTGCCCCGCCAGAGCCGCCAGAATCTGGATCTGCGCAAAGTTGGCATCCTGAAACTCATCAACCAAAATGAAGCGGGCGCGCGCGCGCTCCTCTTCCAACACTTTTACATCAGTCGTTAGCAACTCATGGGCTCGCGTGATCATGTGGCTGAAGGTGCCGTAGTTTTCTTCGCGCAGCCAGCGCTCAGTAGTGGCAAACACGCGGGCGATTTCATGGCAGCGTCCGATCACCTCAGCATCGGTCAACTTTTCTTTCGACTTGGCGACTCGGGGGACGGTCGATTCGCCACGCTCCAGGCGCTGGACGTACTCCGCATATTTTTCCGGCGTGACCAGCTCATCATGGCAACGGTTTAAGAAGCGCAATAAATCATCAAGAAACTGTCCAACATTCGCCGCACGGACGTAATGTTCGAGGCGAAGCTCGTGAATTCTTTTGCGAAGGTAAATCCAGAGATCCTTTTCATCGAGCACGTCGAAGTCTCTCTTGGCTCGCTTCAGCAGGGCATTACAGTAATCATGAAATGTAGCCGAATGAATCTTCTTGCCCAGCAGGCTGCTGACCCGGTCACGCATCTCGCCCGCGGCGGCCACGGTATAAGTGAGCGCAAGGACTTCCTCGGGCTTGGCATCTCCTTGCTGTACGAGGCGCGCAACGCGGTGAATCAGCACAGAAGTTTTTCCGGTTCCAGCACCCGCCACTACCAGCATTGGTCCTTGAACATGCTCGATGGCTTCACGCTGGCGATCATCGGGAAGAACTGGAGCTGGATGAGATTGAACTTTGGGAACAGCCATTGGGGCTCAGAATACCACCGCGTACAGAAATACGCGGACTGTGAAAATCAGAGAGAGCACAGCGCGGAAGCCGCAATCGCCATCGCCGCGATGGCAGCGGTTTCGGCGCGGAGAATTGTATTTCCCAGCGACGCCGGTATCCAGCCGGCTTGCTGAAAGGCTTGAAGTTCTTCTTCCGTCCATCCGCCTTCGGGGCCAATCGCCAGAACAATTCCACTACTGGAGTTTTCCTGGATCAACACCTCACGCAACAACGTGTGATTTTCCGCTTCAGACAGAAGTATTCGCAGGCCAGGGGAAAGATTCAACGCCTCGGAAAGCTTGACAGGCTCTGCGATTTCTGGCGGGGAGCTCCGGCGGGATTGTTCCGCCGCTTGCCGCGCGATGCGCTGCCATCTCTCAACCCGCTTTCCAGACGCGGCGGCCAGATGTGAATTCGTACGGCGAGAGATCAGCGGCACGATCCGCGAGACACCGAGCTCGGTACACTTTTCAATCGCCCACTCCATGCGATCAAATTTGTATACCGCAAGAACCAGGGTGATGTCAGCCACGCGAGTGGCAGAAATTATTTCGCTCAACTCGAACTCGACGCGGTCGGCCTCCACCAAAGTAATTCGTCCGCGGCGAACGCACTGGCCGGTGGCTATATCGAAATCTTCGCCGACGCGAGCACGCAGCACGCGGACCAGATGATCCGCATGTTCCCCGACCAGGGCGGCGTGATCTCCGGAGACTTCATCAGCAATCCAGCGACGGCGGGTCATGACTTCGGCGGTTGGCAGGGCATAGGTAACCGATAGCGCGGCACTCGTGAAACTCCGAACGCGTCCTGCTGCGCAACCCTGACTTTCAAGATTAAGAGTATCGGTTCGTGCTTAATCGAACAGATCTTTCATTTTGCCCAGGAGCGAGCGCACCAGTGGCTGGTTGTCCACCTTGGCCGTAGTCTCGAGTTCCTGCAGCAGTTCTCTCTGCCGCTTATTCAGCTTAGTGGGAATCTGCACGCGCACCTCCACGTAGAGATCGCCTTTGCCGTGACCGTTCAGCACGGGCACGCCTTTATTGCGAACGCGGAAAGTTGTACCGGGCTGAGTTCCATCCGGAATCTTGAGCGTGTGCTCGCCTTCCAGCGTGGGAACCTTAATCTCCGCACCCACCGCAGCCTGCGTCACCGAAAGTGGAACTGCGCAGTGCAAATCATTTCCTTCGCGCACGAAGAATGGATGCTCCTTTACATGCAACACAACATAAAGGTCACCGGCCGAGCCGCCGAACGGACCCGCCTCGCCGCCGCCGGTAAACCTGATTCGTGTGCCATCTTCGACCCCTGCCGGAATCTTGGCGTCTACCTGTCGCTGCCGCAGAAGCCTGCCTTCTCCTTTGCACTTAGGGCAGGGATCAGTGATCACGCTGCCGGCTCCCTGACAGGCGGGGCAGGTTCGCGCGATACTGAAGAAGCCCTGCTGATATCGCACCTGTCCGCGACCGGCGCAGGACTTGCAAGTAGTAGGACCTTTCCCTGGCGCTGCCCCCGAGCCGTGGCAATCTTCACAGGCCTCGTGACGGCGAACCGTTACATTCGTTTCGGTGCCGAAGACAGCCTCTTCAAACTCCAGAGTGATGTCTTCGCGCAGGTCCGCGCCGCGTTGTACGCGGCTGCGGCGGCGTCCGCCGCCGAATGCATCTCCGAACCCGAAGAACTCACCAAAGATCTCGCCGAAATCCTGGAATACCGTAGGATCAAAACCCGCAGGGCCGGAGGATGCACCACCTACTCCGGCATGCCCGTAGCGATCATAGAGAGACCGTTTATCAGAGTCCGCGAGAATTGCGTACGCCTCGGTTACTTCCTTGAAACGCTCCTCCGCATCCGGATTGTTCGGATTGCGGTCAGGATGCCATTGCATGGCCAGCTTCCGGTAGGCGCTCTTCAGTTCAACTTCGGTTACCGTGCGGCTTACGCCAAGCACTTCGTAATAGTCGCGTTTTGCGTTCGTGGTCAGAATTGACGCCTCTCCTTCATGAGAAATAAAGCTGAGGTTGGAACTTACCTTCCAGGATTTTTGGCCACCTTGACCATGGCAGGACGCAGCAGCCGGTCTTTGAACTTGTAGCCACGCTGCAACTCTTCAATTACATGATGGTCGGGCGCGTCGGAAGTTTCCACCATTTCAATTGCCTCGTGGAAATGGGGATCAAACCGTTCACCCTTAGCGGCAATTGGCTGTACCGCCAGCTTGGCGAGCGCAGCCTGCAACTGCTTGTAAATCAGGTCGACTCCGCTGCGGAAGTCGGCCGGCTCCGATTTCACCTGCAGGGCGCGCTCAAAGCTATCGAGCACCGGAAGCAAAGACTTGATCGCATCTGTGGCAGCGTAATCGCGAAAATCCTGCTGTTCCTTTATATTCCTGCGCCTGACGTTCTCGAACTCGGCTTGCATGCGCGCTAGGCGATCGAGCAGCGAGTCGCGCTCCGCTCTTAATTTTTGCAACTCCGATTCAGGCGCCGCAGATTCCGCGCTCGCCGCCAGATTTATTTCATTCTCTGTATCATCGCCCGGCGCTGGGAGTTCATGCTCCAAATCCAACCCCGTTCTCTGCGCTTTTGAGCGTTCTGCTTCCGATCGTTCCACTTCTGATCTGCCGTTTGCTTTACTCATAAAAAACGTGGTTACTCCGATTCATTCAGAATTTTGTCGAACAGGCGCGCAATGTAGGAAACTGCGGTCATGGTGTGCTGATAGTCCATCCGCGTGGGTCCGATTACTGCCAGCGACCCGACCATGTCGCTTCCCGAGCGCGCCGGGGCTCCGATTAAAACAAAGTTCTGCATCGACGGAATCGCGTCATCCAGCCCAATGACCACTCTCACCGCTTCCTGCTTTACGTCCAGATAGGCGCCGAGAAGTTTCGCGATTTTCTCTTTTTCCTCGAGAGTCTTCAACATCTCCTGCAGACGCTGACGATCCTCCTGCCCAGTGACCAGATTGGCCGCGCCTTCTACGAACACCACCTGCGTTCCCGCCTCTGCGGCGAGCGCACCCTGTTTGTAGAGTTGCTCGATGGAATTCATCAGCTGATCGTATTCGCTGCGTTCCTGCTCGATTCTTCGCGCCAGTTCGGCGCGCATTGACTCCATCGTCCATCCGCGAAAATTCTCATTGATGTAACGAGCCGCAAGATCGAGTTCACTTTGCGCCAGCTCCAGCCGCAATACGCGGTCGCGCACCAGCCCGGAACGCGTTACCAGCACCGCCAGCACCTTCTGATCTCCCAGCCGCGAAAAATAAACATGTTCCAGCGCATTCCTGGTGCCGCTGGAGGCCACGGTGACCCCAACATTCCTTGAAATCAGCGAAAGCACCCGCGAAGTACGTTCCATGAACTCCTGCACATCGCTGATATCAGCCAGCGATTCGGAGATCATGCTCTGCTCCTGCGGGGCAAGCTGGGCCGTTCCGGAGATATGTTCCACATAATAGCGGTAGGCCTCGGGCGTCGGAATGCGTCCCGACGAAGTATGCGTCTGTTCCAGGAATCCAGCCTCCGATAAATCGGCCATAACATTCCGGATCGTCGCGGGACTAAGCCCTTCGCGATTTGAGCGCGAAAGGGTCCGCGAACCAACCGGCTCGCCCGTGGAAATAAAAGTCTCCACGATGGCGGTGAGAACTTCGCGCTCTCGCTTGCCGATGTTAGGATCAGAAGGCATGTTTATGAGATGCAAAGCCGGCGAAGCTTTCGGCCATTCAGGTTCCAGCTAACTAATTTAGATGCAAAAACTTAGCTTCAGGACGCAAAGCGCCCGCGCTGCTTGGATTCTAGGAAGGCAGTGGGGTCCTGTCAAGGAGGTTAGTGAACCGAACGGTCAGTCGAGCTCCGACGTTTCCGCTCATCGCGCGCAGTCACTTCTTTAATTCCGCCGGCCAGTTCGTGAGCAACTGCAGCGGAGCCTGGGCTCCTTCTTCAGCGTGGTTGATGAGCAAACGCTTCCCGTCGGCGGAGACATCAAACGATATGCCGATTCCGGGCGAGCTGCTGTTGAACAGACGCTGGGGAGTGCCGACTTCGATCTCCGATCCTTTCATAGCGATCGGGCACGCGAAAAAATCATTGGCAAGATTCTGATAGAAAAGTTCCTTCCCGTCTGCACGCCATGCCGGATAAGCCCCGCCGCTCGACGATACTTTCCATTTCCCTTTGCCTTCCGGAAAACTCGTGACGTAGATCTCCTGCATTCCGGATTCGTCCGAAACGTAAGCTACCCATCGGCTGTCGGGTGAAATCCGATAGCTGTAGAAGTTGGATTGCGCGGAAGGTGGTTGCACGATCGCTACCGGCTTCGCGTCCCCGGCGACGGGGACCATCCAAAGGGAAACCATTTTCTCCCCATCGCCCCTCATATAAGTTAAGTACTTTCCATCGGGCGACCATGCCGGGTAATGGTAGTTATTCTGCTTGGCGATCAATGTTTTTTCAGCTCCGCTGCCGTCGGCGGCCTTGGAGCGAATTTCGACATTGCCTCCGCCATTGGCCGTTCTCGCGGAGAACATAATCATTTTGCCATCGGGCGACCAGGTAGGTTCCTGAACGATCTGCGGGTCGAACGTAATACGCGTCTTCGTCTTGCGCACAAGATCAAGCGTCCAAATGCCGGTCCCGCTGGCAAACGCCACTCGCTTGTTATCGGGCGAAAGGCGAAGATCAATGATCGTGCTCTCACCTGGATCGAAGTCAGCCAAAGCCTTTCCCGAGCGGTCGAACCAGACGAGCTTGCTTTTCGCGGAGGCGGCATTGCCCAGCTGGTACACCATCAGTCCGTTCTGTGATACCGCGAAGATACTGCGCCACACACCGACGTCGTCGCGAAGGTTATTGAACAGCGGAATCGCCGATCCCGAGAGCGTGCCTGATTCTGGATCAAACGGTTGAGCGACCAAAGCGGTATTAGAGCGATAGAGCAAATACCCAGAAGCGTATTGCGCTGCGGAATCGCTGGTGACGAGCTGGCGAGTCTCTTTATTGTCCACCGAGCCGTAGTAGATTCCGTTGGGCGTGGGATCGCCTCCAGTGTGGCTGGTGGCGAGAAAAAGAAAGTGTTTGCCATCGGGCAGAAACCAGGGCCAGCGATGGGTATCATGCTTGGTCTTCTCAATCAAAGTTGCTGGCTCGACTGTGCCGCCTTGCCCGCTTACTTTCGACAGCCCTCCCAGAAAATCCGGGGCGAACACGATCACATCGTCGGCGCTCCAACTTCCGCCGCGCGAGTTAGGAGCGTCGGCTAACACCGTCACCGGACCGCCGAAGGCCGCAATTTTTGCCAGTTTGCCATTGGCAAAGAATCCGATGTAGCGACCGTCCGGCGACCAGAAAGGATGCATCGCGTTCTGTGTGCCCTCGAGTTGCTGCGCCATGTCGGCGTTGAGTGCGCGGACCCACAGCATCTTGGCTTCGCCGGAGTGAGCCACGAAAGCCAACTTGTCCCCTTGCGGGGACAACACGGGCATGCCGCCGGCGTCACCCGTGGTGTCCAGAAAAAATTTGTCCGGGGGCGGGATTTGGGCATGAAGTGATGATGAATCTGCGGAAGATTTCGCCCAGCGGTATCCGGCGAATCCGGCGAGCGCGACGAATGCGAGCACAATCACGCCTGCCAAGGCCGCCCATGACTTGTTAAATTTCGTAAATGGCGTTTCAGATTCGAGCTTGGAATCCGCAATCGTCGACTCGCCGACCCAGCGCAGATCCATTGCTACGTCGTGCGCCGACTGGATGCGGTCAACCGGATCCTTAGCAAGGCACGCGTGCACCACGCGATCGAGCATCGGCGGCGCTTGCGGCTGGCTGGCACTGATTGGCTCTGGATCTTTTTCCAGGATCGAACTGAACACGCTAAGTTGCGATTTGCCCTCAAACGCACGGCGCCCGGTAATCATTTCGTAAAGAACGCATCCGAAACTGAACAGGTCACTGCGGGCGTCGGCCTCCGCACCCTGCAGAAGTTCGGGCGCCATGTATTGAAAGGTTCCGACGATCGAACCCTTCTGCGTCAGCGGCGACACCGCTGCAGTGAGCGAGGCAAGGTTCACGGTCGGAGTGGAAGGCGTGAACGGGCCGACGGCCTCCGCCGCGATGGAAATCTTGGGCTTCGCCAGACCAAAGTCCATCAGCTTTGCGCCCGCTTTGGTCAGCATAATGTTCGCCGGCTTCAGATCGCGATGAATGATTCCCTGTTGATGCGCTTTCTCCAGAGCCTGTGCGATTTCTGTTCCAATCTTCAAAACTTGATCGATAGGCAGCGCGCCCTTCACCAGGCGCTCGGCAAGGGTCTGCCCTTCGAGGTATTCCATCACCAGGAACTGAGTGCCGTCCTGTGTGCCGATGTCATAAAGCGTGCAGATGTTGGGATGCTGCAGCGCGGAAATGGCTTTGGCCTCGCGCTCCAGGCGTTGCTTCAATTCCGGATCGGACGAAAGATGCGAAGGCAGAACTTTAATGGCGACGGTGCGATCAAGGCGAGTGTCCTTGGCGCGATACACCTCTCCCATACCGCCTGCCCCCAGGGGGTTGAGGATTTCGTAGGGACCAAGCTTGGTGCCAGAGGCTAGAGGCATGAGTTCGCGCAATTATAGCGCTAAGAAGATCACTGACGAGAAAACGGAGAACTCTAATATCGAATTTCAGTCCCGGAATTCTTAATGCGCTTTCCCGAACCATTCCTCAAACCACTCCAGCGATCGCAATGAATAGTCTCGAGAGTCAGCAGACCTGATCAACATATGGCCCTCGTTCGGATACACAACAAGTTTCGTAGGTACGTGAAAATAAGTCAGCGCATGCCACCACTCGACTGATTGTTCCATTGGAACTTCGCCATCGCGGTCGCCCACCAGAATCAACGTCGGAGTTTTCACCGCTTTAACAAAGTGCATGGGATCGCTCTTGTTGTAAACCGCGGGATCGTCATACACGGATGCGCCGAAGAATGGAATCATCCATTCGTCAATATCGTTGAGCCCATAGTAACTCAACCAATCGGAGAGTCCCGCGCCCGCCACTGCGGCCGCAAAGCGGTGGGTCTGAGTTTCGGCCCACATCGTCATGTATCCACCGTAGCTGTGCCCGCGAACGCCGATGCGCTTGGGATCAATCGGATACTGCTTTACCAGCAGATCGACTCCTGCCATGATGTCGCGATAATCGCCGCCTCCGAAATCTTTTACGTTGCCCTGCGTGAAAGCCTCACCTTGACCGTAGCTGCCGCGCGGGTTCGGGCAGAGGGCGAAGTATCCCATCGCCGAAAGCGGCCCCATATTGCGCTCATCCCACAGTGGCGCGCAGGCCGCGGACGGCCCGCCATGCACGCTAACTACGAGCGGATACTTTTTGTCGGGGTCGTAGTCCTTGGGCAGCATCAACCATCCCTGAACCCGCATGCTGCCGTTCATCCAGTGCACGTTCTTCATCTCGCCCCATGCCGGTTTCAAGTCGGCATTCAGATGCGTGAGCTGGCTCCAATCTCCCACCGGCCCCGCCCACACTTCCGGCGCCGCGCTCGGAGATTGCCGCACAATCGCTGTCGTGATTTCATTCGCCGCGGATGATAACCAAGCGGCGCTGGCAGGACGGGCTAACTCGGGCCCGGTCCACAATGTCTTGATCGCGCCGCCATTCGTGTCCAAGCTGGCAAACCCAAAGTTTCCGTCTACGTTTTCGCCGAAAATTATTCGGTCGGGGGTAGCCCACGCGAGGGCATACGGGGAGGCTTTGATGTCAGGAGTCAGATTTCTCGCAGTCCCTCCCGCGCTAGGAACAACATGAACATCGCCTCCCGTAGAACCTTCGTCGCTCATCAATCCTTCGATGAAGGCAATGTTCTTGCCATCGGGAGAGACTCGCGGATCGGCGAGTTGCAGCTTCGGCTTATAAACCTCGCGCATCTCGCCGCTGCGGGCGTCGATTAAATAGAGACGGGCAATCCACCAGTTCGCGTCGCCGTTGCCGTGAGCCGCAGTCGCTGCCCAACCTTGGCCATCGGGCGTCCAGTCGTATTCGTAGACATACACGTTGGCCGGTGTGACTTGGGTCAAATGGTCGGTGCTCAGGTCGATGGTTGCAATCCGCTGCTCGAAGATTTTCTCGTCGATGACGCCCGCGAGCGGCGTCATCGGCTGCAGTGGTCCCGCAACGCGGGGAATACCTTCAATGAAAAGAATGGCGAGCTTTGAACCGTCCGGAGAAAATCGCGGGGCCTGGACATACCCTTTCAACTCCACATGCTTCACCGGAGTGCTGCCATCAGCGGCTGCGGTCCAGATCTGCGCAGAAGGAACGTCGCCGGGAAGATCGGCGATGAAGGCCATGCGCTTACTATCGGCAGACCAGGTCGCATTTCGTATCGCAAGGCCACCTTCTACGGCGATCGTCTTGGAGGATGCACCGCCAACACTTGTGACAGTGAGTTTCTTATCCACGATGTATGCGACCTGAGTTCCATCCGGTGAGAGCGCAACATCGCTGATCCTCTTGGCGCGCGGCATGGAATCGAGAACCGCGGCGGCGCGCGAAGTCGGGGGAGTCGAGTCTTGCGCGAAAAGGGAAGTGCAGACGAGAGAACTTACTACGGCGATGAATAGAACTGTGGCCGAGAATCGTATTTTCATGATTGGATGCATCGCGGAAGAGTATACCGGACCGGAATCTCCCTTCGCATCTTCCGTTCCCCCCGCATCTGCGCGTATTCTCAAACTTTTGTGCTGCGAAACCATTCCCCATGAAATCGAAACCACATGTCGCAGTCGTTGGAGCCGGTGCCTTCGGTGGTTGGACCGCGCTGCACCTACTCGAGCGCGGAGCCCGCGTAACCCTGCTCGACGCATGGGGACCAGGAAACTCGCGCGCTTCTTCCGGCGGCGAAACTCGCATCATGCGCGGCACCTATGGCCCCGATCAGCCCTATACGCGCCTTGCCGCACGCGCGCTCAAACTCTGGGCAAAATATGAACGGCGCTGGAAACGGCAATTCCTGCATCGCACTGGGGTTCTGTGGATGGCCAGCAGCCGCCATGATGAATTCGAGCGTGGATCCCCGCCCACGCTTCGCGAAGCAGGAATCAAATTTCACGAACTCTCCGCTTCACAAATGAAGAAACGCTGGCCGCAAATCAACTTCGAGGATGTCTACTGGGGAATTTACGAACCAGAGTGTGGATATCTCGATGCTCGCCTGAGTTGCCAGGCAGTGGTCGATGCATTCGTGATTCAAGGCGGCGTCTATCGGCCAGCGGCGGTATCGAGCGATGGTCTAGAGAGCGCGCCTGTCCGCCGTCTCACGCTCTCGGATGGTTCGCGGCTCCAAGCGGATCTTTATGTTTTCGCGTGTGGTCCCTGGTTGGGGAAAACGTTTCCGCACACTTTGGGCAAACTCATTC
>JBAVQD010000024.1:0-47306 GCA_049693675.1 Candidatus Sulfotelmatobacter sp. | reverse complement strand
GGCTACATCACCGTGGGTAACCGGATCGATCCCAACGATTGGAGCGACAAGCCGCGGCGGCACACAGCCGAAGAAATTTCTTCTTACGTATTAGCCCACCTGCCGCCCTGCGGACTCAATGATTTGCGTTGCGGCAACATCGTGCTGCTGCACGATGGCGGCGGCAATCGTGCGGAAACCGTTCGTGCGCTGCCTATGATTATCGATGGCATTCGTGCGCGCGGGTATTCGGTGGTCCCGGTATTTCAGTTGTTCGGCAAGACCCGAGCCGACGTGATGGCGCCCTTGAGCACCGGAGAGCGATGGGCGGCGCGCCTGGATGGGCTGGGCTTTTGGCTGTTCGAGGCCGGCATCATTCTGATTACGTGGATATTTTTTGTCGGCGATCTGCTCATGACCGGCCGGCTGCTTTTCATCGGCACCGCTGCCATCTACGATCGGCTCCGTGAAAAGATTTTCGGCAAGCCGGCGGAAGTGGCATCCTATCGACCGAAAGTAGCTGTTCTAATTCCTGCCTACAACGAAGAAAAAGTTATCGTGCGCACGATTCGCGCCGCGCTCAACTCCGATTATCGCAATCTGCGCGTGATCGTGATCGATGATGGTTCCAAGGACAGCACGCTTGAGGTGGCGCGTTCCGCCTTCTTCGCAGAAGAAGACGCGGGAAGAGTTCTCATTCTCACCAAACCAAACGCCGGCAAAGCTGAGGCTCTCAACTTTGGCATTGAACATATTCAAGATGCCGAACTTTTTGTGGGGATCGATGCCGACACGATCATCGCGAGTGACGCCATTTCGCGCCTGGTCCCGCATTTCATCAACCCCAATGTCGGCGCTATCGCGGGCAACGCCAAAGTGGGCAATCGCGTAAATTTGTGGACGCGTTGGCAGGCTCTTGAATACATCACCAGCCAAAATTTCGAGCGCCGCGCTTTGGATGTACTCGGTGCGGTCAGCGTGGTGCCGGGCGCGATTGGAGCGTGGCGGGTTTCCGCAGTTCGCGAAGCCGGGGGCTATCAGATCGATACCGTCGCCGAAGACGCCGATCTCACCATGGCTCTATTGCGACGGGGCTACCGCGTGGAATATGAAGACATGGCTTTGGCCTACACCGAAGCGCCGACCAATGCCAACGGCCTGATGCGTCAGCGTTTTCGCTGGTCATTTGGAATTCTGCAAGCCGTCTACAAACACAGTGGAGTATTCGCCCGAAAAGGGGCTCTGGGTTTTGTGGCACTGCCCAACATTGTGATTTTCCAGATTCTGTTGCCGCTGGTATCGCCACTTATCGATATCATGTTCGCCTTCGGGGCACTTTGGTATTTCGTCCAGAAACACTTTCATCCTGATTCCACGGACCCGGCCAGCTTTCACAAACTGGTCGCGTTCTTCTTCGCATTCCTGGTGATTGACTTTCTGGCGTCGGCTCTCGCATTCGCGCTGGAGCGAAGAAGGCCAGATGATAAAGAAGACGTGTGGCTGTTGAGTCAGGTGTGGTTGCAGCGCTTTGCTTACCGTCAGTTATTTTCGGTAGTGCTTTTCAAAACGCTGAAGCGTGCGCTTGAAGGGCGGAGATTTGCCTGGGATAAGTTAGAGCGGACGGCGGCAGTGAAGCGTGTGGCCTCGGAGGACCGGGAGTCGGTAAACGTACCGTAGCTACCGTGCGCGCCACGATTCTGTCTCAACGGAATAACAGCGGCGCGAACTCCGCCAGATTCCTTCGCCACACCATCCAGGTGTGCATCCCGGGAGTTTCAATGTCGGTGTGACTTACAACTTTGGCCTTCAACCATTCGCGGAGATTGCGGTTGATGGTGATCAGATGGTCGTCGGTGCCGCATGCGATCCACAAGAGCTTAATCTGATCATTAGTTTTCGCGTCAAGAGCAGGAAAATCTTTTTCGAAATCGTCGGGAATGCCGCCGGAGCTGAACGCGCCGATCCAGGAAAACTTGTCGAGATGATTTAGCCCAGTGAGCAGTGACTCCGAGCCGCCCATGCTGAGTCCCGCAATTGCACGGGCGTTGCGATTCTTGTCGATTCGGTATTCGCTTTCGACCTGCGGCATGACCTCTGTGAGCAGGGCTTCAGTGAATTTCTTGAAATTCGCATCGCGCAGTTCCGGGTGATTCCATGCGCCCCACCCGAGACGAACAAAATCCATAGTGCCGTAGCCGAGCGGCGTCACTACAATCATCGGCTTCGCTTTATTCTGCGCGATCAGGTTGTCGAGAATCACATTGGCGCGGCCGACGGCAGTCCATCCGCTGGCGTCGTCGCTGAATCCGTGAAGAAGATAGAGAACCGGATACTTGCGTTTGCGCGCGGCATCGTAACCCGGCGGAGTGTAAACGTAATAATCGCGCTCGTCGTCGGCCACCGAAGACTTGTAGAAGTGATGATGGATTTCCCCGTGTGGAATGTCATTCACCTCCCAGGGAAGCGATGGCGGCCCGGGAACATGAACGGCGCTTGCGGTAGAGAGCAGATTCGGGGTGATTAGCGGGTTTGCGGGATCGATCAGACGCACGCCGTCGGCAATGAAGGAATAGCTGTAATAGTCGGGGGCAAGCGGAGCTGTGGTCAGGCTCCAGACGCCTTGATCGTCCTGAAGCATGGCTTGCGGCTCCGCGCCTTCGCGCTCGAGCTCCACTACTTTCGCATTGGGCGCGGGGAAGCGAAAGGTTACGCTGCCATCTGCGTGCACATCGGGAGAAACTAGCGGAGCCGGAGAAGACGCAGGCGATGAAGATTTATTTGTTTGAGCGGCGCAGAAAGCTGCGAGGAAGAACAAGAGAGAAAAAATGGAAGGCGGAAAAAGTCGCATTCGTCACCGCGAACGAGAATCAGAGTTCTATTCAGTTTTGCCTGCCACTTCAAGCCGCGTCTCGGCTTTGTGCAGAGCGTTCAGCGAGCGCTCTACGTCCACGTTTGTGTCGCCACTGGTCAGGCGCTGCTCGGCGCGTTCTTTGGCCTTGCGTGCGCGTTCCACATCAATCTCGGAAGGACGCTCCGCGGTTTCAGCAAGTATGGTCACTTTGTCGGGAAGCACTTCGGCGAATCCCCAAGCCACGGCGAGCTTTTGCTCTTCCGCACCGGCGCGGTAGGTGATTTCGCCAACGGCAAGTTCGGTGATCATCGGAGCATGGCCCGGCAATACGCCCAGATAGCCGTTCTTGCCGGGAATCTGAACTTCGGTCGCCTCGGTGTCGACCACTTTCTTTTCCGGCGTGACGATCTCGAGTTGGAAAGTATTTGCCATAGTAAGCGCGGCTCCGGGCATCGGGCCTGCGCGGTTTTGATTTACGCGGCCACTTTCATCTTCTCTGCGGCTTCCAGCACTTCTTCGATCGGTCCTTTCATATAAAACGCCTGCTCGGGGATGTCGTCGTATTTACCTTCGACAATCGCGTTGAAACCCTTCACGGTGTCGGCAATCTTGACGTAACGCCCTGCTGCGCCGGTGAACTGCTCGGCCACGTGGAATGGCTGCGATAGGAAACGCTGAATCTTTCGCGCGCGCGCCACCGTGAGTTTTTGATCTTCGCTGAGTTCGTCGATACCGAGAATCGCGATGATGTCCTGCAGATCTTTATACGTTTGCAGCGTCTTTTTCACGCGTTGCGCGACGTCGTAATGCTCCTGGCCAACGATGCGCGCATCGAGAATGCGCGAGGTAGATGCCAGCGGATCGACCGCGGGATAAATTCCAATCTCGGTCAAGGCGCGGGAGAGCACGGTAGTGGCGTCAAGGTGAGCAAAAGTTGTGGCGGGCGCGGGATCGGTCAAGTCGTCGGCAGGGACGTAGATTGCCTGTACCGAAGTGACCGAGCCTTTCTTGGTGGAGGTAATACGCTCCTGCAGTTCGCCCATTTCCGTGGCCAGGTTCGGCTGGTAACCCACCGCGCTTGGCATGCGGCCCAGCAATGCCGAGACTTCCGACCCAGCTTGAGTGAAGCGGAAAATGTTATCGATGAACAACAAAGTGTCCGCGCCTTCGGCGTCGCGGAAATATTCCGCGACCGTGAGCCCGGTCAGCGCCACGCGCAAGCGCGCGCCAGGGGGTTCGGTCATCTGGCCGTAAATCAGCGCGGCTTTCGAGTGCGCGGGTTCGCCCGGCTTGATCACGCCGGATTCTGTCATCTCCAGCCAGAGGTCGTTGCCTTCGCGGGTCCGCTCGCCTACGCCGGCAAATACGGAGTATCCGCCGTGCTGCTTGGCAACGTTGTTGATCAATTCCATGATGACGACGGTTTTGCCGACGCCTGCGCCACCGAACAAACCGATCTTGCCACCTTTCAAAAATGGCTGAATCAGATCGATAACTTTCACGCCGGTCTCAAACATTTCCGCCGTGGTGGCTTGCTCGTCGAACGCCGGTGCCAGGCGATGAATCGGCATTCGCTCCTTGTACTCGATCGGCCCTAACTGGTCGACGGGCTCGCCGATTACATTCATCACGCGTCCCAGCGTGCCGCGGCCGACGGGAACGGAGATTGGTCCGCCGGTGTCGATGGCCTTCATGCCGCGCACCATACCTTCGGTGGCCTCCATCGCGATACAGCGCACGCGTCCTTCGCCCAGGTGTTGTTGGACTTCGAGAATCACATTGACGGGATTGGGCACAGTGAAGCCGTCGCTTACTACGCGAACGGCTTCGTAAATAGGCGGAAGGTGGCCTTCGTGAAATTGCACGTCCACGGCCGGGCCCGCAATTTGGATTACATGTCCGATATTTTCTGGCATATATTTTTAGCTCGCTGCAAAATTAGCAGTTAGCAGCTAGCAATTAGCAATTTGCAACCGCGCTCGTTTCCCACGAATTCGACTTGCTAAATGCCAATTGCTAATTGCTTCTCCTCACATCGCCGCCGCGCCGCTGACAATTTCGATGATCTCTTTCGTGATCTTCGCCTGGCGTGCGCGGTTCATCGCCAAGGTGAGCGAATCGATCATATCGGTGGCGTTGCTGGTGGCGGAATCCATCGCTGTCATGCGCGCGGCGTGCTCGGCGGCCACTGATTCCAAAAGCGCGCGGAAAATCTGGATGCTGACGTATTTCGGCAGTAACGCGCGGAACAATTCTTCCGGCGGCTGCTCGTAGATGTAATCCACATCGGCGGTGCCAAACTTCTCCGCAACTTTGTCGGCCGGACTCTCGCCGCGCAGGCCAACCCCGGCGCTGATCGCGGCCTCTTTGGCCTTTTTCTTTTCTTCTTCCGTCATCTCTTCAGCGAGGCGCACAACCTGTTCGCCCACCTGCTCGATGGGAAGAATCTGTTCGACGATAAGCCGTTGCGCGATCACCGACTTGAATTCGTTGAACACCAGATAAACCGAATCGATCTCTTCGCGCTCATAACGCCCCATCACACTCTCGGCCAAAGTCCGCGCTTGCGAAAAATCAAGCTTGCCGAGAACGCCGACGTGCTCCCCGGTAATCTGTATCGCGCCGGCGCGCTCGCCAGCGGCTGCGCGAGTTTCGGTAGATTCCTCGTCGTTGGCAAGGCTACGGGTCTGCACCCGAGCCGCGGGATAGCGCCTGCGCAGGAAGTCCCGCCCTTTGCGTCCGATGGCCTCAATGTCAATATTCTTTTCCGCCTTCGACTCAATGAACCGGCTGGCAGCTTTGGTGATATTGGCGCTGAAGGCGCCGGCCAATCCTTTGTCGCCAGTGACAACGATCAGCAGAATATTTTTTTCCGGACGCTGCGCCAGCAAAGGATGCTTGGGCTCGCCAGTCTCGAGATCGTAGATTTCAGTCCGAGCGACCAGAGATTTCAAAACGTTGGTCAACATCTGGGCATAGGGACGGGCCGCCAGAGTGCGCTCTTGCGCCCGCCGCAGCTTTGCTGCCGAAACCACTTTCATGGCTTTGGTGATCTGCCGCGTGTTCACCACGCTGCGGATACGGCGCCGGATGTCGAGAATGTTTGCCATTCAAAATCAGCTGCTAGCGGTTAGCTTCTAGCAAGGCCAGAGCTAAGCTTAGAACTTACTTCGCCACTGCTTCATGCGACGATACGAACTGCTGCTTCGCCTGTTTAATTACGTCCGCTAGTTGCGCTTTCAGGCTGTCATCGAGAACCTTTTTCTCCATGATTGCGCGCAGCAGGCCAGCATTGGTTGCGTCCACGTACTCGTAAAGCACTTTTTCAAAATCGCGGACCTGATTTACCGGGAGATCGTCGAGGAACCCTCCGGTGCCCGCAAAGATGATCAGAATTTGTTTAGAGAACGGGAGCGGCGAAAATTGATTTTGCTTCAGAATTTCGACCAGGCGCTGACCACGATTGAGTTGCGCCTGCGTGGCTTTGTCAAGGTCGCTGCCGAACTGCGAAAAGGCTGCCAGTTCGCGGTATTGGGCGAGCTCCAGTTTTAGCGTTCCGGCAACTTGTCGCATGGCTTTGATCTGCGCGCTGCCGCCTACCCGGCTTACCGACAACCCTACGTTCACGGCGGGGCGCACGCCTTGGTTGAACAGATCCGTCTCCAGATAAATCTGCCCGTCCGTAATCGAAATCACGTTGGTGGGAATGTAGGCGGAGACGTCGCCGGCCTGGGTTTCGATGATGGGTAGAGCGGTGAGCGAGCCGGCGCCATTCTTGTCGCTCAGCTTGGCCGAGCGTTCCAGCAATCGCGAGTGAAGATAGAATACGTCACCGGGATAAGCCTCGCGGCCGGGCGGACGCCGAAGCAACAATGAAATTTCGCGGTAGGACGCAGCATGCTTCGAAAGATCGTCGTAGATGACCAGCGCGTGCCGCTTGGAATCGCGGAAGTATTCGCCGATGGCAGTGGCCGCGTACGGCGAAATATATTGCATGGGAGCGGGTTCCGACGCTGACGCAGCGACCACGATGGTGTATTCCATCGCGCCGTAATCCTCAAGAATTTTGACGACCTGCGCGATCGACGAGCGCTTCTGACCGATCGCGTTATAAATACAAATCAGGTTATTGCCCTTGCTATTGATGATGGTATCGAGTGCCACGGCGGTCTTGCCGGTCTGGCGGTCGCCGATGATTAATTCACGCTGGCCGCGGCCAATCGGAATCATGCTGTCGATGGCCTTGAGTCCAGTGGCCATGGGCTCGCGCACGGGCTGGCGATCGATGACGCCGGGCGCCAGGCGCTCGAGAGCGATGAACTGGTCGGTGGCAATAGGACCTTTGTCGTCGATGGGCCGGCCAAGAGAGTCGACGACGCGGCCAATCATGGCGTCACCTACCGGCACGCTCATGATGCGCCCGGTGCGCTTGACTTCGTCGCCTTCTTTGAGCTCAGTGTATTCGCCGAGGATCACCACGCCGACCTGGTCTTCTTCCAGGTTCATGGCGATGCCGGCGACACCGTGCGGAAAGGAAAGAAGTTCACCGGCCATAACTTTGTCGAGTCCATAGACTCGCGCAATGCCGTCGCCGAGGGTAATGATGGTGCCGGTTTCGTCCACGGAGATCTTGGATTCGTAGTTCTCGATCTGCTCGCGGATCAGCTTGGATATTTCGTCTGCCTTGATCTGTGCCATAGAATCAGCTCTTGAACGCCAGCTGCCAGCTAAAAAAAGCTAGGAGCTAATAGCTTCCTTCATTCTTTCCAACTGCCCTTTTATGGAACCGTCGTAAACCGTGCTGCCGACGCGAACCACCGCGCCACCCAGCAGTGAAGCATCGCGGCCGTAATGCGCACGGACTTTCTTGCCGGTCACCTTTGCTACCTGCTGCTCAAACTCGCGTTTCTCTGTCTCATCGAGCTCGCGAGTACTGGTAATCTCGGCTTCCGCGAAACCCAGCCGTGCGTCGAGTTCTTTCTCCAGTTGCCGGATGACCGCATTCAGAAAATGCGTTCGGCGATGGTCGATCAAGACGGCGACCAGGTTACGCACTTGCTTGGAAATCCCGTCGCGCTGCGCAATCACATCCAGCACCCGCCGCTTCTGCTCGACGGGGATCGCGGGATTCTCCCAAACCTGACGCAAATCCGAGCTCTCGTTCAACAGGGTGGCAATCGCGCGCAGCTCAGCCACGGCGCGCTCCACATCAAGATGCGCCTTGAGAATTACGTCCGCGAAGGCGCGTGCGTACGTGCTGGCAACGGAAGCCATTCCTTATTGCGTGCCCCTCTCGTGGTTCTCGGTTGAGCTTTCGGAGGATGCGCCCAACTGTCCGGCAAAATTGCGCAGCAGGGCCTGATCGGTGGCGGCGTCCACGCGAATCTGCTTCTGCGCCAGGCCGACCGCCAGCTCGGCGGCGTACGCCGTGAGTCCACGCCGCGCCGCTTTTACCGCGGCTGCGATTTCCTGCTGCGCCGACTCCAGCATCTTGCGCGCATCTTCTTCAGCCGCGGCGCGGATGCGTGCTTCCTCAGCGGCTGCTTCTTTTTCCGCGGCGTTGCGCATCATGCCAATTTCGCCATCCAGCCGCATCAGCCGAGAGTCGATCTCCGCCAGCTTTCGCCGCGCTTCCTCACTGGCCTTTTGCGCCTCCTGCATCGCTCTTTGGATCGCGGCGGTGCGTGTGCGGAATGCGCCGGGCAAGTGCTTGCGCGTCGCCCAGATTAATATTACGGCGATCACCGCGAAGTTGAATAGGAAGGACAAAAACGAAGCAGTCTCCGTGCTGATCCCCAGCTTATTCGCAATGAATCGCACCGAGCCTGACTGCTTGAACGAGGCCTTGTCTTTTTCTTCTTTATCTTCTCCCGCGGCTTCCCTGGTTTCGCGCGTCAGTTGCTGAGCGAAGCCCGGTTGGCGGGCAGAATCATCCGATTGCTGGCGGTTCGCGGGAGACGCAGGTTGATCTTGCGCGCCCGCCGCCCCTGTGATACCTACAAAGCTTGCCGCGAGTAGGGTCAGCATAATTCCGCGAGCGATTTTTTTTGTGTAAGTCATCAGCAAAATCGTCAACGGCTTACTCCGGCCGGCTCCAGCACGCGCCGAATAATCTCCAACGCCAAGCTCTGCACCTGAGCCTGTAGACCGGTCTGCGCGGCTTCGCGGTCTTTCTCGATGTCCGCCTTGGCCGCTTGAACCTGAGCCTGGGCCCGAGCGCGAGCTTCGTTCATTGCAGCAGTACGCGCATCCAGAGCGGCCTTTCGCCGCGCCTCTTGCGCGAGGAACAGGGTGGCGCGCGCTTCCCGCAACCGCAGTTCGTATTCGGACGTCCGCGCCTCGGCTGCGGCAATGTCAGCCTTTGCTTTTTCTACCGCCCCCTCGGTTTTGCTGCGTCGCTCGCCGAGCACACGTCCCAGGGGCTTGTGCACGATGGTTGTATAGAGCACGTAAAGCAAGCCCATCAGGATTACAGTCGGCACCGCTCCGAGCAGTAATTCGCCTAATTGTCGTAGCGTTTGATCCATGGCTAGCTCTGTACAGGAAAATGAGGGCTCTGAAAACTGTTAAGTCTAACGTGCGAAGGAGTTTATGTCAATGCTAACGGGGCGGAAACTCAGGCGATTTGACGGTTCGGAGAAGAGAGCGAAAATGAAAAGAAATTCATCATCGGCTGCTGATTCGCAGCTTGCAAAAACTTGCAACTAACCCTTGACTTCCCAATCAGGAGGATTAGCATACAAGTATCACCTCCGATCCAATTCAGGATCGAATGGGCCGATAGCCAAGGAATGTCACCGCTTCTTGGTTGCCGGCCCATTTAAATTTTGATCGCTTATTACCGAATGCCCTATTCGCCGCAGCACCGATTGAGGCGCTTCAATGTCCAGTTCGACCGCGCCATCTTTATACGCTCGCGAATAAATCCGGGCCTTGGCTTCCAGCATGGCCAGTATCTTTCCTTCTTTCTGCGGGACGCGCAGTCGCACGCGGCTGATTGGGTCTTCGTCGATCAGTCCGTCGATATGGGCCAGCAGGCGATCCAGTCCTCTGCCTTCGGCGGCTGAAACGTAAACTGTTTTTGTATCGTCGCGTAGATTGTCTGCAACTTCGATATCCAGCAGATCGACTTTATTCATCACGTGAAGGCGGGGCTTCTTTTCTACTTCCAGCTCTTTCAGAACGATTTCTACCTGCGCGTCCTGCTCGGTGGAAAGCCGGCTGCTGGCGTCGGACACATGCAGAATCAGCGATGCGCGCTGCACCTCCTCGAGCGTGGCGCGAAAGGCGGAGACCAGCGTGTGCGGCAGATTGCGAATGAATCCCACGGTGTCAGAAAGCAGCACCTTGCGCTTTGAGGGCAACACGACGGCGCGGATTGTGGGGTCGAGGGTGGCGAACATGCGCGGTGAGGCCAGGACAGCGGCACGCGTGAGCGCGTTGAACAATGTCGACTTGCCGGCATTGGTGTAGCCCACCAGAGCCACCAACGCGACGGGTGCGGATTCCCGCCGCTGGCGCTGCTGGGCCCGGATGCAGCGCACATTTTCGATTTGCTGTTCCACGTGGCGGACGCGGCGGTAAATTTTTCGGCGGTCGGTTTCCAGTTGAGTTTCCCCAGGTCCGCGGGTACCGATGCCGCCGCCAAGTTGCGACATCTCGATGCCGCGCCCCGCCAAGCGCGGCAGCATGTACTGCAGTTGCGCCAACTCTACTTGCAGTTGGCCTTCGCGGGTGCGGGCGTGCCGGGCAAAAATATCGAGGATCAGTTGAGTGCGGTCGATTACGCGGCGCTGGACGATTTTTTCGATGTTGCGCTGCTGAGAAGCGGTGAGATCGTGATCGAAGAGGAGAAGGTCGGCGTTTACCGATGCGGCCGCGCCTGCGATCTCTTCCAGTTTGCCCGCGCCAATCAATGTCGCAGGGTCGGGGCGGTCGCGGCGCTGCAGAATTTCGCCCACAACATTGGCGCCAGCGCTCCCGGCCAGGGTGCGCAGTTCGGCCAGTGATTCATCCGCGTCGAATTCTGGAATGCTCGGCTTATTGCTGGCGGACTTAGCGGAGGCGTGTGCCGGCACACCAACTTTTTCATCAGACACAGCGGAGGAAGCCGCATCGCGCGCAGCTTGCGCCTGGGCAGTCACTTTTGCGCCGCTGCGGCCGCGGGTGCGCACGTCGAGTCCGACCAAGAAAGCACGCTCCCGCAAATCCGTAGCCGCGGGCGGCTGCGCCCCCAGAGGTACACGCCGGGCCAGGAACGCACGATCGCGAGTCTTCTTGGGATGAGAACTGCGCAATAACTGGACGCCTTACCCTTCAGTGCCGGAAGCGCTGGCGGCCTGCGCCGTCGTACCGCTTGTCGACGCGGTCTTCCCGTCGGAATGCGCAGGGTGCACGCTATGCGGTACGGTCCGCCCCATCACCACGGTTGAGATGGCATGTTTGAAAATCAATTGCTCCTGCCCATTGGCCTCCAGAACCACGGAGTACTTGTCGAAAGAGCGAATCCGGCCCGTCAACTTCACGCCACTGAGCAAATAAATGGTGATGCTCAATCTTTCCTTACGGGCCGTGTTGAGGAAGGAATCCTGAATGTTCTGTGCCGGCTTGCTGCTCTCCATAGCCGATCTCCTTAGGTTCTTTGAACTGCGCTAATCCACTTGTACCTTCAGCAATTGCCTCGGGACATCCAAAACGACAGCGTTTTCCTCGCGACCTTCCACACAAGGAACACGGGGGGAGAAACCCTGCCTCCGTCACAGCCCGGTCTTCAAGGCCGTGCCCCCGGCAGGTAGCTGCGAGTACCATACGGCGTCCCTGAACGCTTTTCAACCGGGAACTTTACAAACTTGTTTTTTGTACCATGTAGCGAACGCCTTGTAGTGCGGCGCCGGCCAAAGAGCCCGTAGCCTCGTGCGGTTGTGTACAATCCCCGGCGTGGGCATTCCGGCTCGTGGAACACCTTGAAATTTTGGGAGGCATCATGGCAAGCGCCGCTCTGGCAACTTTTTTCACTTTTAATTTTGCACCGCAAATCATTCTTCCGCACGATGTCAATACCAACTTCCTGATGCTGCTCCGCTGGATTCATTTCCTCGCGGGCATTACCTGGATCGGACTGCTGTACTTTTTCAATCTGGTGAACGTTCCGTTAATGAAAGAGCTGGATCCCGCAACCAAGGGCAAAGTGATGCCAGCGCTGATGACGCGGGCGCTGTGGTGGTTCCGCGTGTCCGCAGTGGTAACGGTGCTGGCCGGCCTTGCTTATTGGGGAAATATTGTTGCGGCCGATGCGCAAAACGCGATGGCACAAGGCATCCATGCCAGCAGCGGCCCAGCCATGGGCACTTTCTTTTTGATCTGGACGATTGTCTGGGGAATTTTGTATGCGTGCCTCATTCCAGGCAAGGGGATTTTCGATAACGGCGCATTTATCGGCGTGGTCTACGCAGTGGTGGTTGTGGTTGCTGCCTGGCTCTTCCTTAGCCTGAATAGCCACGGATGGGAAAGCAATCGCCTGCTGGCGATCGGCATTGGCGGCGGGATTGGCTGGGTGATGATGCTCAACGTCTGGGGAGTGATCTGGCGCATCCAGAAACGGTTGATTCAATGGACGCGCGACAATGCGGCGAACGGCACGCCTATGCCCGATAAAGCGAAATATATGGCCCGGCAGGCTTTTCTATGCTCCCGTGCCAACGCTTACTTGTCGATCCCTTTGCTGTTCTTCATGGGAGCGGCCAGCCACTATCCGATGTTTGGGAAATAAGTTTTAAAAGAAAAAGTTAAAGCACAAAAAATCAGGAGGCTCTTTCGGGCCTCCTCGTCTCGCCGTCAGGAACGGAATCTGCTAAAAGTCAAACTTCAGAGAAAGTTGCATTGTGCGCGCGTTGCTCGCAAAGTTCAGCTTGGCATTATTGAAGGTTGGTGATGTTGGGATGAAGTAGTTCTGTGCAGCTCCTACATCCCCGATCGAGTTAACGTTATTAAGCGACCCCGTGACCCATTGCGGATGGTTGAACACGTTAAATGCTTGGGCCAAGAAATCCACCCTGAGTCTCTCATTGATAGAGATGTGCTTCGCTACGGTCATGTCGATGTTATCGATAGGCGGCGTCTGCTGGGTGTTGCGGCTGGACGTCGCTATAGTTCCAAACTGCGCTAGAATGTATTGGGCGTTAGGATTCACCGCCTGGTAGGCGACGATATTGCCCGCTTGTGGCCCACTGGTAGCCACTAGCCCGATAACATCGCTTCCCGTTCCCTTCACACCAGCAGCGTTATAGACGGTTCGATCTCCGGCCGCGTCGTAGTTCAGGTTTGCATCCAGAGCGCTCTGGGTGGTCCCCCATTGGCCGGACTCATAGGTATACACGGGAGCGATCTCATAATTCCCGAGGACGTTTTTCTTCAGCCAGCTGGAACTGCTCTTAAACCAGGGCGCATCGTAAATCGTGGCAATGGTCAGACGGTTGGCGTGATCGAGAATTGAATTGGCTCGTTCAGCCGCCAAGTTTCGAAAATCTTGCGGACGCCGCGGGGATAGATCTTCGGAGTGGAAGTCCGCCGTACTATTATCAATGGTGTGGCTCCAAGTGTAAGCCGCCTGGAACTGTAACCCATGGGAAAAGCGCCGGTTCAACTGGGTCGCCAATCCGTGATAAGTGGACGCTCCCCAAGGCTCGTAGGCGGTAACCGCTCCGGAGAATCCGGCATTGAGCCAGTTTGGATCGTACCCCCCTCCTGGAGGAACACCGGTATCGTTATAGCCAAATGCCAACGTTCCTGGAACATCGCCGGCATTACCGGCACCGCTGCCCGTGTTGCTCAGGGCGAGGCCTTGGCAGACAGCCAGACCGTTCTGCGTTACCAATGCGGTCGGATCACATTGTGCCCAAGCGTTAGGTAGCGCATTCAACGCAGCCTGCGTTGGAGCCTGAAGATAGGTAGGGACGGCGGTGGCTGGAGTAACTCCAGGAACGAAATTCAGGCGGCTCTGAACGTTCAAATCGACTCCACGGCTACCTACGTACCGAACATCAAGGGTATAGTTCGACCCGAACACGTGTTGGACTCCGAAATTCCACGACTCCGCGTAAGGGTACTTCACCTGGTCTGGCAAATATGCGGAAGTCTTTGCTCTCGCAGTCGCCGGATCAAGGACGGAAATGCCGCTCAGATTCTCCGGTGGTATACCACCGCTGGCGAGGAATGAACCAGACGCCGGACACACTGCATTTCCGGGGCAGTCAGTCGTAGAACCGATCTGCGGTGGACGCTCGAGCGTGCCAATGTTATCGTACAAGACGTCGTAGCCCAAGCCGAAACCACCGCGGATCGACGTATTTCCGCTGGTGCCCGGCGAATAAGCAAAGCCGATGCGCGGCATGAAATCATGTTTTGGTGCCTGCGGCGAACCAAAAGTGACCAAACCCGGCACGTTCGATACGCTATTTAGCGCTTGCTGCGTCCAACCATACGGGGTGGAACTGTATTCATAGCGCAACCCGATATTCAGACTCAGGTTCGGCCGGACCTTCCAAATATCGTTCCCATACCAGAAGATGCCTGCCTGGTCACCCGCGTATCCAGCGCTGCCAAAACTGCGCTCAGCGATGGTGTCCGGGGTGTCATCGAGAGCGAAACCCTGCAGGGTGGTCCATTCGTAATCGCCGCGAGAGCGCTGAACGAATAACTGTGGCGAAATTCTCTTTCGTCCCTCGATTCCAAATTTCAAGGTATGTTTGCCCTTCACCCAAGACAAATTATCGACCAGTTGATAATTGTTCTGGATCGCGTATTGCGGAGCATTGGGATCGGGACCAACGTTCAGACCGCCCAGCTCATCAATGACAAGATTGGGAAAGGCATCCAGATTCTGGAACTTCGACAGCGCCCCGCCCGGCACCGCGTAATTTTGCGCCGTACGCGTGAAACCCACCCTGATCTCATTTCCGATCGCTGGCGTAAACGTGTGGTACTCGCTCAAGGACACCAAGTGATAGGGCTGCAAGAACGGCGTATAGAACTGGCCGAGTTGCGCTAAAGTGTCAATGGTAACCACCTTGTTGTAGATGTAACGCCCGCGAATTTGATCTTTGCCGCTCAAATTGTAGTCCATCGATGTAACCAGCGCCCGTGTATTGTTATAGTTTGGTGCAACAATCTGCAGAATCCCGGTTTCGATGGTGGTGCCGCTGACTGTGGGCTGGGCGCACGCTCCGGTAGTATCCACGGCTGACGCCTGAGCATACTTTTGCAATCCCTGCACATTGCTGGCGGAAACATTTGGAATCCCCAGAAGTGTCGTGTACCCCTTACCGGTGGGAGCGCAGATTACCGAACCAGGAGACGCCGCCTGTCCAATGGGGTTGTATTCAAAATTTGCAAAGAAGAACAATTTGTTCTTGAAGATCGGCCCACCGATTTCCCCGCCAAAACGATTATTGTCATAGCGCGGCAGCGTCGTGATGCCTTCGTTTCGCAGCGAAGTGTCCAATGCATTCAAGTTTCGATTCTGGAAATATTCGTAGAGACGCCCATGGAAGTTGTTGGTACCGCTGATGACGATAGTATTGAACTGGCCGCCATTGGAATGGCCAAACTCAGGGCTGAACTGATTCTGCAATACCGAGAAGTTCTGTACTGCGTCATTCGGAATATAAACCAGGGGGCCAGTTACGGCTTGGTCGTTGTTGTCGATACCTTCGATCGTGAAGTTGTTGTCGCGCGGCCGTTGGCCGCCGATACTCGGACCTGTCCCAGCTCCCAAACCACCGGAACTGCCTACGCCAGCCTGCAATAACGAGAGATTCAAGACACCCAGTCCCACAGAAGCGGTCGGCAAATCCTGAGTCTCCCGAGCCTCGTACAGAGACTGGATTTGGGCTGTCGTGGTGTCGATGGTCGGCGGAACGCCAGAGACTTCGACGGTCTCACTGGCCGCGCCGGGAGTCAGGGTCAGGTTCCGGGTGCCGGTCTTGTTTAATTCCACGTCAACTTGCTCGGTAATGGTCTTGAAGCCGGTCATCTTCGCGGTAATCTTGTAGGTTCCGACCAGAAGATTATCGAAGCGATATTCGCCGGCGCTGTTGGTCTTGGTGGCAGTCACCACATTGGTGGCGACGTTCACGGCGTCGACTTGCGCGCCGACAACCGCTGCGCCTTGGGAATCGAGTACCGTCCCGACCACGTTACCGTCAATAGCCTGGCCGTAGGCCAGACTGGTGCTGATCGCAACTAGACCAAATAGTGCAACAACCAGAGCTGCGAGCTTAGAGCTCAATGCAAGTTGCCTCATGGCGTTTCTCCTGACGCGCATTAATTTAGGGAGGACCTGGACGTTCTCCGCCACCCGACGTGGGCTTTTGATCGTGGCGCCAGCGAACCAAACGAGTGAAATGTGTACTGCGCCCCGAGCAGGTGATATATGCAACTGACGCTCCAAAACAGAACTACACATACGTCCATTGTTTTCAATGTTTTGTTTCGTCAGTTGTGAGGTGTTTCCCCAAAAACTGAATGGCTGGGTTGAGAAATCTATTAATTTTGGTATCCATAGCAACCCGAAGGGTTCGAGTTGCATCGCTCTTGCCTTACCTCACCGAGGAGGAGATTGCTTTCCTGCTACAATCGGCGTTTCTGTGACTAAATTTTCGACCCATCCCGAACCCTCTAAGCCATACTCTGGCCATGCGCCGTCGCCAGGAGTTGACGCCTTCGCCGCGGTGCCCATGCTGGATTTGCAGCGCCAATATCTGCAGGTGCGGGAGGAAGTGTTGGCTGCGATTGAGAAGGTATGCGCGTCGCAGCACTACATTCTGGGGGCGGAGGTGGAAGAACTGGAGCGGGAGATCGCGACTTTCTGCGGCGCCGGTGACGCCGTGGGTTGCGCCTCCGGCACGGACGCCTTGTGGCTGGCGCTGGCTGCGGCTGGCGTGCAGCCCGGAGATCAGGTGCTGACCACCCCTTTCAGCTTCTTTGCTTCGGCAAGCTCGATTGTAAGGGCTGGAGCGCGGCCGGTGTTTGCCGATATTGATCCGCGAACCTACAATCTCGATCCCGCCAAAGTCGAATCATTGCTGCGCAGCAGTCCACATGACAAGCTGCGCGTGCTGTTGCCGGTTCATCTCTACGGCCAGTGCGCCGACATGGATCGCTTGCAACAGATCGCCGAAGAATTTCATTTGTCTGTAATCGAAGATGCCGCGCAAGCGATTGGCGCGCGCTGGGCCAGCGAGTCGGGTAAGAGCCGCCGCGCAGGATCCATGGGTGTCTCCGCGGCGTTCAGCTTTTATCCCACCAAGAACCTTAGCGCCTACGGCGATGCAGGACTGGTGACGACGAGCGATCCGGAAATGGCGGCGCACATGCGCCGGTTGCGCAATCACGGCAGCCCGCGCCGCTATGTTCACGAAGAGTTTGGATGGAATTGCCGTATCGACGCGATGCAGGCCGCCATCCTGCGAGTGAAATTGAAGTATGTCGCGGGATGGAACGATGCGCGGCGCCAGCGTGCAGCAACTTACGATCAGCTGTTTGCCCAAGCCGGGCTCTCGGGAGCGGGAAATCGGCGAGGCGAGAATGCTTCTCCGATTCAACTTCCACACACGTCCCAGCAGGCGCACCACGTTTTTCATCAGTACGTGGTGCGCGCGTACCGGCGAGACGAACTGCGTGAGTTCCTGACCGCGCGCAAAATTGGAACCGAAATTTACTATCCGATCCCGCTGCATCTTCAACCTTGCTTCGTGTATCTAGGCGACCGCAAAGGTGACTTCCCCGAGGCCGAACGCGCTGCGGATGAAGTGCTGGCTTTGCCGATGTTTCCCGAACTCACCGAAGAAGAGCAAAAGCGAGTAGTGACCAGCATCGCCGACTTTTATTGCTAGGGGATTTCACTGCTAGTAAGACCTCTCATTGCGGAATGTGCGAGAGTAACTTTCCGCCGTCGTGCGCATCAATGCTAAGCGCGCGGAGATGAAAGCGATGCGAGCACCTGACTTATTTTTCGGTGCCGGGCTGATGCTCGGTGCATTTTTCCTGGCGGTCAGTCTCAATGGAACGACCCGAGTTTCTGCCGCTGAGGCTGGCCGCAATCCCGTGGTAGTTGAGCTGTTCACTTCGGAGGGTTGTTCTTCCTGTCCGCCGGCTGATTTGTTGCTGCAGAAATTGGTGCAGCAGCAACCGATTGCGGATGCCGAGATCATTGCTCTCGAAGAGCATGTGGATTATTGGAATCACGACGGCTGGGTCGATCCTTATTCGTCGTCGGAGTGGACGGAGCGGCAGCAATCCTACGCCGCCGTATTCAAAAACGATCCGTATACGCCAGAAGCCGTGGTGAATGGCCGCAGCCAGTTTGTCGGCAACAATCGCGGAGAAGTGGAAGCGGAGATTAAGAAGGCGGCAGGAAACTTAAAAACGGAGGTGCGGATTACTGCAGCCTCACCGGATGCGAACGGCGGGCAACGCTTCCATGTGTCGGTGGAAAAGCTTGCGGGGAGCAGTGGGGGGGATGTGGCAGAAATCTGGCTGGCGGTGACGGAAGATGGGCTGCATTCGTCGGTGGTGCGAGGAGAGAACGCAGGACGCGTCCTGCAACACATTGCCACGCTGCGAACGTTGCGCAAGATTGGGATTGCACAGGGGCAGGATGCTTCGGTTTCATTCTCCGGCGATGCCCTAGTCAAATTCAGTCCCGATTGGAATCCGGAAAATCTGCGCGGGGAGGTATTCGTTCAAGAGGCAAAGAGCCGGGAGATTCTTGGAGCAGCTTCGATAAGAATCAAGGGCTAATCGAAGAACTCGCTAATCAAAGGGCCGTTGCTCAAGGGGCTAGAGATCAGCGCCGCCGGTGATTCGCCTTCGGTGTTTCTTTCTGTTCGCCGGGCGCTAGAACCCGCCGGACAATCGGAGTATTCAGCTTGTACTTTCGTTCGGCCACGTTGCCCGCGTCGTCTTTGACACGCAGGATGAAGACCGGCAACGTACCTTCCTTATCGAAATTCTCGCTGGTCACGGTCACGGGAAGCACGCCATTCAGGCCGTGCTCGCGGTAGGCAGTTTCGTAGCGATGCCGGCGCACGTTCCAGGTGTATACGCGCACCTGATCGAAATCGTAAGGCAAACCGTCACGCGGTTCCGTCATGGCACATAAATATTGCGGAACGTTTTTTCCGGTGCCCTCCTTGCCGGAATCCAGTACCTGGTCGAGAACGAAGAAAGCTACGAAGCGCTGACCTTCGGCATATTGGGCGATATCCAGCGGCACATCGATATCGACCATGCGAGCCAGCACCCAGCCCACGCGGTTCTGCGCGTCGCGTACCAGCCACCAGTCTTCTAGTACCGGGCCAATGGACTTACCGCCAGGTTTCGTCTGCACCACGGCTCCCGGTTGTTTTTCCGCCGTGGCTCGTTTGAGCACGGAAACCTTCGCTCCGGCGGAAAGCTGGTACAGATGTTCGCTTTCGCGTCCCGGCGTGAGGTGAAGATTGGTGTCATTGCGCAAAACTCCGGGAGCCTGGATGGGATCGCTCTGGTTGTCTTGCGTGAGCTTTTGCAGGCCATCGTAGGTCGACTGATCCACCAGATAGCGTTGCTCGATCCAGCCCTCGATGCCGCTGGCGGTGCGCACGCGGGAGAAGCGCTTCTCGTGCTCCAGTACTTCTACGCGTTCGCCATTTTTTACGATCCCCACCCGGTTGTAGATGGTGGCAACCTGATCGCGCAGCGTGGCCTGGACGGCAGAGACATAGTTTACTTCGAGCACGCGGTGGCGCCCGCGATTGCAGGCCGTCAGGGCCAATACGACGGCCAGTATGAGCGCCACGACAAGGCGTGCAAGCTGCGATAAACGGAAAGGTTTCACAATCTTTACGAAGGATGATTCATCCAGACGCACTTTTTACTATAGCGCGTTGCCGCCGGGTGGGGCGGTGTCGGCGGGTTTACGGACATTGCACCTCTGGACGTACGTTCTTCCGGCCGTCCTTACCTGAAGGACTGCGATTCAGTTACCATTAGGGATAAAGTGGTACATCGCGGCTTTGCGGTTAGTGGCGGGGTAACGCAATCGCACTTTAGATTTCTTAAAATTTCTGACATGCGAATTATGAAAAACATTTCCAGGAATCTTTTCGCGTCTGGTTTGGTGTTTGCGGTATTGGCTACTTTTTCTTCCGCCTCGGCGCAGCAGGCAGCTGTGAATCCCGCGCTGCGGCCTCCGAAGGGCGCGCGTGTAGCCATTGTGGTCTTCGAAGATTTGCAGTGTCCCGATTGCCGCCGGGCTGCGCCGCTGGTGGAAGAGGCCGCCCGAACCTACAAGATTCCCGTCGTGCGCCACGATTTCCCGTTGCCTTTTCATAGCTGGTCGTATGACGCGGCTATCCTGGCGCGCTATTTTGATACCCACTCCAAGGCATTGGGCAATGAGTTCCGGGACTATATTTTCTCGAATCAACTGGAAGTGACTCCGCAGAATCTGCGCGGCTATGCGGAGAAGTTTGCCGCCGAGCACAAAGTCGATTTGCCCTTCGTAGTCGATCCCGATGGCAAGCTTGCTGCGTTGGTGAATGCCGACAAAGAATTGGGCAAAGAAATCAACTTGCAGCACACTCCCACGCTTTACGTGGTGAGTAACCGACACTCCGGCAAGTCTTTTGTGGAGGTGGTGGACCGCAGCCAGTTGTATGCGCTGATTGACGAGATGATGAAAGAGTAAAGTACAACTAATTCTAAAACCTCTAAACCGTACGTTTCCAAGCTCCAGAGTTGCGGATTTGCAACCTGTTTTCTTGCAGGGGCGAAATCCACAGCACGCCCTAATTTGACGACAACCCATCCCCTCCAGCGTTATCGCTCCTTCTTTCAGCGATTACTATCGGTGTAGATATTTGGATCAGTCCGAAGGCCAGCCCTTTATCGGCCGAAGGTCAGCAGACGGGCGAAAAGCAGCAGCGACAACCCGATGGCGGCGATGCTGTTGGCGCGAATTCCGCGATAGCTCGCCGCCCAGGGAAACATCAAGATTTCGAAGAAGGGCATCAGCCGCTCGGGCCACAATAATCCCGCCACGCCGAACGCCAGACAAAACTGGACAACCAGACACAATCCCAAAGTGCTCATCGCTATAGTTCCAATGCTGGGGTGTTACGACGCTTTCTATTAAAACGCGTCTTCAACTTTTTGGGGGAGATTACGAAAGTACCGCGAAGCGATAATGCAGGCAAGAAAAATTCTTTTCAAGTTTTCCACCTCCGCTGTGCCTCACGCGCTGTTCTTTAGTCTCCAAATCCAATACCGACGGCCCGGGCGGTGCGCACAATTTCCCCGTTCGGATTCACTGACTTGAGGTGACCGATGGCATGCGCTACGTCGACCGAGACGATGGTATCGCCGTGCAGGGCAACCATCATGCCGAAACCTCCGGCGGCGATCAGGTCGACGGCGGCGACGCCGAAGCGCGTGGCCAGAATGCGATCGAAGGGCGACGGCGTGCCCCCGCGCTGAATGTGGCCGAGCACGCTGACCCGAACATCTTTGCCGGAGCCGCGAGCGATGGCATTGCCCAGCAGATTTCCGATGGAACTGGCGCGCCGATTCTCTTTTAACTCCGGCGGAGTTTTCACTCCTTCGGCCACTACAATAATCGTAAAATCCTTACCAACTTTTTCGCGTTCCGCGATGTAGCGGCAAACGTGTTCGATGGTGAAAGGAATTTCCGGAATTAAGATGATGTGTGCGCCGCCGGCGATGCCGGCCTCGAGCGCGATCCAGCCGCAATCGCGACCCATGACTTCAACCACCATCACGCGATGATGGGAAGCCGCAGTAGTATGAATCTTGTCGATGGCGTCGGTCACGGTGTGCAACGCGGTGTCGAATCCAAATGTGACCTGGGTCGCGGAAAGATCGTTGTCGATTGTCTTGGGGACGCCCACGATCTTCATCCCTTTTTTAAAAAGTTCGTAGGCGATTTTCTGCGATCCATCGCCGCCGATGCTGATAATGGCGTCGATGCCCAGCTTCCCGGCGTTGGCGATGACTTTTTCTGAAATGTCACGCACCACTTCCTTGCCGTGCTCGACTTTCTTGTAGTGGAACGGATCGCCGCGGTTGGTGGTGCCGAGGATGGTTCCACCGCGCGGCAGAATGCCGCTGACTTCCTTGAGCGTGAGTTCGAAGGCTTTCTCCGGCCAGATCAAGCCGTCGAAGCCATCGGGGATGCCGATGACCTTCCATCCATATTTAAGGATGGCAGATTTGGTGGCGGCGCGGATGACAGCGTTGAGACCGGGCGCGTCTCCGCCTCCAGTAGCAATACCAATACAGCGTATGTCAGACATAGGATGAATGGGAGGCCAGATTAAGAAATTAAGGCCGTTCTTCCCGATGATACTGGTGCAGCGCAGTTTGGCAACTTACGAGTGGCCGTGGACAGTCGATGGGGTTTTATCGATACATTTCGGGCGATGGTGATTTTGATAAATCTACGATGCGCGAACCACAGATATCGAGGCTCGCGATTTGAGTCCTGACCTAGTGGGATGCGCCGTTCAAATAGAAAACAGGCTTGACTTCTATTTAGGCTAGCTTAAGCTAGATCGTATGAAGTCCCAAACATCCTCTATCTCGGAAGTGGGTGCCTTCGAAGCCAAAAATACACTCGGGGCTCTGCTCGACCGCGTGGAAGGCGGCGAGGAAATCGTCATCACTCGACACGGAAAACCCGTGGCCCGGTTGGTCCCGAATACTGCAAGGATCGACCAAAGCCAGGCGCAGGCAGCGATGCAGCGTATTCGTGACCGGGCGAAGCGGGCTAATTTACCTAAGTTCAGCTGGACGGAAATCAAGGCGCTGAGAGATGAAGGCCGTCCATGACGACAAACCGAAGCGGATTGAAAAATGCGAAATGAGTTTAGTCCTCGATAGCTCGGCTACATTGGCGCGGATCTTGAGCGACGAGACCACGGCGGCCGTTGAGCGCGTTTTCGATTTGGTGAGCGAAGGCGGCGCGTGGGTTCCTGGGCTGTGGCGATTGGAAGTTGCGAATGCCCTGGAAGTGGGCGTGAGGCGTGGTCGTCATACTGCGGAATTCCGAGACAGCATGTTGGCCGATCTCTCGTTGCTGATGATTCGGATTGATCCCGAAAGCGACCGACAAGCGTGGGGTAAAACCTTGCGATTGGCGGAACGGCACCGGCTGACAATATATGACGCGGCTTACCTGGAAATCGCTTTACGGCGCGCGCTGCCGCTGGCGACGCTCGATCAGGAGCTACGCGCGGCCGCAAGCAACGAGAAGGTTCAGTTGTACGGCGTGTAGGTTCGAGGCGAAAAGTCGAAGGCCCAATTTCTCGCAAAGGAAGAGGGAAGCCGCAGACGAGAAGTAGGACGCCCGCTCGTTACGGGCTAATTGTGAATGAAGCTGAATTTGAGCCATTGGCGCCACACCCGGTTGTGTCCGTCGCCTGGACTGTACCCGTAGAAACGGTTTGATTCGCGGTCACAGGGTTGTATACGTAAACCACGGCCGTGTCCGGCAGGGCGAGGTCCGTCTCCGGGATCGTAGCGGTGAGTTGCTTACTATTGACGAACGATGTCGTTAGGGCTGTGCCATTCCAAACCGCTACAGAGCTGCTGTTGAAATTGCCGCCGTTCACAGTCAGAACAAAACCAGTTCCTCCAGCGGTGGCACTGCTCGGGGAGAGCGAACTCACCGAGGGCGTCGACGGACAGGAGCAGGCGACGGCAGGAAGCAGGAAAATCGCTAACGCGCCCAAAAGGAGCGATCTTTTTGTCGCTGTTATCGTCGCCATGGGCGCACTTTCGAGCAAACTCGCAGATGGGCAGAGTGCCGCGCCCTTTACCTCGATCGGATCTCTCAAGAGGATCGCGATTCGGTCGCTCGCAATGCTGGCAGGACTATTATAGCCAAGGACGGCAATTGCCGAGCTTCAGCTTTTAGCTGAACTCTGACTGGGGTTAGCCTGCGCCTCCTAGAGAACATTTTTTTGAGTCACCATGGGCGTTGTGGCTTAGCGTAGCAAGAAACCTCGCCGAAAGCCTAGCCCCAACATGGCACTCCTCCAGAATTAAAGCGGGCCGCTTGCTGGCCGGTTTTACGGCGTTACTGTCACACTAATCGAGTTTGAGGTGATTGTGTTGCTGCCGCTCACATAGGTCGCGAAGATCGTCGCGGTGCCAGGACTCGACCCAGCCGTTACGCACATCGGATCTGTCTGCTGCTCCAAAGTGACAAGGCTAGTGTTTGCCCCCCCTTCCTGCCAGGTCACGCTTGAGGTGACGTCGATCGATTGCCCTCCCGAACTTGCAGTGGCAATCAAACACTGACTACCGGTTGCTGGATCGCCCTCGCCCAAGCTGAAGGAACTCGCTGCGCCCCCGGTGGCGGAATCGAGAACGATATTGGTAACGTCGCTTAAGGTGACCGTCGCAGTGGTAGTTGCGCTAGCGGTTCCCGACGCTGCGGTAATGGTTGCCGTTCCCGCCGAGATTCCTTTTAGGGCGCCACCGGTGCTGATGCTAGCTACGCTGGTATCGGAACTGGACCAACACACCGTACTGCCGGTACAACTTGTGCCGCCAGTAAGCGTAAGAGGATTGCCGTTACTGTCGGTTCCGGCGGCGGTGAGCGATGTGGTGAACCCCACGCTCACACTGGGATCTGGGGGATCGATGGTGATGGTCGAAACCGTCGGGTTCACAAAAAATCCGGTGCAGCTTATGGTTAAGGCTAGCGTTGCGAGAAAGGCGAAGGCGCCGGCGATGCGGAGTTTATGCTTCGTGGATGACATAGTTATCTCAGACTCGTTCGGCGCGCGCTCTCGCACTAGAATACCGTTTCTTCGCCGCGGCAGTTGTAAAAAATTGTAGCAGAAGAAGATTTCGAACTGCGCCTCTACCTGCACCTTCGTGCACTCACGTAACCAGCGCTGATAATGCCATGCTTGGGATAAGAACGTGGCCGCGCTGCGCATCTTGCAATGAAAAAAGGCCAGTGCCGATGGCACTGGCCGATGAATCAACCGCTGATCGGTTTAGCGTCCCTTGTGCTCTTCTTTGGGAGTAGGACTCTCGCGTTTCGGCGGAGCGGCCTGTTTTTCCGGCTTGGGAGCGGGAGCGCTGTGGGTCTGTTTCGGTGCGCTCTCGCGTGGTGCACTCTTAGGAGCGCTTTCTTTGGGCGCGCTCTCGTGAGCTCGCGGCTCGGGAGTTGGTTTGCTGGACGCGTGCGCTTCGGGAGCGGGACGAGGCTTCTCGGCTTTTGGTGCGCTCTCTTTGGGTGCGGCCTCATGCGCTTTTGGCGCCGGCTTGCTGGCTGCGTGGGACTCTGGCGCTGGACGGGTCTTCTCTGCTTTTGGGGCGCTTTCCTTGTGAGCACTTGCCTTGGGAGCACTCTCTTTGGGAGCAGCCTCGTGCGCTTTTGGCCCGGGTTTGCTGGCCGCATGCGACTCGGTGGCCGGATGAGCCTTCTCAGTTTTTGGTGCGCTTTCCGCGCGCGGCGCAGTTTCGTGAGTCGGATGGCTCTCATTCTTCCGGGCCGTGTTCTCGGGCTTGGCCGCATTGCTCTTGGCATGAGCGGTTGACGGTTGGGTCGTCTTCGCGGGAGCGTGATTTTCCGCTGGACGATTTTCGGCAGCATGATTTCCAGCCGGAGCCGGTGCCCGTGCTTCCTTCGGCGACATCTTCGGAGCGTGATAGGGAGCTCCAGCAGCCTTGGCGGCGACTACGCCGCGTCCGCTGAATTCTCCGGGCTTGGCCGTCGCGGCGACTGCAGGACGCCCGTGGTTATTCGACGCGAACAGGGCGCGCTTTTCATGGGCGGCATGGACTTGCTGTACTTGCGCCGCCACCGGCGGAGTGTGGTGCTCGTGCATGTAAGTTTCCTGCTGCGGTGTGGGGCGAGCCTGAACTCCGCCCTGGCCGCCATTGAAAGCGACGTGGGAATTATTGTTGACGATCACCGTCCGGTTTACGTAGACGTTTCTGATTTCGGTGGTGTTCACATGCATGACGGCGGTGTTGTAGTAGAAAGAGTTGTTGCGCCATTCGCCGCCGTAGAACCCGTTACCGCCGTATCCGTATCCGTAATCGATTCCACCGTAAAATCCAACTTCCGGGCCCCAGTAGCCGTCATTCCAGGCGTAGACGCCATCGTTCCAACCCCAATAACCGGGAGTCCACAGCAAGCCGGGTTCGGGTGCTTCCACCCAGGTGCCAGGAACCCAGTAATAGCCGTCGTCGTCATCCCAGGCCCAGTAGCCGGGAGTCCACATATAGCCTTCGCCGGGGCAAATGGGCTGTTCATAAACCGGCAGGGCTGGAGGACCGATGCGCACCGAAATGCCGACTCCGAATTGCGCAGCGGCTGGGGAGGAGAAAGCTGCCGGCAAAACCATCAACAGCGATGCAAAACCTAAGAGACTTACAATACGTGGGAGTTTCATTGTGTTTCCTCTGGCCCGGTGGGCTTGCCTTTGCAGCGGCAGCACCACGAGCGGGCGAATCTGGCTCAAAGAAATTCCGGCGCAGAGTAAATCCGCAGCCGGTATTGAGCTGTTACTTCCGGACCCTGCAAAACGTCAGAGGTTGGAGTAGGTTGCCGGGTGGAAAGTTGTGTGGATTGTAAAGAATTGTGAATATTTTATGTGCGGTAGCGGTCAGTTCGTCCGTTTGGACCGTGCAATTCGCTCGTCGATCAGCTTACGGCCGGCAAATCCTTCTTCCTGACCATGCCAATGCGTAATGGATTTCTCCCCCATTTTCCAGCAGAGCAGGACCGTCCTGCCTTCCACTTCACAAGGGAAATCGAGCAGGCCGATGTCGATATCTTTCACCTGGACGCCGATGGAATCGATCTCAGAGAGGGCGTCTTTAGCACGTTGTTCAGCTTTCGTGCGCTCCGCCTTGCGGCGGGCTACGGCGACGACATCCACATGCGTGCCTCCGTTCAGAAAGATGCGATGGCTGAGTGCCTGCATTTCGCCTTCTACCTCTTCCATGAGCTGTTTGCCGCTTATTGCGTTGCGCAAAAGAGACTCAAGCACGGGCAGGAGCATTTGAGCTTCATCGAGAGTAAAGGTACGGGCAGACATTTCTTCTCTGTCCATTCTACCGCATCAGGGGGAGTGGCACATGGAATTCGCAGATAGGCCCTTGCGGCTAAAACGTGATCTTCAGGTAGACGACCTTGCCTATTCCGGCACTCCGTCGTTTATCTGGGCGCAATCCATCCGCAGAGTACCGTTGTCGTTGAAGAGCAGTCCGTTGAAGCGCACCAGACTGCCTGCGGCGAGCGAAGTGGTGTTCAGCATCTGCGTGTTGCTGTCGACATAGACGACGACGTTCTCGGGATTGCTGAGCAGCGTGGTTTGCCCCGGCTGTACGGCGAGAGAGGGAAGCAAATCGTAACTAGCAAGTGTAACCGTGTAGGTGGAAAAGCCTCCGCTGGTGGACACGCCTGTGACTGTTCCGTTGATGGTTTGCGGCACCAGCGTAACCGTGGCTGCTGGAACGTAAGTGGGACCGCTTAACACTGTGGTGGCATGGCTGGTTATGAAAACATTCTGGCCGGCGACCATGTTGGTGCTGCTGAAACTGGCGGAAAACGGAAGATTCTGCAAGTTTGCCAGCTGAGTTGAGGTTTGAAATACGGCACTGCCGAAATTGAAATAAGGCGCGCCACCAATCAAATTCGGAAACAAGTAACCTTGCTGTTCGCGCCCAAACACAGCGAAGACGGGCACCGAAGCGGCTACCTGCAGCAACGGGCCGCCGACAGCACTTGTCGAGGTAACGGTCGCGTCGTCAACCTCTACTCGAGTAGCAAGGAGCGAGCCATCGGATTGAATGGCCGCATCCATGTCCACGGCCATGCCGGGTGCGAGCGCGGAAAAACCTGGCACGCCATGGTAGACGGTGCTGCTGTTGATGTTAAGGGACAAGGTGGTGCCGTCGGCCGTCGTCAGACCGAACTGATTGCTCGTCGGGCTGACGGAAGAAATCAGTCCGTCGATGCTGTTCTCTTTACCGTTTGCAACGCTTGTGGGTGGGGATCAGACGGCCACAGGAGCGAGGTTAAATGTGGGCGTATTCGTGAAAGTGGCTTGTGTAAGGTCACAACTCGAGAACGTGGCAGACTGCGACACCTGAAGGTTGAGCTCCAAAGCCATGGAGGTGCCAGTAATCGTAATCGGAGAAGGCAAGTTGAGAGTAGCGGACTGGCCTCCCCCAAAGAAACTCAACTGGATGCCCCCCGAAGAGAGAAGCGATACGCACGCGAAGCCGCCGTATTCATCCAAAGTCGCCGTTGCCGCGGTGTAGATATCTTGCGGAACGCTGACCGTCAGCAAAGGTTCGGCTGGACCATTCACATGGATGAATTCGCTGAAGTTGGGCGTAGATGTGCTGGCGGTTAATAGGTTGACGGTTTTCCCTGACTGACTGGTCAAAGCGATGCTTGTGAAACCGACATTGTATTGTGACAACTGGTCATTTGCGGTGCTCGACAGCAGTATCGTGACTGATGTGTTTCCGCTCAAGGCGGGAGTCGTCGGATGGGACATGCTTCCACTGGAGCCGCAAGCGGATGTGATAGCCGTGGCCAGCGCAATTGTGAGGGGGAACAGGCTGGAAAAGCGAAAGGATAAGCGCGAACGGAGCGGCGAATTCATGGATTCCTCCTGTTAACGCCCCAGGGGGATCGCAATCGAAACGGCAGCCAGCGATTGCGAACGAAGTCCTACAGAGTTACCGCTGTGAATTGTCTCATAGGAACGCGAACATCGCTAGGATTTGTGGCCAGAGCTTATTCGGCCGACCGAGCCGCAGGGTGCGGCACTTAAAAGTGTCGTGTTTACTGGATCTCCGGCATATGCTCGAGCGTCACGCGGTCCTGTGTTCGACGGCCGCCTTCGCTTTGATTAGTTGATCACGTTAGACAAGTCCGCTGGTTCGCGGTTAGTGGGTTCTGCCGTTCGAGGGATCGGGCGAGGTGGCCGTGTTTACGTCGATATGTAATCGCTGGCTCTCAGAAACTCCGGGAGGGTAACAGTTAGCATCGCGATTGTAGTTCGAACAATGTCCGGCCACGTCTTTGCGCTGCGGTGATTGCGCGAACTGCCAGACCTCGGCGAAGCGAACGCCGCTTTCAGCGGGGCTTGGCGGGTGCGTGGGAAATGCACAGCCGGGTGCAGGCGGGCACGCGTCATTGATTGCCCAGTAAACGATCTGCCTTCCCCCAGCGCTCTGACGGATATCTTCTGCGGTCACGATGTTCGCATCATCTTTATTCGGGATGCCGGAGCAGTAGATGCCAGAGCGAAATCCAGCGGCAGTGACGCCGTCGACCCAGGCGTAGATGTAGGCTTTTTGCGCGGGCAGCATGCGTCCACCTTGCTCTTGGTCGAGGAAGATGAGGGTGCGCGCGGAGAAACCTTCTCGGTGCGCGGACGCGACCGCGGCCCGCGCGTCGGAGTTGCCAAGCTTGGTTGCGTTGGAGACGGATTTAAGTTCGGCATAGAGGCGTCCGTTGAAGAGCACGAGAAATCCGAAGCCGGCGGATTCGACGGCGGCGCGGTGCCGGGCCCAACTGTTTGAGCGTTCGCCGGGAGGATTGTTGAGCCAGTATCCAGTGTAGGAGAAAGTTTGGTGGAGGGTTTTGAGGTTGGCATCGCCGGGATAGGTGTTGCGGTCGAAGCCAAGGTAGGAGATCGTCGGACTGGAGCTGGACCTAGAGTCGGCCTCCTTGGCCAAGGCTATCGCGAGAGCAGCCACGGCTACTACGAGATACACGACTTGCTTCACAAGCACTATGTTAGTTTAATCAGCCGAGTATTGAGGGAGATTGCTTAATGGGCTTCATTCCTCCAAATGCAAAGTGGTACCTCGCCTATATTGTCGAGGAGATCCGAGTCGAGGGCGAGCGGCGCAACGTCCTCCACACCAATCAAGTGTTGGTACGCGCAGACTCACCAGATGAAGCATACGAGGAATCTTTGAAGCTGGGTCGGCAATGCAATATTAGCTACAGGAACGAGCGGGGAAAGAAGGTGGGCATAAAGTTTCGCGGGCTACGCGAGCTTTCGGTCGTGCACGACGAACTAGAGCACGGCGCTGAGCTTAGTTACCGAGAAAGGATTGGCGTCAGCGAACAGAGAATTAAGGAATGGATCCAGCCCAAGAGTAAACTGAATGTTTTTGCTCCGATCCAGCCGACGAGCGGACCCGACTATGCGGACGGCAGACATTATGCGGGAAATACGCAGGAGGTTTCCTCGGTTGAGGCCGAATTCGAGACCAGGACGTGCGAAAGCCCAGAAGCAGCGTAAGGCATAGTCATCCGACGTGCGACTCTTCGTCGTCACTATCCCCCGATGTGCACCATCGTCCTTGACGCCGGCACGAAATCCGGCTCGCCGATGTGATGGCGCGCTTCTTTTTTCTGCACCACTCCGTGGATGAAGTCCGCCAGTTCATCGTCGGATGCGCCGCGGCGCATTTGGGCGTGAAGGTCATGGTCCCACACTGAGAATAAGCAGGTGCGGATTTTGCCGTCGCTGGTGATGCGGATGCGGCTGCAGTGTCCGCAGAAGGGATGCGAGACGGGCGCGATGATCCCGATCTCGCCGACGCCGTCGTCGAAGCGATAGCGGCGCGCTGTTTCCGAACGTGCCCGCGGAATTTCAACCAGCGGACGATATTCCCCCATGCGCGTCAGGATTTCATCGAGAGTGACGACCGTATCCGGCGACCAGGTGCGTCCTTCTTCGAGCGGCATGAATTCGATGAAGCGCACGGTAACGCCTTCTTCGCGCGCGAACATTCCGAAGGGAATGATCTGATCTTCGTTGAAGCCGCGCATCAGAACGCAATTCACCTTCAGCGGCCACAGGCCAGCACGGCGCGCTGCGCGGATTCCGGCGAGAACGTGATCGTATCCATTGGCGACGCGGGTGATGCGCGCGAACCGGTCGGGATCGACCGCGTCCATGGAGACGGTTACGCGTGTCAGTCCGGCATCCTTGAGCGGACGTGCCAGATCGGCGAGGAGATGGCCGTTTGTGGTGAGCGCGATATCGAGCGGTTCGTGGTTCGAACTGGCCATGGAACTGAGCATGGAGCGGCGGACGCCCTCGTCCGCCGATGACTGCGTGACACGACTCCGGACGAAGGCATCCGGGGCTCCATTTTGCGGAGGACGAAGCTTTGAGAGCTCACGAATGAATTCCACCACGCCCTTGCGCAGCAATGGCTCGCCACCGGTCAGGCGGATCTTGGTCACACCCATCCCCACCAGCACTCGCGCCATGCGCAGATAGTCCGCAAAAGGCAAGTCGCCGTAAAGTGCTCCCTCGTTGCCGGTGCGGCAATAAACGCATTTGTAGTTGCAGCGGTCGGTGATGGAGATCCGCAGATCGGTGATGGGGCGGCCGAATTTGTCGGTGAGAGGCACGTTAGCTTTTATTCTTGCGTGGAAGGAAACACACAGAGCGGGGCTATCCCGGCGGCTGCTTCCTTTCCAATGCAATCCTCACGGATCGCGGGAGGCGCTGGCGTTTCCACCCGCACCCTCGAAGCAGTTTTTTCTCGGCGCTCTCCGCGCGAACTTCTCGGCGAACTCTGCGCTAAAAAGCCTTAATCGCAGAGAACCCTGAGAACCGCCGCGGAGTTCGCTGAGAAAAACCACTCCTCGCCGCCGTGGCCTGGGTATTCCCTCAGGCCACGGCGGTCGGAAACTCAGTAATTATAGAGCTTCGGGGGGATAAAAGGGTTTCAGGGTTTCGCTGCGACCAGATCTTTTTCGATCGCGGCCTCCGCCAACGGCGCCATTACTTTGAATCCCGTAGCATTCGGATGCAAGCCATCATCCGAGAGATCTTTCTTCATGAGACCTTTATCGTCGACCATGGAGCTGAAGTAATCGAGATACAGGCACCCATTCGTGGCGCAATAATTCTTCAACCAGCGGTTGAGTTCCAAAATTTTGGCTGGAGAGCGTTGCGCGAAGAAATCGCGAGCCCGCGGCGTGTAGTTGTGCACCGGAAGCACGGACGAATAAATCAGGCTGATCTCGTGCGCACGCGCGAGTTCGGCCATGGACGCGTAGTTAGATTCAATGTCCTCGATCCGCATGGGCCCAGTATTGCCCGCAATGTCATTGGTGCCGGCGAGGATGATCACGACTTTCGGATGCAGATCGATCACATCCTGGCGGAAGCGAACCAGCATTTGCGGAGTGGTCTGCCCACCAATGCCGCGGTTGAGATAAGACTTGCCGGGAAAATATTCATCGAGATGCCAGATATCGGTGATGGAGTCGCCGAAGAAGACAACTCGATTCTCCCCGGGCGCGGGCAGCTTGAGTGCGGCGTCGGCGTCGCGGTAACGCGCGAGTTGTCCGAAGTCATCGGTGAAGACGGCGATGTGCGAGGCGCGGTATTGATCGAGCCCCGCAAAACCGGTGGAGGGGATGCCAGGATGCGAGGGCGCAGATGTTTGCTGGGTGAAAGCAGACGCAGCTACAAACACGATTAGAACAAGGCGCACAGCTGATCGGTGCAACATCACGTACCTTCCTCAATAAATCCTATAATTCACATCCCGTCGTAATTCGGGCCGCCGCCGCCTTCCGGTGGTACCCAGGTGATGATCTGGTAGGGGTCGGCGATGTCGCAGGTCTTGCAGTGGACGCAATTCGATGGATTTAGACTAATGCGTTTGCCGTTCGGCTGCGTGGCGTCATCGACCATTTCGTAGACATTGGCGGGGCAGAAATTCTGGCAGGGACTGCCATATTCCTTCACGCAGCGCTCGTTGCAAATGTTTGTGTCGTGAATAATCAGATGCGAGGACTGGTCTTCTTCGTGCTTGGTGCCGGAGTGGTAGAGATCGGTGAGCTTGTCGAACGTAAGTTTGCCGTCGCCTTTGGCGGGGCCGAGTAAGTGCGCTTCATCGCCGCCATCGGCGGGCAGTTCAGCGACCTTGCGCATGTGCTCATGTCCGGCTTTTGCAGGATAACGGTTGCGCAGGCCGCGACCGCCGGTAATCATCTGCAGGCCAGAATGGAACATGCCCGCATACATGCCTTGTTCGAATCCCTGATGCATGTTGCGGACTTTCCAGAGTTCGTCCTTGATCCAGCTGGATTCGACTTTCTTCTGATAATGGCCGAGCATTGCGGCTGAAGAATCGTCTTTCGCGAGCGCCTCGAAAGCAGTTTCTGCGGCGAGCATTCCGCTCTTGATAGCGAGGTGAATTCCTTTGAGGCGCGCGGAGTTAAGGAAGCCGGCGGAGTCGCCGACGATCATCCATCCTTTGCCAGACACCGGCGGAATCGCCCACCAGCCGCCGTACGGCAGCGACTTTGCTCCGTAGCGAATCATCTTGCCGCCCTCAAGCAACTTCGCGACCATGGGATGTTGCTTGAAATCCTGCAACACGTGTTGCGGATCGAGGCGCGGGTCGGGATAGTCGAGTCCTGTGACGAAGCCGAGCGAGACGACGTTGTCTTTCGAGCCGTAGATCCAGGCGCCGCCGTATTCTTTTGTGGTGAGCGGCCAGCCCAGGGTGTAGATCACTTCACCGGGTGCGATGCGGCCGGCGGGAACTTCCCAAAGTTCTTTTACGCCGACGCCGTAAGTTTGCGGGTTGGCATCTTTAGCGAGATCAAATTTATTGATAAGTTGTTTGGTCAGCGATCCGCGCGGGCCTTCGGCGAGAATCGTGATCTTCGCTCGCAGATCATAGCCGGGTTCGAAGTTCGATTTCGGATGGCCTTCCTTGTCTACGCCCTTATCGTCGGTCTGAACGCCGGTGACACGATCGCCATCGAATAAGAGTTCCGAGCCGGCGAATCCAGTGAAGATGGTGATGCCGGTCTCTTCCACCTTGCCGCCCAGCCACTTCACGAAACGATTGAGCGAGATCACGTAATTGCCGTGATCGCGCAGCGGCGGCGGGGTAATGGGAAGTTTGAATTTTCCTTTCTCGGTGAGAAAATAAACCGCCTCTTTCGTGACTTGGGCGTCGAGCGGCGCCTCTTTTTCAAACCCGGGAAGGAGTTCGCGCATGGAGCGCGGATCGAGCAACGCTCCAGACAGGCAGTGCTGGCCGATCTCTCGGGCTTTCTCCAGAACGTAAATGTTTTCTTTGCTGAGTTGAGAATCGGGATGCGCGGTGTTGTGCTGATCGATCAGCTGCGACAGGCGCAACGCGCAGGCCATGCCTGCGGGGCCACCGCCGACGATGACTACGTCGGCCGGCATCTGCGGGCGTTCGACGCCTTCAATCGGTTTGCGGAAGACTAAGGTCATAAAAATTCAACGGTTGGCCAGTGTCGCGATTTCACCCAGGCCGAGCAATCTTTGGTCCGCAGTGACCAAGGTTAACTTCAGCACTTTGGCCGTGGCCGCCAGAAACCGGTCCGCTGGATCGGCGTGCGGCAACGACAATGCGAAACTCGTGCGCACGATCTCCTGAGTCAGCGGAGCTTCGCGCAGTTGATCGGCCGCTCGCTCGACCCAGGCCAAAGGATTCTCCACGCGAATGCGGCCTTTCTGCATGAGGGCGAGAGCTTCCCAAACGCTGACCGGAGATAGCCAAAGCTCGTTGCCCTTCTTCGACAACTCTTCCGCCGCGCGCTTTCCGATGCGCTTCGGTTCCAGCTTGCTCCAGATCCAAATATGCGTATCGATCAGCAGGTTCAATCGCGATAGGCCTCGATATCTTCCAGATCGATGACGGGCGAGACGATATCGCCGACAATTTCAGCGGTACCGATCATATCGCCTAAAAACTTACGTTTGCGATCGGGGCCGGCGGGAATTACTTCCGCCACAGGGCGGCCGTGGCGTGTAATGCGCAGCGGTTGGCGTGTCTTATGGACCTGTTCAATGAGTCCCAAGCACTGGGCTTTGAACTTGGAGATGGAAATATCGTTCATGACCAATATTGTATCTATAGTCACTAAAGTGGTCAATTTGTAATTTAGCTACCTGCCTTCGCCTTCTTTACTTCTTCAATCAACGGTGGAACGATATCGAAAAGATTTCCTACAATCGCGTAATCGGCGATCTCGAAAATCGGCGCTTCGGAATCCTTATTGATCGCGATAATCGTGTGCGAACCTTTCATGCCCACGATGTGCTGAATTGCGCCACTGATGCCAAGAGCCAGATAAAGTTTGGGTGCAACCGTTTGACCCGACGATCCGATCTGGCGGTCCATAGGCAGCCATCCCGAATCGCAGATGGGGCGTGATGCCGCCAACTCTCCACCCAGAGCTTCGGCAAGTTGCTTGGCGATCTCGATATTTTTCTGCTCTTTGATTCCGCGTCCAACGGAAACAATGATCTCTGCTTGCGTCAAGTCGACGGCTTGCTTGGCCTCTTTGAAAACTTCCTGTGGCTTGTTGCGAATCACGCTGTCTGCAATATCGGCGTTCACAGTTTCTACCGGGGATGGGCTGGCACCAGCTTCGGCCTTGTCGCCACGGAAAGCGCCATTCTGGAAAGTTGCGAACCAGGGAGCTTCACTATTGAAGCTGACATCGGCGGCGAATTTCCCTTGAAACATCTGCCGGGTGAAAACCAGCTTTCCGTTTTCGAACTTGAAACCAGTGCAGTCGCTGATCACGGTGCGGTGCATCGCTGTCGCCAGCTTGGGAACGAAGTCGCGCACTTGATAGGTATGCGGCATGAGAACGAGTTTCGGTTGCCTGGTTTCAACAAGCTGCTTCAGCGCGGCTGCGAAGGCGTCGGGAGTGTAAGGCTCGAGCTTGGCTGATTCGACGTCGTATACTTTTGCTACCTTCTTGGAGGCGACTTCGGCTGCGATTGACGAAACACCTGCCCCGACGACGGCAGCTTCCAAACTCCAGCCGGTAGCTGCGGCAATGGCTCGACCGGCGGTGATGGTCTCCCAGGAGACGCGGTTGAGTTTTCCTTCGCGTTGTTCGACGACTACAAGGATCGTATCGGGCATAGGTTCTTCTCAGAAAAGCGGCCGAGCTTCACTCGGCGGACAGCCCCTTCGACTTTGCTCAGGGCAGGCTAGGGCGGCTGTCGCCACATAAACATTTCCACCTCAAGATTTACAGCACGCGTAATTCGTTGCGTAGCTTATCGACTAACTTTTTTGCGATCTCTGACGCCGAGCCTTCGATGTGTTCCGTCTTCTTAGTTTTCTCGGGAATATACAAGCGTTCGATTTTCTGCAAATTGTCTCCAATCGCGGATTGCACCTCCGGCAACATTACTTTGCGCAGCGGTTTGTTCTTTGCCTGCTTAATGCCGATCAGCGTGGCATAGCGCAGTTTGTTGATTCCGGACTGAATGGTGAGCACGGCGGGCAGCGGCATATCGACGAACTGAAAGAATCCTGCTTCGAGTTCGCGCTTCACCCGAATGCCGGAGTCGTTTTTGTCGATCTGCATGATGATGGTGGCGTGCGGCCAGCCCAGCAACTCGGCCAGGATCACGCCGGTTTGTGCGTAGCCATAGTCATCTGACTGCAATCCGGTGAAGATCAGATCGAATTTTTCATCTTTGATGGCGGCGGCGAATGCCTTCGCCGTGTTTAAAGCGTCCAGCCCGACGAAAGCATTGTCTTCCAGATGGATGGCGCCGTCTGCGCCTTTGGCGAGCGCTTCGCGCAGCACTTGCTGCGAGCGCGCCGGGCCGGAGGTGATGACGACCACTTCTCCGCCGTGTTTTTCTTTCTGGCGGAGCGCCTCTTCGAGAGCGTAGGCGTCCGGCTCGTTCACTTCATACGAGACATCTTCGCGGATCCACGCTGCCGTCTCGTTCAGCTTCAGCGGCGCGTCTTTCTGCGGCACCTGTTTCATGCAAACCAGAATCTTCAAACGGGACTCCTTGTATCCTTAGCGCTACGGAAGCGGCAGGGAAACCGATCAGTATAAACGAGCAATTGGCAATTAGCACTTGGCCGTGCAGGAAGGTCCAAAACCATCAACCACTAAGGACACGAAGGCGCATGAATAGATGACTTCGGCCGTCCTACTCGGTGATCACCGTCGACTGCCCGGTAAGTTCGAAGCGCTTGCGGCAGCGCACGTTCTTGCAGGCCGCCATGTCGTCTTTTCGCACCATGTAAGATCGGAATTTGGCAAAGCGGGCGCGGTCGCGCTCGTCGGCACGTCCGCCAAGCTGGCGCTTCTTGGTACGCACTACCCACGTGACTTCATACTCGGCGGGTTGGTGGCAGTGCGGGCAGTTTAAAGTCGCCGGTTTTTTTTCCGTGCGCTCGTCAAAAAAATCGCGTTCTTCCATGGTCGGTCGCCATTCGCTAGTCTTGGTCGCTGACCGGCTTCGTGTTCTTTCGCAACCACGGGTCGGTCGATTCAACCGCGAACGATCATTATTGCAGTTTTGCGGCGGACAAAGCTATGGCAACATGGATGTTGGGTAAGAAAGAATGAAAGGATTATGGCGCGCAAGAAAAAAGCGAAGCGGTTTCAAGCCGTGCAGGCCGTGAAAGAGCTGGCGCGGGAACGTGTGGGCGCGCCTCCGGCGGCGAAGGTGGTTCCCCACAAGAAGAAGAAAACAGAGAAACACAAGGAAACACTAGGCAAGCTATTGGGCGAGCAGGAATAATTAATAATTGAAGGGCAGTTCTCAGTTGAAGGTAGCAGTCACGACGGTATTAAAGTTGAGCACAACCGTACAAGTATCGCCGGTAAAGCTGCTGCAGTTCGTCCAAGTCACTTGCGAACTCCCGGTAGGGGTCGCCGTGAGGCCGATCGTGCTGCCCAAAGCGTAGTCAGCCGAGCAAGTTCCAGGGCATTTAATCACGCCAGTGGAATCGGTCACGCTCCCCGCCGCCGTTCCAGCAATGTTAACCGTCAAAACCGCCTGGTTGCAGGCCGCGGTGCCAGCACCGCCTCCGGTAAGAAATGCGGAACCCGTGACCAGGTTCGGACTGTCGTAATAACTGGCCGTCAGGTTCCCGCTGCCGCAGATGCTTGTTGCAGTGACGAGACTCGTGTTGGTGATAGTAACCAGGTTTTGCGAATCGACCGACCACGTGACGATATTGGTAATATCTTTGGTTTCGGGCGGGTGATCGTACGTGCCCATCGCCTTAAATATGATGCTCGAACCAACTGCCGTAAACGTCGCGCCCGGAGGGACGACCTGAATCGACACAAGATGCTGGTTATATCCGCAACTGGACACGTTCAACAAAAAGGTCGCCGCAGCGAATAAGACAAGAATGCTGAACCACTTCCGGGTCATCAACGGCTCCTGGGATCAAAGCGATCCGGCTTGATCGATTAGGGGTTCGAAGGATGGGTCAATTTAGTCAAAAATGAGGGAAAAAGCAATCGCTAATCGCCCGGTTGGACAATGTTTATTATTCCTTTACCGCCGCTGCGACCACCCTTACAAATTCGCGAATATCGTCCTCGGTCGTATCGAACGAACACATCCAGCGCACGATCGATTCTTCTTCCATCCACATGTAGAAAAAGTAATGCTGTTTAATTTTTTCGATCGAGTGGCGTGGAATCTGTGCGAAGACCCCGTTGGCTTCTACCTTCCATATAACTTTTACCCCGGGAATGCGGCTCACTTCTTTTTCCAGCAAGCGGGCCATGCGGTTGGCATGTTCTGCGCTGCGCCGCCAGAGCTCGTTGGTGAGCAGAGCTTCAAATTGAGCGGCGATAAAGCGCATTTTTGAAGCCAGTTGCATACTCTGTTTGCGCAGGTAGAGGAAGTTATCGCTCAAACGGGGCTGGAAAAATACCACCGCTTCTCCGCCCAGGATTCCGTTCTTCGTGCCTCCGAAAGAGAGGACGTCCACGCCTAAATCGCGGGTCGCCGCGCGCAGAGTCTGCCCGAGAGAGGCGGCAGCGTTGGCAATGCGAGCGCCGTCCAGGTGTAGAAACATGTCATGCCCGTGGGCGAACTCGGCGAGAGCTCGAATTTCTTCTGGACGGTACACCGTACCCATCTCAGTAGATTGCGTGATGGAAATGACGCGAGGCTGCGAGTGATGCTCATCGCCGATTCCATGGTAGGCATGGCGAACGGAGTCCAGCGTGATCTTGCCGTCCTGTTGCGGCAGAGGAATCAGTTTACAGCCGGTGTGCTTTTCCGGTGCGCCGCATTCGTCGGTATAAATATGAGCATAAGCGCTGCACAGGACTGACTGGAAAGAGCGAGTCAGAGCCTGCAGACCGAGAACATTCGCGCCGGTTCCGTTGAAAGTGAAGAAAACTGCGATATCAGAGCCAAAATGTTCTTCGAACTTTTTAATCGCAGCGCGGGTGTAGGGGTCGGCTCCGTAGGCCACTACATGGCCTTGGTTTGCGCGTGCCAGCGCAGCGAGAATTTCAGGGTGCACGCCGGCATTGTTGTCACTGGCGAAGCTGCGGGCAGACTGAGAGAAAATTTGCTCCATAGGGCAACAATGTAGCAGAGTGAGACGATGGAGGTGGAGAGCGAGAGCGCTCGGTCTGCAGATTCAGTTTGCCTTTCCCTATTTCTTCACCGCGATGTGGCGATTATTTTGCGTCCTCGCGATAGGTAGGTGAATCTTGTAAACGGTACCTAACGCTTGGGCTGTGACGCCGTCTAATTCAGGTTCAAGGCTTCCCCCGAAGGCCTTTTGTTCGGTATTGTAGTTGATCTTCATTTCTTGGGGCAGGTATCGATATCCATGGACGCGAAGGATCATAACATTCTGAAGGAGAGTCTTCTCCTGTTGGCGATTGCCTGCATTGGAGCGACCCTTGGGTGCGCGGGAAGCGCCCCGGCGAATGCGCACGCGGGTGGCCCGCCGGCAATGCCAGTGAAAGTGCAAGTGGCGCGCCCCACTCCCGTCAACGATTCTACGGAGTACGTGGCCACGCTCAAATCGCGCGACTCCGCTGTGATTATGCCGCAGGTGGAGGGGCAGGTCACAAAGATCTTTGTCCACTCGGGAGAAATGGTGAAGGACGGCGTCCCGCTGATGGAGATCGATCCGTTGAAGCAGCAGGCCACTGTGAAGAGCCAGCAGAGTTCGCTTGCGGCGCAACAAGCCAACCTCGAGTGGACGAAACAGCAATATCAGCGCGCCCAGGGACTTTATTCTGCCGGCGTTGTCAGCAAGCAGGATCTCGATCAGGCGAAATCGACGATGGACGCGGCCCAGGCGCAGATGGACTCGCTCGATGCGCAAGTGAGCGAACAGCAGGTTCAGTTGCACTACTACAGAGTGGTGGCGCCGTGGAGCGGAATTGTTGGAGATATTCCGGTTCGCGTGGGTGACAGAGTCACGAGCTCGACCCAGCTTACGACGGTCGATAAGCCGGGGAGCATGGAGGTGTACGTCTATGTGCCGATCGACCATGCGACGCAGTTAAAGATGAATCTGCCGGTGCAGATCCTTGACAGCAACGACAAGGTGATGGCTAACAGCCGCATCAGCTTTATTTCGCCGCAGGTAGATAACGCTACGCAAACCATTCTAGTAAAGGCGCGCATCGCGAATAGTAATGACGCGCTCCGTCAATCACAATTTATCCGGGCACGCGTGGTGTGGGGCACGCACGATAATCCCGAGGTTCCCATTCTGGCCGTATCCCGCCTGGCGGGACAGTATTTCGCTTTTGTTGCCGAGTCTGAGAATGGTGGCTACGTGGCGCGGCAGAAAGCGCTGAAGATCGGGCAGACGGTCGGGAACGATTACGAAGTTCAGGATGGCATCAAGCCTGGCGATAAAGTGATCGTATCGGGAACCCAGTTCCTGCTGGACGGAGCGCCGGTGATTCCGCAAGGCTGAGAAGCGGGGTTCGGCTCGGGGCTTCACCAAATCAGTCTCAGCGTGATGACCAGTACGGGCACCGGAAATCGAGCGCCGGAGCTGTTGCCCAGTAGTTTTCAGAACAAATGGCTTGAATTTCTTTACCCGTTGTGTGATTTGGGATTTCTATGTTCGTTGCCTTCTTTATTCAACGCCCGGTATTCGCTACGGTCTGCGCGCTGCTTATTGTTTTGGGCGGCGCGGCGGTAATTCCTACGCTTCCAATCTCGCAATTTCCCAACCTCGCGCCGCCGCAGGTGAGCGTTTCCAGCGCTTACATCGGAGCCAGCGCGCAGACCGTCGAGAGTGCCGTCACCATTCCACTCGAGCAACAGATCAACGGCGCGGAGGGCATGAAGTATATGACCTCCACCAGCGGCAATGACGGTACGAGCGGCATCACCGTCACCTTTGACATAACCCGCGATCCAGACCTGGCCACGGTCGACATCGAAAACCGCGTCAACACAGCACAGGGGCGTCTGCCCGCAGCCGTGAAGGCGATTGGCATCACGACCGCGAAGAGTTCACAGAATTTCGTTTTCGGCGCCGCCATTATCTCCGACAGCAACAAATACTCCACGTTGTTCATGAGCAATTATCTTGACATCTACGTCAGGGATGCGCTGAAGCGCATTCCAGGGGTGGCTGACGTAATTATTTTCGGTGAGCGCAAGTATTCGATGCGGCTGTGGCTGGATCCGGTGCGCATGGCGGGACGCGGGCTGACAGCGCCAGATGTAGTCAATGCTCTTTCCGAGCAGAATGTGGAAGTGGCGGCAGGACAGGTGGGTCAGCAACCGGCCCCGGAAGGACAGCAATACCAGATCAGCGTGCGCGCGGTAGGGCGCCTCAGTGAGGCGAGCCAGTTCGATAACATCATCCTCAAGACGAATGCCGACGGAACGTTGGTCCGCCTGAAGGATGTTGGCCACGCTGAGTTGGGCGCGGAAGATTACAGTACGGACTTGCAGTTTAACGGTCAGGACGCGGTCGGGATGGGCGTAACCCAGCTTTCTACTGCGAATGCTCTCGATGTCGACCGGCGCGCCATTGCCGAGTTGGAGCGGCTCTCAAAAAAATTCCCGCCGGGAATGCGGTACAAAGTCGCATTCGACACGACCGACGCGGTGGGCGAGTCGATCCGCGACGTAGTCTACACGGTAGGGTCGGCCATCCTGCTGGTCATCCTGGTGATCTTTATCTTTCTCGGCGACTGGAGGACGACGATGATTCACTTCATCGCCACTCCGGTTTCGCTGATCGGCACCTTCATCTTTGTAAAATTACTCGGCTTCTCCATCAATACGTTGACGTTGTTCGGCATTACGCTCGCCACAGGGCTGGTGGTTGACGACGCTATCGTAGTAATTGAGAACATTGAGCGCCATATTGCTGAGGGCGAACATGACTCGCACAAAGCGGCGGCAGCTGCTACCGCTGAGATTACCAGCGCCGTCATCGCTACCTCACTGGTGCTTTGTGCAGTGTTTGTTCCGGTTGCTTTCTTTCCCGGGACCACCGGGATTCTGTTTCGCCAGTTTGCGCTGACCATCGCATTTTCCATTGCCATTTCGGCGTTCAACGCGCTCACCCTGGCTCCGGTGCTGGCGGCCATTTTTCTCAGCGGTCCGCATCGGCAAAAGTGGTGGTGGCTGCAAAAGTTTGACGATGGAGTGACCGCCGTCACGCGCGGTTACCGCGCCGTGCTGCATCACGTGCTGGATTACAAGCTGGCAATGGTAGTGCTGTTTTTTGCCGGTCTGGGGCTGACTTATTTTGTGTTTACGCGTGTGCCGGGGGGCTTCGTCCCGAACGAAGACCAGGGATATTTCATCGTCGTCATTCAAGCGCCCTCTGGGGCATCTCTGGAATATACGAAAGCGATCGGTAAACAGGTTTCGGGTCTGCTGAGCGACGTGTCGGAGGCAGAGGGAACTTTTTCGGTTGCGGGCTTTAGCTTTGCCGGCAGCGCGCCGAATCAGGGAATTATTTTCGTTCCTCTCAAACCGTACTCACAGCGCAAGGGCAAGGAGCATACGGCATCTGCAATTCTGAACCGGGTGCGTCCCCGTCTGTTTGGGATTTCAGGAGCGATCGCATTTGCCACGCTTCCTCCCGCCGTGCAAGGCCTGGGACAATTTGGCGGATTTCAATTCGTTGTGCAGGACCAAGGGGCGCACACGCTGACGGAACTCTCCGACGCAACCCAGGGGATAATCCGGGGAGCCGCCGCGCGCAAAGACCTGGTTGGCTTGTATACGCCGTTTACCGCGAACGACCCGCAATTTCTTGTGACCATCGACCGTGAAAAGGCGAAGAGTCTGCACGTGCCACTCTCGCAGATCACTGACACGCTGGGCGTCTACATGGGGTCGTCGTATGTGAACGATTTCGATTTCAACAATCGCTCCTATCGCGTCTACGTCCAGGCGGACAAACAATACCGCTCCACCGAGGAGGACATGAAAGAGTTCTACGTACGCTCCGACAGCGGCGCGATGATTCCTCTGGACAATCTAATCAGTATCACGCAGACCACAACGCCGCAGGTCATCAGCCACTACAATCTGTTCCGCTCGGCGGAGATCGATGGCTCGGCTGCTCCTGGGTATAGCTCGGGGCAGGCGATCGCGGCCATGGATCAGCTGGCCAGCAAAATGCCGCAGGGATTTTCTTATAGCTGGACGGGGCTGTCGCTCGAAGAATTGCAGGCTGGCGGGACATCGCTGATTTTATTTGCGCTCGGAACCCTCGTCGTATATCTCACACTTTCGGCCCAGTATGAAAGCTTCGTGCTGCCATTGATCGTGCTGCTTGCCGTTCCTATGGCGTTGCTGGGCGCACTCGGAGCGCAATGGATTCGCGGACTGGAGAATGACGTCTTCTGCCAGGTGGGATTAGTGATGCTGGTCGGGCTCTCCAGCAAAAACGCAATTCTGATCGTGGAGTTTGCCGAGCAATTGCGCGGGCGCGGTGTACCACTTGTAGAGTCGGCGGTGCAAGCGGCAGCGATTCGCTTTCGCCCGATCATCATGACCTCCTTGGCGTTTATTCTGGGTGTTGTGCCGCTGGTCCTCGCCACTGGAGCCGGCGAGAACGGCCGTCATTCGGTTGGCACAACTGTTTTCGGCGGGATGATTATGTCGACCGTGCTGAATCTTTTCTTTATCCCCGTGTTGTATTTGATTATCGAAGGTTGGCGGGAGCACGGGAAGAAAACGGTCCAGCCGTCCGGGCCCGGCGTTAGCCCGCAGACCGCCTAAGGCTAACTTCATTGGGCGAGGATTGTGTTTTTTCTCCGAGCCGACTTTGATGAGTCTTCTTTGCGGCTCGAGCCGACGAGCGTTTTCCCGCCTTCTTTAGAGCCTTGCGCCGCAACTTAGCCATCCATTCCCGCGAATACATCGTCCCGCGGCACTTGGATGAGCCGCAGTGGCACGGCGCAGGATCATCGTCATCGTATAGGTTGTAATCCCACAACAGCTCTTCGCCGGCTGCGATGTTGCGGATGGCGAGAATCCAAACCCGATTCTTAATTTCATCGACCTCGCAATTGGGGTCGCAGGAGTGGTTCAAGTATGCGCCCATGCCTTCGCCGTCGATGACAGTTTTACCGTCATCCAGTCCGTAGAGGTAAGTGCGGCTCGCGCCATCGTATAGGCGGTTGGCTTCCTCGGCAGTAAGGCGCGGACCAGAATACTCGACGACGCGAGCGCCTTTTCGAATGGGCTCGGTGGTGAAAACACCCACTGCATGGATTCGTGAAGGACGAACGACTAATGCCATCCGACTAATTTCGCACGACGGTGAGCTTTGGAGGAAGTGCAAACGCAAAATAAAATCTATAAACAGGCCTCGTTACTGTTTTGAGCAGGGAAGAGAACTATCTCTGCCCCATCGTTGTGAAATCTAGGGGTCGTAGACTGAGCTGCCATAGCCCTGTTTGCGGGCGGACTCCTGCATTTCGTCCAAATTCTTTTTCTGTTCTTCCAACTGCGCCTGCATGTTTTCTACTTGCTGCTGCTTCTGTTTCTGCCGCTCATTCCAGGACGCGCAATTTGCAACGCAGTTCGCGGGCGCAAAGTGGATCGACTCGTTCAACTGATCGATCTGAGTTTGTAACGATGCAATCCCATTCTTCTGTGACTGAATCTGCGACTTCCATTGCTCGGCGGGCAGCTTTGGAGCATTTGCGGCGTCAGGCGGAGAAGTTGATTCGCTGCCACCGGTTGGTGAAGTGGAAGGTACTGCTGCTGTGCGCGCCGGCAGTTCTTCGTTGGTAATCACTTTCGGAGCCTTGGCATCCTTGCCCGGCGCAGCCTTTGCTTGTTGCTTTTGTTGCCGTTGCTGCCGTGCGAGGTCGCCCAACGAAGGTTCGTCCTGGCTGCTGGCGGTCACCGCACCCAACGAAATCGCAGCGACGAAAAACAGGAAAATCCTGCAATTTATGCGCATGGCAAACTCCTGCGCAAATGCTATCGGCAAACCGATCGGGGCCAGCATTACGAATGGGGCATGAACGTTAGTGATCGCTGTATTCGGCAATTAGAGCGTGGCCGCAGTTATAGTTCGAGGCTGCCGATACCAGAGTCCAGTCGAGATAGCCTGGTCCCCGTGATCGCCGGTACCAGTTGAATCTGCACCAGGCGAGGCGGCATAGCTGTGTCTTTCTTGGCCAGCAGATTAATCGAGGGAATGCCGGTGCGTGCGAAGGATTTTTCGCAATCCGCGGTAGAGGGTCCGCGCATGTTCCCTTCCATGAATGCCAAGCCGGGGCAACGGGTGCAGGTGGAACCGTGCGCGCACTGCGAACAGCCAGACAAATCTTTCAAGCGAATCGAGCGAACTTCTTTCAACTGTTCGGAGTGGCGCCAGATGTCGATGAAGCGCTGCTGCCGCACGTTGCCGCAAGATAAGGGGAATTGCACACAAGGATAAAACTCTCCGTAAGGAGAAATGTAGCAGGCAGTATGGCCCGCACTGCAAGGCAAGGAAGCCATGCTCTCGGCATCGGGCGGGGGCGGCGGTGCACAAAATTCATCCGCGTTGCCGACGAAGAATTCGTCGCGAAAAAGTTCGTGGAGGGCGGATTCGCCGGCGTTCAGGTTAAGAACAGATCGGTCGCCATCCATCATGGGTGTGATTGTCGGGTCTAGTGTGTATTCGGCGCCGAGTTCATCCGCAAGTGCACGGACGCCGTGATAGTCCTGCAAGTTTTCCGTCATCAGGACATTTGCCAGGATGACTTTCAGACCTTGCGATTTAAGAAAGCGGATGGCGTCGATCGAGCGCCGAAGCGAACCTTTCACCTTAGTGATTGCGTCATGCACTTCGTGGCGGTGGGAGTAAATGCTGATCTGAATCGATTCCACTCCCAGATCGCGAAGGCGCACGGCTTGCGCTTCGCGGATGAGCACGGCATTGGTCTTGAGCTTAACGCAGAAGGTGAGAGAGCGGGCGTGCTCCAGAATCTCAAAGAAATCCTTGCGTAGAAAAATCTCGCCGCCGCTCAGGGTGAGAATAAAAACGCCAGCCTCGGCCATCTCCGAGAGCAGATGCTTGATCTCTGCCGCGGTCATTTCACCGTGGTCGTCATGGTCGAGGTAACAATGAACACACTGCTCATTGCAACGGTAGGTGAGGTCGAGTTGGGCGCTCAGGGGAATACCCAGCTGCAGCGCCCGCTCGCTCACTTCATGCATTAAGACGCTCACGGGCGTGATTGCTCCTGAACGGCGGCGAGCGGATTCGCGATGGGTTGATCCGATATCAACAGAATGCCATGCCTGGCAAGGTTTGTCGCCAACTCTTCTGCATCCCGCACCGCATCTTCCGCCTTTACTTCGAACTCTGTGCAGATTCGGCGTGACACGATCTCATCCAAGGGCGTTGCTCCATCGGCCGCCTGCCAAAGAACGGTCGCCGTCGGGTTCAGAGTAAAAAGCGTCGAATCGTGCCCGGACATAACGAGCATTTCCTCGCCCAGCATGCGAGCGGCGATTCGCGGACTGCGTGCGACGTACATTTTCTTATTCATCTCCATGTGAAATCGTTACCCAATCAACTCCCAGACGCGCGCATCCGGCATAAACGTAAGCCTGCGAACCGGCACGCGATGGACGAAGTCACACGCAGCCTGAAATGCCCGATGAACAAACTCCGGATCCTCGGCAAAGAAAAGAATATTGCCCAACAACTCACGTCCCGCATCGGCTTCACCCACCGGATCGATACGATTCTCCGGGCCCTGCGCCAGCAAATACAGTGCAGCCACGGGAGCCGATGCATTCTCGCCCAGCTTTGCCAGTTCGCCGGTGAATGGCGTCCCGTATGCCATGTAGCTCTCGCCTTCCTTCCGTACGTAGGAAATTTCGTCAGTCAACAACGTCGCATCAGCGGGCGCGAGCCGTGAGATTGTCGTCTTCCCAGCACCTGAAACTCCGGCAAACAGAAATGCTTTCCCGTTGCGAATCGCACTGGCGGAATGAAGAAGGAATCCTCCCTGCTTTGCCAGTACCAGCGTGTGAACGATGCGCAGAACGGCGTCAATGGAATACGGATTCGCCGTCTGACGAATGCTGCCGCGTCGCATAGCGGGTTCCCACTCGGCAAGAAAATCCCCGCGCTCCAGCAACCATCG
>JBAVQD010000023.1:0-20321 GCA_049693675.1 Candidatus Sulfotelmatobacter sp. | reverse complement strand
CCCCTGCACCGGCGAGACCGGCTGCACCAGCGGAACGCGGCAAGCCTTCCCCGGCTCCGGCGGCGCGACCTCAACCGGCAAAACCAGCGGCGCATGCGCAACCGGCGAGACCAGAAGCGGCTGCGCGCCCCGCGAACCGTCCGACTCCAAAACCCGAAGCAAAACCAGCGCCGAGACCTGAAGCCAGGCGAGCGCCAGCTCCGAAACCTGAAGCCAAGCCCGCTCCGCATGCAGCGGCAAAGCCGGAGCAACACGCGGCTGCTAAAGCTCAACCCAAAAACCCGCCTCCTCCGAAAAAGAAGGAGCCGCCTAAAGAAGAACAGAAGCCGCAGTAAATCTTTGTGCCGGGTCGCCTAGGGGAAGGCGGCCCGCACCATCCATACTCCGCTGTACGGCCTCTAACCTGCCTTTCGCCATCCTGATTAGTGTGCGTCCTTTACCGGAAGGCGCCTATTAAGCGTGGAAGGCGGATCGTATGCCCGATAAAACAAATCCATACACACATATTGAATTTTGCCAGAGCTCGTCACAGATAGCCTTGACCTGTCCGGCATGTCGATGGCGGCTTCTCAAGTGGAGCGTCCCTCGCCCCGGGCAAAGCCTCGAGGAGCGGTTAACGCCTGCCGATGAGATATGGCTATCCGAGATGAAGATCAGTTGCCGCGAAGCTAATACAGTGGTGAAAGCAGCGACTCGCGATTCCCGCAGAGTTGAGCGAGCGTGACTTTTTTATCCAGCGAACTTATAGATTGTTCTACTTGGTAAGCTCGCCGATAAAAACTCCATAAGGCTCAAGGGAAATTTCATTTCCCTGCGCCGAGGAATTACCGGTGGCCAGCAGACTCGAAGCGGAAGTAAACCCGTTTTGCTTCAGCTCCAAGCTGATCTTCTGCGCTGAGCCGGACATGTTCAGCGCCACGACCACGCCCTGACCTTTAAAGACTCGCAAGTACGAAAGCACATTCAGATCGCTTTCATTAATCGCTTTGTAACTTCCGCTGAGCAGGGCTTGATTGTCATGACGCAATTTGAGCACGTTCTTATAAAACTCGAGAACTGAATTGGGATCTTTCGACTCATCGGCTACATTATGAGTCTTGTAAGTGGGAGGAACGGGCAGCCACGGTGTGCCTTTGGTAAAGCCCGCGTTCTCGCTGTCATTCCACTGCATAGGAGTGCGTTCCCCGTCGCGTCCTTTTTCTTTTGGCCAACCCTTGATACCGATCGGATCTTTCACATCCTCCCGGCGCGTGGGCGGAGTCGTCTTCATTCCGATCTCTTCGCCGTAATACAGGATCGGCGTACCGCGCAAGGTGAGATAAAGACCCGCCATCAGCTTCGCGGTCTCGTCGTTATGCTTGCCATCACCGTAGCGGTCGTAGGAACGAACGATGTCATGGTTGCTGATCACGAACGTAGGCCAACCCGAGGCCGCGTTCACTTCCGCAATCTGCTTGCGGAATTCCGCAGGCGAGAGCTTATTGACCATGGTGAAAAGAAAATCCATGGGCAACTGCAACTCATTATTTCCTTTGCCGTAATACTGATTGAGCTCGGCAACATTCGCCGTCCAGGTTTCGCCGATCAGAACCGCGTCGTATTGATCTGCAACCTGGCGTAGCCCGCGCAGGATGTCGTGAACTTCAGGGAGTTTTGTATTGTATTTGTTCACTTCGAAGGGATCTCCGAAGGCATTCTCCCCGGGCTTTTTGATGGGATTATCTTTCAGATTCGGGTCTTCAAATAGGGTATCGACCGCATCCAGCCTGAAGCCTGAGACTCCGCGTTTGTACCAGAAGCGTGTCACATCAAACATAGCGTCTTTGACGGCGGGGTTGCGCCAGTTCAAATCCGGCTGTTGGGGATAGAAGTAATGGTAATAGTACTGATTCGTGGTGGGATCAAACTGCCACGCCGAGCCGCCAAAAGTCGACACCCAATTGTTGGGAGGCTGTCCCGGCGCTTTTCCATCGCGCCAGATATACCAATCGCGATACGCGGAGGTGCGCGAAGATTTCGAATCCAGAAACCACTTGTGCTGATCCGAAGTGTGGTTGACTACGAAGTCGAGGATGATATGAATATTTCGCTTCTTGGCTTCGCGTGCCAGATTATCGAAGTCAGCGAGCGTGCCGTACATGGGATCGATATTTTCGTAATCGGAAACGTCGTAACCGAAATCCACCTGGGGGGAAGGAAAGCAGGGCGAAATCCAGATCGCATCCACACCGAGATCTTTCAGGTAATCGAGCTTGGACGCAATTCCGTTCAGATCGCCAACGCCGTCATTATTGCTGTCAGCGAAACTACGAGGATAAATTTCGTAGAAAACAGCGTGCTGCCACCAGGCGTTCCCTGCTTCCGCCGTGTGGGTGGACGTTTGCGCGTAAGCAGTCAATCCAGAAATGCAGAACATAAATAGAAAGATCGCCATCGATCGAGCACTTTGCTTCATCAGAAGCGCCTCCACATAAAACTTAAGATGTCTCAAACCGCGACGAAGTAGATTGTAATCCTCATTGTTCGCGGAGTGTCTAGGACGAGCAAAGCGGATGATAAAGTTCGACGCACATCTTCTACGGTGGAGCTTGCGTTCTCCGGAGCTTGCAAAGTCTGGGTTCACTGAATATAAGAATTAGGGGCGAATTCCAGCACGGTCTGGGTCGGGCGGGTGCCAACCTTTTGTCTTCTTCACGTCGCGTATTCTTAAAATCTCTCAGCCGATCAAGCCTCGTGCTCTCGCTGGAAAGCATTCTGGGCTTGGCAACTCCTCGTTGGCTGCGAGCTGGCGTTAAGCCAGAACAAAAGACTGATCCCAAAGTAAATCCCTCTGAAGCTCAAGATCTCGGGGTGAGCTTCCTGAATGTAGCCCGGGAATCCGGGCTTAATACAAAGACAATTTTTGGTGGCGAGCACAAGAACAAATATCTGCTGGAGACTACGGGCTGCGGTGTGGCCTTTTATGATTACGATAACGACGGCTGGCTCGATATCTTTCTGGTAAATGGATGGCGGCTGGAAGGTTTTCCAGCGGGTAGCGAACCAATATCACATCTTTTCCGTAACAACCGCGATGGCACCTTCACTGACGTCACTGTCAAGGCTGGAGTTGGGCACTCCGGTTGGGGCCAGGGCGTTTGCATCGGCGACTACGATAACGACGGCTGGGAAGATCTGTTCGTGACTTGTTACGGAAAGAACGTCCTGTATCACAACAACGGTGACGGAACGTTTACCGACGTCAGCCAGAAGGCGGGCGTGGCGGGCAAAGGCACGCGCTGGAATACCGGCTGTGCGTTTGTGGATTACGATCGCGATGGCCATCTGGATCTTTTCGTCGCCAATTACATCGACATGGACCTGGCCACGGCGCCGGTACCGGAGTCGGGACCATGCCTTTATAAAGGCGTGCTGGTGGCCTGCGGTCCGCCGGGCCTGCAAGGCGGGAAAAACATTCTCTACCACAATCATGGGGACGGCACTTTCTCCGATGTTTCTGAGGCAGCCGGAATTTTTCGGGCGAACGGAACTTACGGCTTAGGCGTTCTGACGGCCGATTTCGATAACGATGGTTGGCCCGATATTTATGTGGCCAATGACTCCACCGCCAGCGCTCTTTATCACAACAAGAAAAATGGCACGTTTGAAGATGTCGCCATCGAGGCGGGCTGCGCTTTAAGCCCCGATGGCAAGCCACAAGCGGGTATGGGCGTTTCCGCCGGAGACTACGACCTGGATGGAAACCTTGACCTGCTCAAAACGAACTTCGCCGGCGACACGCCTTCGCTTTACCACAACCTTGGTGGCGGCAATTTCGAAGATGCCACATTTGCCGCGGGATTAGGCGCGCACGCCCAATTTCTGGGATGGGGTTGCGGATTCCTCGACTTCGACAACGATGGCTGGCCTGACATTTTAATTTGCAACGGTCACGTCTATCCCGAGGTCGAACAACTGAAAACCGAAGCCGGTTATCCGCAACGCAAATTGCTTTACCACAACTTGCATAATGGGCGATTCGCCGATGTTTCCATGCAGGCCGGGCCGGGGCTCTCCGATCCAGCGCCCTGCCGGGGCTGCGCTTTCGGCGACTTCGACAATGACGGTGATATTGATGTTGTAGTTAATACGGTGAACGATTATCCGCAGCTCCTGCGCTGCGATTCCAAAGCGGACAATCACTGGATCAAGATTCGCACCATCGGAACAAAGTCAAACCGCAGCGGGATCGGAGCGCGCTTGATTTGCACTACGCATCCCGCAGGTGAAACGAAACCGCATCAACAGATCGACGAAGTGCGCAGCGGCGGCAGCTATATTTCGCAGAGCGATTTGCGTATCCATTTCGGACTGGGAAAAGCCGAGAAAGTTGACGTGCTCGAGATCCGCTGGCCCAGCGGCCACGTCGACACGCTCAAGGATGTGAAGGCGAATCAGTTGATTTTCGTAAAGGAAGGCGAAGGCATCAGCCGTACGGTCCAATTTCCGGTGAAGGCGAGGCCGGGAAAGTAATTTCTTATGGCTTCTTGGTTACAGGTGCCACTGGCGTGCCAGTTCCCTCTTTTACGGTATGAATCGCGTCGACTGAAAGATCGGAAAACTTTTCTACCAGACCACTCGGCCAACGAATCTCGACCCATTCGATTTTCGCTGCGGATCCTAATCCAAAGTGTGCTCGCATATCACTGTTGGAAATGTAACTGGAGCCGCTGCGCACTTCGTCCACCAATGTACGATTCGGGGTCTTCACTGAAATCCTGGCGCCGATGCCGTCACGATTCGACCTGGTTCCTATCAGCCGAATCGCGATCCAGTGATTCGGATTGCGAATCTGGTTTACCAGCAAGCTAGGCGTGGCATTCATGTTGCTGATCACGGCGGATACGCGGCCGTCATTCCATAAATCCCCGACTGCCAGGCCGCGGGATGAAGCCACCGTCGTAATTCCGGGTCCAGCTGACGCCGAGATGTCGCTAAACGTTCCGTCGCCGTTGTTGTGATAGAGGATGCGCTGCTCTTTGTAATTGCTGCCCAGGTGCCGGCTGTCGACTTCCGGATAAACGTGACCATTTACCAGAATCAAATCGGGCCAACCGTCGTTATCGAAGTCGAAAAACATCGTGCCCCATCCGAGATATTGTGTATACAAACCGAGCCCCGCGGCTGAGGTCGCATCGGTAAAAGTTCCATCGCCGTTGTTGCGGTAAAGAGTGGATGTATCGTCGGAAAAATTCGTTTTGAAAATATCCAAATGGCCATCGCCGTTGTAGTCGGCGACGGTCGATCCCATTCCGGCCTGTTCGCGGCCATCTTCGTTGAAAGCCGCTCCCGCCGTCACTGCGACGTCGGTAAATGTACCATCGTGATTGTTGCGATAGAGAATGCTGGGAGTGCTGTCGCAGGCAATGAAAATATCGGGCCATCCGTCTTCGTCGAAATCCAGCGTGGAGACGCTGAACGCATAATGACCATCGGTGCGATCGATGTGGGCCTTGGTGGTGACATCTGCAAAAGTGCCGTCGCCTCGGTTGTGGTAAAGAATATTTTTTGCGCCCGCTAGGCCGCGCGGGCCGCACATCACGGGAACGCCCTTCCAAATGCAGGTGGGCCGCTCGCCGGGCGCGGGCGCCGTGGCGAGATCGAAATCGACGTAGTTGGCGACCACCAGGTCGAGCCGGCCGTCGCGATCGTAGTCAACAAATGCGCAACCCGTGCCCCAGGCTTTTCCCGTGCCGGCAACGCCGGCTTTCTCCGCAACTTCAGAAAAAACGCCGCCCTGATTGTGATACAGCCGGTTCTTGCCGTAGTAGGTAATGTAGAGATCTTCCCAGCCGTCGTTGTCGTAATCTCCCACGCAAACGCCTTGTCCCCAGCCTGTCGCAGCGAGTCCGGCCTTGGCGGTGACGTCGGTGAAAGTTCCGTCGTGATTGTTACGATAGAGACGGTTGCTGGGTGCGGGTCCGGCGGGGGCAGCGCCGAGTCTGGTTCCGTTCACCAAAAAAATATCTGGCCAGCCGTCGTTGTCGTAATCAAAGATTGCGACGCCAGTGCCAGTGGTCTCGATGATGTACTTCTTAGTATTGATGCCGCCGAACATTTCCTGCATCGTAAGGCCAGCTTTTTCGGCTACTTCGGTGAAGTTAGCTATCGGCTTGGCCGGCGGCGGGGGAAGTTTAGGCTGCTGGGCGAAGCTGGAAACCAGGCAGGCAGCAAGAATTGCGGCGGAGATCAACGGACGGTGACTGCGGCGCATGCCGAACAAAATCTTGAATCCCATGTCTCAGTTGTGAATGTTAGGAGCGTAACGGATATTTGGTCAATGCCGCTTTTGCCCGTCCGAGGCGAAATAAGAATTGAGTTGCGTTATCCTGAGCGCTAGTTATCCCCGGGCAAATGTGGACGCCGCCCATATTCTGGGCATCTGTGTTACATCCAGACTAAAGATTATCCCCACGCCCGCATCGCCTTCGCAAACATGTTCGACGTTCCAGCCGATTCCGCCGCCAGCTATATGTTCACTGCGAGAATGTTGCTGCGCCAGGAGTTCGACCCTGTGGCCGAGGAGTACGCGCAGAAGGCAGCCACTCTTGACCCCAAGCTTCCTCTGGTTCACTTCCTGCTCGGCGAACTGTATCTGTACAAATCGCGCGTTCCTGAAGCGATCGCTGAATTTCAGAGGGAACTGGGGATCGATCCCGGAAACGCTGAAACCTACTACAAATTGGCCGACGCTTATTCCCGCATCCAGAACTTTGATGATGCCGAACGCCTTTTGCAGCGCTCGATCTGGCTTGACGCAACCTCCACCGGTCCTTTTATCCTGATGGGAAAGGTACTGGAGAAAAAAGGGCGAGCTCGAACTGGTAGTTCGCGCTCTGCAGAGGACTGCGACCATGGACCCGAATAATCCCACAACTCATCATTTGCTGGGGCAGGCCTATCGCGATATGGGAAAAAAAGAAGAGGCCGAGAGCGAACTAACTTTGGCCGAAGAATTACAAACCAGACAGGCTTCGCATCCGTAGTTCACTTCACTGCAGCGCAGGCGCCAATGGGCGATTTTGCTCAGCCGCCAGTCGATCCGCCGCTTCCTTGGGCAAGGCATGCAGCATCTCCAGAAATGCCGCATTGGTCCAGCCGAAGCCCACGACGTTCATCTTGTAGCCGAGTTCCGCGTGGGCATCGGAGGAACGAGTGACCACATTATATTTTTCGACGATATAACCGTCGCGGCGAAAATCTTCTGCCACCATCGACAGAAATTCATAAGAAATCCGATCAGCATCCTGCTGGTAGCCGTAGCGGCGCAGGCCCTCCACGGCTAGCATCTCGATGTTCCCCCAGCCGTAGGGCAAATCCCACTGCGCTCCCGAATCTTCGGTGCTCATCGCCAACCCGCCAACTTGTTCCAGCGCCGAAAGATTTTTAGCTACACGTTTCGCCTGTTCCACTGTGGCCAGCCCCGCCCACAACGGATAGAGCGTGGTCGCGTAACGGTAGGACGATCTGCGGCCGGTAGCGAGATCGTAATCGAAGAAAAATCCCGCAGCGTCGTCCCACAGATAGCGCGTGATGAGTTGCTTGCGTTTTTCGGCGCGTTGGCTCCATTTCGCGGCCTCAGCTTCGTGTCCCAGCCAGCGGCTGATCTGCTCCATATCCTTCTCAGTCTTGTAGAGCAAGCTGTTCAGACAGACCGGCGCATAGTGTTGCGTGGCATCGCCAAATGGCCCAAAACGAAAAGTTACATCGAATCCCGATTCCCGCATGGAGCGATCGCCTTTGTAATACTCGGAACTCAGTTGGAACTCTTTGCGCTGATCGCAGTCGGCACGAGCCATGGTGTAAGAAACGCCGCAGACTTGCAGACTGAACGTGGGCCACGCAACGGAATGCTGCTGATCCCCAGGTTGGCTCTGGACGATGAAGCTATCCGCCTGGGAAGGATGGAAAACAAAGTAGGTCGAGACCTTGCGATAGAATCCCGATTCATCTTGTGCGGCTTCCGGCGGCGGGCCTTCCCCAAAATCGTAATATCGCGATAATCCAGTTTCGCCGGCCAGATGCGGATCACGGTTCCACATCTCATAGTCTTTTTCCAGGTCAGCGTAAGCTTTCGCCACCCACACTGGATCCGTTTCCCCGGATTTTTGCAGAGCGTCGTAAACATCGACGAACATCGAACTCAGAAATGGCGGCTGGGAACGCGTCAGGTAGTACGTGCGGTTTGCGTTGAGCATGGCGCCGTAATGCTCAATTTCGAAAAAGAAGTTGTCGACCATTCCGCGAGCCAACTCCATTCGCCGGGACCGCAGTAATCCCCGGATGATGAAATAACTATCCCACCCATACATTTCGTTGAAGCGGCCGCCGGGAACCACATATTTATTCTCCAGATAGAGCAGCCCGGACGGCTGAATCTTCGAGGCATCAATCTCTCCCAGATGATGGATCTCGATGGGCAGGTGTTCAATTCGCACGTCGCAATTCCTGGCGAGTTTTTGCAAAGCAGGCGGCTCGCTGAATCCCGCAGGCAAGTACAATACGGCGGCAACCTTTATCTTGGGATCAACCAGGCTCTCGCATTCCGACATCGATCGCGTCAACGTGTCCCAAGCGGAGGAAATGTACTGCAGAATGGGTTTAAGGCCTTCGCCCTGCCGTGAGTTGGCGTCTGCGGGGGCGTCTTGAGAACCGTTCGCGGTGGACAAGACAACGCCGCAAAAGATGAGAGTAAGCGTTAACCCTCGCCGAAAAGTCCTCAAGAAATTGGTTATCATTCGCGCGGCAAAATGTGGCTTTGACATCTTAACCGCAATGCCTGCGTTCCGCACAAAGGAAGTCACGGCGGGCCGGCCTAGTCCTTATCCGGTCGATCTTTATCCGTTCGATCTTTATCCGGTCGATGATTCACTCTTTGCCTGGGCCGTGAACCACCTCGAAATGCGTCACCGACCGATCAAAAGAGGTCAATACCGCCCGGGCTTCCGGTTCCACGACAGCTTTCTCAGACTCCGCGCCTGCGAACTTACGGACCGCCTCCATCGACTCCCAAAGAGTGAGCACCACAATCTCAATCTCCTCCTCCACAGGGCGCTGCAGCAGATACGCTCCGCGGTGCCCGTCAATCGCCTCCAGTGCCGGGAAGACCCGTGTGGTTGCGTGCTGAATATAATGGCTTGCTTTCTCAACGGTGGAGCGCGCCTTCCACATTCGCAAGATCAATCTCTCATCCTCCTGCGATGAAGCATTTCTGGCTGGCGCCGGGTCACTCGATCTTTCCTCGGCCCCCGCGACTCCCAGCCGAACAGGATTTGCGGCATTTTCTCCCGCCACGGTTGTCCATTCCCGTACATGCCAGCGTTTTACTAAGCCGCTGGTGACATAAGGATCGGCCTGGGCAAACTTCTCCGCCACTGCGGGCGAATCACCTTTGAAAAGCAAAACGGCACCGTCCGTGGGATTTGCCAGGGCTCCGCCCAAAACGAGTTCGCCGCGCGCACTCGAGGCCCAAGCTTTTTCGAGGTGCGCCTGTCGAAATTCTGCGCGCCTGGAAACATAGTCCTCGCCCACTTCGTAAAACAGAAGGTAATGCATTACAGAGGCTTGCTCCTTCCGCACATTTGTTTTTGTGAAAACTTATCCAGCCCCGTCAGATGCTCTCGACCCAACCGTGCGGATCTGGTTCCCGGCCGGTCATCACGGCGAGAAGCTTATGGCGCACCGCAGCGCCCACTTTTCGCTTTTCAAGCGGCGGCAACTCCATCGTGCGATCCTGATATTGAATGCGCCTGACGTGAGAAACCGTAGCCGCCGTTCCGGTTCCAAAACATTCGCGAAGTTCGCCGCGGTCGTGACTGCTTTGCAATTCCTCTATGGAAATGCGCTCCTCTTTTACGCGATATCCCAGATCCCGAAGAAGAGTAATCACACTATCGCGAGTGATGCCGGGCAGGATCGTTCCACTCAGCGGCGGAGTTACGACATCTCCGCCAAGAACGAAGAACACATTCATGACCCCGCATTCTTCTAGGTATCGGCGTTCCTGAGCGTCGAGCCACATGACCGCATTGCAGCCTGCATCGCGTGCTTCCTGGTCGGCCAGGAGAGCAGCTGCGTAGTTTCCCGCCGGTTTGATGTCGCCGGTTCCTCCGGGAAATGCCCGCACGTATCGTTCGCTGACCAGCACGTCGATGGGCGCCGAAAAATATGCGCCAAAAGGAGACGTAAAGATAACGAACTGAAATCGATCCGCCGGCTTCACGCGCAGCGATGGGTCCACCGAAAATAGGGCGGGCCGGATATAAAGTGCTCCTTTGTCGGCGGGAGGAATCCATCCATGGTCCAGGCGAACCAATTCTCGAACCGCATCCATGAACAAAGGTTCGGGAACCGGTGGCATGGCGAGCCGGGCAGCAGAACGCTGCAACCGTAACGCATTCTCACGAGCGCGAAACAGGAGAGCGTGCCCGTCAGCTGATTTGTGCGCCTTCATGCCCTCAAAGACAGAAATCCCATACTGTAGCGCGCTGATATTCGGACCGAGCTGCAGCGGCCCGTAGGGTTGAATCAGGCCGTCACTCCAACGACCATCCCGGAATTCAGCGGTGAACATGTGGTCACTGAAGATGCTGCCGAAGACAAGTTCCGAGAAGTCGACCTCGGGCAGCCTGGAGTTCACCACTTTGTCAATGCGAATTGAATTCATCTCCACCTGGTTATTTCTAGGCATCAGAGAAGCCCCCTGACTGAGATTATCAGCAGATGAGGAAATCGGAGTGAGGCAAATAGTAGGTATTTGCGTCTCTCGCGCAGATGCCAGCTTTGTTATTTGCGACCGATGGCGGGGCAATGAAATGTGCAGAATCCATCCGGTTCGGATATCGATCCAGGCCGCTGCGTGGAGTCAGTTGTCAGTCGTCAGACTTTGCAAGCCAATTTGTCCTTCTTCCGGAGTTCCCTTCACTCCCACCCAAATGACGCGGAAACGAGCGTCGACGCCGCCTGAGACGAGATGAACGATCTCTCCCACACCAGGATAAAACCCAGCGCCGTCGAGACGCGCGCCACGGTGACTAACATCGACGATAGATGCTTCTGACAAGTCCTGCTGAGCTTGACTGACCATCTTTACTGGCATGGAGACGGATAATCTTGGCTCCCGACGCTGATAGGCAATCGATTCGGATGAGTCCTGTTTCGATGCTTTTGCCGGAGAGTTCGCCAGCTCGTGCTTTCCGAGTTCAACCAGAAATTCTCCCTTGGTAAGGGTGCTCCCTTTACCGAAGAGCTCAAGAAGTGGATCCGATTCCAGAGCGCTCGTTGTCGGACCTGAGATTTCTGGCGACACGGCAACATTATTTTCCCAGTCGATTCCTTCCGGCTCAACCAATACGTCGGCGAGTGCCTCCGGGTTAGCCTCGACCTGCTGAGTTAATTCCTCCAATCGATGTCTGTGCCGGGCCGTCGGGGTTAAGAACTCGATCCCCATACCAAGCTCTGGATCCATGAATCGTACTTTCCCTTGCGTCTTGACCGAATAATCTGCGACACGGAGCAGCAACTCCACGCGGGTTTGGACGGGAAAGGCAGACTGGGTTCGCAAGAAGCATCCAGCCTGACTGAGGCATATTAGAGTGCAGTGAATCGGCGGATCCCGCTTCTCTCCACTCTGCAGGCGCAACCACTCTTTCAGACTTTCCTCCGTAGCGGCGGGAAGCGCGGCAAACTGAAGTCCGGCACGCCGCCGCGCATCCTGCCAGGCGATGGTTCCATTGGCTTCGATCACGGTGGTGGTGTCAGGGAGGGCAAAGCAGAAGCCAATCGGAGACACCTTCTTGTTCGAACTGGAAAATCGGACTGACATTCCCCCCTCGCTCAGTCCGGAGATGGAGCCATGCTCCCCTTCTCCATTCTGGAATCGGAAATAGGCGGCGATGTTCACCTGCATTCGCAAAGACCGGCGACGCTCTCGCTTCATCAGGGCTCGGGCGGCGCGAAAACTCGACTTCGCTTTTTCAGTTGAGATGGGTTTAAAGACAACAAAATTTGCCCCTAGCTTGAATGCGGTCTGCAGATTGGTACGGGCTTCGATAATGGCGATTGCCATGGACTTGCTGTTTTGTTTTCTGGAGCGGACGCTTCCCAGCAAAGCGAATCCGTGCTCGTCTTTACAGTCCACGATGACGGCTTCGAAGCTGTGCTGCGCCAGCTTCTTGGTGGCGCTTGCATGATCCGGGCAGTGCTCGACATCGATTTCCAATTCGCTCAGGACGTTACTAAGAACGCGGAGGGCGCGTTCGTCGGAGCACACTAATAAGGAGCTGAAATTCATGCCAGATTAAAGGTAAGCAAGAAGTAACCGAAGCCAAAGTTACGAGGGTAACGGGAAACGGAGAGCGCAATGACCGTATCCGTATTTCGGATCACGAACGGCCAAGCTCTCCCCGCGTCGCTTTGAATGAACTTGGCACAAACCATCTCGGCTGATCTAGAAATGGGCCGGCTGCGATTTCGGCAACGATCTTCTTATACAATTTCAGCTAGCTCATCGCCGAGAAATGCGAACTGAGCGCTATCGGAAACTCATGAAAAACTTTCGCCAATTTTATATCGACGGAAAGTGGGTTGATCCCGCTGTCGCCCGAGACTTCGCAGTTATTAATCCCGCAAACGAGGAGCCGGTTGCAACGATCTCGCTGGGTAGCGCCGCAGATGTTGACCGAGCGGTAGCGGCCGCCAAACGCGCCTTCGAGTCGTATTCGGAAACCAGTCGCGATGAGCGCTTGGCGCTGCTTCGCCGAGTCGCTGATATCTATCAATCAAAGATGGAGCCGATGGCGCAGGCAATTTCTGAGGAAATCGGTGCTCCTATCTCACCATCCCGGAAAGCCCAGGCGCCAGCCGGCCTAGCCCATTTGCTGGAGATCGTGAAGGTACTGGAACGCTTCAACTTCGAAGAGCTTAAGGGCTCGACGTTGATGCGAAAAGAGCCAGTTGGAGTGTGTGGGCTGATCACGCCCTGGAACTGGCCGATGAACCAGATCGTCACCAAGGTCGCGCCCGCACTGGCAGCGGGATGCACCATGGTTCTTAAGCCCAGTGAAATCGCTCCGCTATCCGCCTACTTGTTTGCGCAAATCCTGGATGAGGCTGGTGTTCCTGCCGGTGTTTTCAATATGGTGAATGGAGATGGACCCACTGTGGGCGCGGCAATCTCATCGCATCCAGATGTTGCCATGGTCTCTTTTACCGGGTCCACGCGAGCCGGCGTCTCAGTAGCCGTAGCTGCGGCTCCCACTGTGAAGCGGGTTACGCAGGAGCTCGGCGGAAAATCGGCCAACATCATTCTGGACGACGCCGACTTCGACAAGGCGGTGAAGCAAGGCGTGCAAGAATGCTTTCGCAACACCGGACAGTCATGCAACGCGCCCACGCGGATGCTGGTTCCTCGCTCCAAGATGGCTGTGGCAGCGGCGGCAGCAAAAGCGGCTGCCGATTCGACTAAAGTTGGCGATCCGCTTTCAGAGAGCACCAGCGTGGGTCCCCTTTCCAATAAGGCGCAGTTTGAAAAAGTGCAGCGCCTGATCAGCCAGGGGATTTCCGAAGGAGCAACGTTGATCGCCGGAGGACTCGGGCGCCCGGAAGGTCTCACCGAGGGCTATTTCGCAAAACCGACAGTCTTCTCCGACGTGAGCAATGACATGACGATCGCGCGCGAGGAAATCTTCGGGCCCGTTCTTTGCATCATCCCCTACGAAGACGAAGAGGACGCCATCCGCATCGCGAACGATACTGCCTACGGGCTGTCCGGTTTTGTCACCGCAGGAGATATCGAGCGAGCGCGCCGAGTCGCTAAGCGAATTCGCTCCGGTAATGTTCACATCAACGGAGCAAGAGTCGACTTCGCCGGCTGTTTCGGAGGGTACAAACAATCGGGCAATGGCCGGGAGTGGGGCGAAAGTGGGTTGGAAGAATTCCTTGAGTTGAAGGCGATCTTTGGCTACGCCAGCATTGCGAAATAGAGATTCTTCAAGCGAGCGTCGTTACGATGTGATCGTGTAAAATCCAACGCTTCTTCGCCGCAACGTTGACAGATGTAGATTTTTTTCGCTCGGCAGAATCGATCCGCCATTTTAATTGCGAGCGATCAGACAAGAATCTCTCCAGTCTGTTTCCTGAAACTGGAGGGACATGAACTTCTGATTACCCGTAACCACACATTTTCCTTGGTGGGAATACGGTCTTTCTGGTATTTTCCTCTCAATTTTGACTTAACAAAAATTTCATTCTGAAGCGCAGCCGGGAAGATGTTGAGTGCTTTCTCGGATTCGATATTCCTGACTGCTTCAGAGTCACGCCACTTTGATTCGGTCCCACGGCGCGCCCGCTCGCGCGCAAAGGGTGCAGTTGCAGTTCTGCTCGATCGAAAGCCAATAAATAAATTGGAGTCTACTGCATGCGGAAGTCTCTGTCAGGATTGCTGTGCCTGCTCGTAATTTGCGTGCCTGCTGCGTTCGCAGGCGTGACCGTGGACGCTCCCGCTAACGGCGCAACTATAGCAGGGTCCGTGCATTATGTTGCTTCGGCTACGACCTCATGCTCCAAAGGGGTCGCTTCCATGGGAATCTACACCGCCCCGGGCGTTTTGGCTTACGTGGTGAATGGTTCCAGTCTGAACACAAGCCTCAGCTTGAATCCAGCGACTTATAAAACCGTGGTGGAATCGTGGGACCAATGCGGTGGAGCGTCAACCATCCCCATTACCGTTACCGTGAGTGAAAAATCTTCTGGCGTCTCCGTGAGTTCGCCTGCCAACAACAGCACAGTCAGCTCACCGGTTAATTTTTCCGCGACCGCGAGCACCACTTGCCCCAAGGGCGTTTCCGCCATCGGCGTCTATACCGCTCCTTACCAATTGGCCTACGTCGAGAACGGAAACCAATTGAACCATAGCCTGGCGCTGGGTGCCGGGACTTACAAAGCTGTGGTGGAAGAATGGGACGGCTGCGGCGGAGCGAGCACCACTCCGGTTACCATCACGGTCGGCGGTGGCAGCGGAGGCGGGGGCAAAGTGTTCTCGAACCTGCAGCATAGCAGAGGTTGGGGGCAATATGGACAGAGAGCCCCTACATTCGTCGACTGTTCCCCTTCGCCCTGCGATAACATCGTTTTCTCCATGTCACAAGGGATCAAGAATCCTTCGATGACTGGAGAAGCCACTCAGATGTATCTAGCTGGGAGCGAAGCATATGGCGATGGACTCTGGAACAATCACCTGATCGGGCCGTTCTCTTCGCAAGGCTTACCCGACACAGATCACACGCTGGTTCCCACCCTGCACGACTTCACTTATGACGTTTATTTCTGGGGAAGCAAGCTGGGGCTGGCGCAAGCGCTGGAGTTCGATATCAATCAGTTCTTCGACAGTATGGGCTTCATCTGGGGCCACGAGTGCCGAGTTGCTGGGGGTAACGAATGGGACGTCTGGGACAATGTCAGTCAGCACTGGGTACCAACGGGCATCTCCTGCCATCCGAACAATAATGCCTGGAATCACTTAACCATCCAGGTGGAACGCACCTCGGACGATCAGTTACTGTACAAGTCGATTACCCTGAATGGATCCACAGCAAACCTCAACCAATACTATAACCACGGTTCGGCGCCTTCGAGCTGGTACGGGGTCACCATCAACTATCAGGAAGACGGGAACTCCAAACAGTCTCCCTATTCCGTGTACCTGGATCAATTGAATTTTGACTATCAGTAAAGATGAGAGGTAGAAAGCAGGGGCATATCGGAAGATATGCCCCTATTTTTTCGCGTAGCTGCCGAGGGTTCTGATTTGCAAAGTAACGAAGATAGAACCCGACTCGCCAGCGGTCCAAAGTTAGTCAGAGAGGGCAATCAATCTTCGTCGAGGTATTCGCCGGGAACATCGTCTTCGGGCACTTCGTGGGTGTGAACTTCCTGACCTTCATGATCGCCTGCGCTCTGTACGCCGGACACCACGTCAGCCTCGAATGCGTTTCCCTCCTCCAGTAACTCGTCTACGCTTTCCGAATCAGCACGTTCGCGGTTCGATAGTCCCTGCAAATCTCCCGATTGTCCTGCCTGCGATCCAAGTCCTCGGGCGGCAGATGCGTCGCTAGCCAAGCTCTGTCTCCTTCTTGGAGCTTGCTTCTTAACCGCCCCTCCGGACTTCGCATCCGCGCTCTTCTTGCCGAGCGCCGGGGTTTTCCGAGCCGCACTTTTCGAGGAAGGCCTTTTCTGCGATTTCTTCTTCGCGACTGTCCTCTTCCCAGCCAGCGCGCCTCGAACGCTCTTCTTTGCCGATCTAACCTTCTTCGCGGCAGTTGTCTTACGCTTCGGGCGGTTTTTTCGACGTCTGTTTTCAGCGGCCATAATAGATGAAGTTTACCACCTCCGCGAAAAGACCGAAGACTTCACCTTACTTATCAAGGGTAGCTCACCACAGTGACCGGAGTGTCCGGGTTGGCGATTGTCGATGAGCCTCCAGTGTTGTCGATCACGTTCAAGATGCCTCCAGATCCGGCCGTGCTCAGGAATATCGTGAGCAGATCATTCAGACCCGACGGCGCAAGAGTCGTGGGAACCTCAAACGCGTTCGCCGCGTAAATGTTAACGCCCTGGTTGAAGAAGCTGTAGCTGCCCATGCCATATCCGCTGAAGCTAGTCACGGAGTTGGTAATCTTGAAAGCGGCCCAACCATCCACGCCGGGAGCCTCCATCCATGCCGCCTGACTAGGCGGATCGTAAGGCATTTCGTTCTGGAAAAAAATATCGGTTCCGCCATCGCCGTTCCAGATTACTTCATATTTCTGATAGTGCTCCACGAAAAGGCCGTAAGCAGTCACATTATTGCCGTTGACGATCAGACCGGTGTCCGCAGTGTTGTCGGTCCAGCCTACGCCATTGCCGTGATCGGCGCGCCATGCCCAGATGTCATCAAGGATCACGTTGTCGCTGTTGACCACGAGGCTGGTCGTCGCCTTTCCCGGTTCGGCGCCGCCGATGCGGAAGAACACATCGTAAAGACCCGGCGGGTCGGAAGCAGCATCGTTGCTCCGGTGGCCGCAGCCGAAGTGTTCGCAGCCGCTTCCCACTTGCAATAACACGGGAGAATTGTTCGGACCCGCGTCAAAGATGATTCCCGAGATCAGAGTTCCCTTCCCTTCGCCAACGGTCATGGACGCGTTCCCGTTTGTCGGGATCAACGTCGGGTAACCCAGACCGAGCACAACAGTATCGGGACGCAATATTTCGATGCTCCGATCCAGGTTATAGACGCCCGGAGTCAGAATGAGATCGAAGCCGAACAATAACGCGAGATTGATGATCTCCGCCGAGTCAGTCGGCTGAGCAATGAAAAATCTTTGGATCGGAATGGAAGAACCAGGCGTCGCACCCGCAGCCCAGGTAGTTCCCGATGTGTTTCGCTGCACCGCAGGCACAAACACGTTGTAGTGGCCATTGGAGTCTACGTAGAGGTATGGCGCCTCGCGTGTGATCGGGCTGGTCGCAAGCGTGGTGTACGGGTTTCCGCACGGGAAGCACTGTGCCGGCGCACCAATGACGCCGGAGAACACCTGGTTCCAGACGCCGTTAGTCCAGCCATCAAGAATGCTGTTCCTGGTTATCCATTGCTGCTGGGAGCCGTTGATCACGGTCCCACCAGTGAACTGCGAATCGGCGATGAAGCCGCCACTAGCATAGGACGGGCTGGTGCAGTAATCGAAGAGGGTAGTATTCCCGTTGATGAGAACTCGCCGAAGCGGCGCAGCCTGGGAGACCGCCCAGAATTCGCCAGCATAACAGCCGAGGCTCGCGTTGCTTACGTTAATGGTGAGATTCGACAATGATCGCCAGAAGTTATCGGAGGCGACGCAACTGCCGCTGAAGCACTGGTTGTAGACGTCGATAGAGCCGTTGATGACGACGTCGTTTGGCGAAGATCCAAGGCCGGCCACGCTGGTGTAATAACCCAGTTGAAAATTCAGTGGAGTGGCCGTGCTTCCGTATGTGCCGGGCTCAAACAGAAAAGCGTAGCGCTGAGTTCCGAACTGATTGGGCACCTGTTGCGTTGCCACTGCATCAACTGTCGCTTGAATCTGGCTGAGCGGCATGCTGGGATTGAATATGTAGACGTTCGGCCCGAAATCCGGCTGCCGGGACAAACCCGCGGCACGGGCGGTTGGAATAGTTGTGAGAAATACGGTTATAAGAGCCGCGGTCATCACCATTCCGTTCAGGAGACTCGGCAAAGTTGGTCTCCGACCGGCACCGGTGAGGAAACATCGAGCAACGAAAGTCCGCGTCCAGTCTGCACACAACATGGTGTGTTCCTCCTTCTATGTAGGAAACCGCGCGATTTGATCGCAATGAGTTCGGCCAGAGGCTACGCTCCGAGGTGCAGCCGGCGTTGAATTTCGCCTGCGATCCGTTAAGAGCTCGACCAAGAACCTGGGGAAAAAGACAAAGGGGCGCTCTAAAAAATCTAGAGACGTGCGCTCCAAAACTGATAAATCAATCCTGTCACAGCAATGGCAATCAGAACGTAGGGCCAGACCCAGGCAATCCATTTCCACAAAGGAGGTTCCCGATCTTGATCCGAGCCGGTTCGCAAGCTTTTGGCTCAGCGCTTTCATGTGCGCAACGTTAGCGCTCGCCGCATTGGCGGGAAATCGGGTTCTTACTGTAGGTATTTAGTGTGTCAGTCTGAATTCTAGAATTCGAACCTCAGCCCAAACTGAAAATAACGGGGCAGGTAGCCATTCGCGTCAGAGGTGATCGTGCCGAAGGCCGAATCTCCCAAGGCGGAGTCGGGCTGAGCAAAGCGCGGATGATTGAACGCATTGAACATCTCAGCCCGCAGTTCGATCTTCATTCCTTCTTTCGGCACGAACGACTTGGAAAGGTTCGCGTCGATATTGTGAATGCCATTCACACGCAGGCCAGGATAATAACGTGGAGCGTTGCCGGGGTTCTGATCGCCTGGGTCGGCAAGGCAACCGGAATTAATGAAGGAAAACGGGGGCATGGCTCCGCTTGATTCGGCATAGCCGTTAGCCTGCCAATTGGCGGCGACATCTTTCATGCTAAGTCCGGTTTTGAGCTGAGAGCAAATGATGTTGGGGCGCTGCGTGCCGTTGGCCAGCCGCGGGTTGCTCATGCCCAGCGCGATGGGTTGACCCGACTGTTCTGTGATCAGGGTGGCAAGCGACCATCCACCGACCACCGCATCAAGTGCGCGATTCATATTGCCGCCGAGCCATTGTTTGCGGCCCACAGGCAGATCGAGAACGACCGCGGCCGCCAGGCGCTGCGGAGCGTCGTTCCCACTGATGCTGTGTTCCAGATAAAGCCGGTCGAGCTGTTGCGGCATCCCACTTCCGAGTGAGCCCACCCAATTGTTCCGGCCAGCAGACGAATTATCGGTCAGCTTCGAGATCGTGTAGTTGCCTTCGAAGCTGATGTGGTGCGTCGTGCGCTTCTCAAAGCGAACCTGCATCGAGTTGTACCAGGATGATGCCTCTTCAATTATCAGTCCCTCAAAATCGCCGGTGAATTGCGGGTAGGGATTGAGTAGATCGCCGAGAGGAATTTGGGGCGCGCTGTACAGCGAATTCGGCTCGTTGAAGCAGGGCGACGATGGCGTGGCCGTACATGGGCTGCTGAACATCGGATAGAAAGGATTGCTGACAGGGTTCGCCAGAAACGTACTCACGCAACTGTCGTTCTGGCATTGAGGGTCAGTGGGTGTAACGGCAGCGGAGACCTTCGCCAGCAATGCAGACGAGATGAAATCTCTGTTGTTCGTTCCGGACCAGGGCAGATGCGTACTGCGGTTGGCCGAGTAATCAACGCCTAGGACGATTTGGCTCGGCAGTTCACGCTGAATTCCAATATTCCACATGTAAAGATCGGCGTCGCGTGCCGCCGTAGTACCCAGATCGTTGTTGTTGCCGTATCCCCACTCGGCGAACTGACCGTACTGCCGGTTTTGCGGAGGAGTAAATCCGGATGGGAACGGATTTTCAAGCGTGGCATACTGCGTCTCGAAATTATTATTCGTGAAGATGATGGGCGCCGTCTTGCTGAACGCCGTTCCAGGATATTGAAAGTTCGTGGCCGGACTCATGCCGAAATAAATTCCGGCGCCGCCGCGCACGACCGTCTTCTGATCGAACGCGTAGGCAAAACCGAGCCGCGGGCCGACATCATTTCGATAGACCGGCACGTGCCGCATGTTCGAGCCGGCAAATTGCGTTGTGCCGATCAATTGCTCCGTGGTTGGCAGA
>JBAVQD010000022.1:0-7250 GCA_049693675.1 Candidatus Sulfotelmatobacter sp. | reverse complement strand
GCATGACGACCCTTATATAAAGGCCGGCATGGAATGTCTGGTCGCCTGCGGCAGTGCGAAGAAGGCCTGACCCCGCGCTGACTGTGCAGAATCCGAAATAAAATCTCTCCATCCATCCGCGGGAAATAATGAAGAGCCAGAAGAGGGTAGCGGAAACGATAGAGAAGATCCCGCAAAGGACCCAAGTGCTGGGTCGCACCGTGGACGGTACCCAGATACCAGCCGAGGGGTCGGCCGCGACCATCTGCCTCACCGCAATTAAAAGGAACACTACGGAATGCACCAGCGCCACCACGGCACGCTTGCAGTTGGTAAGGATGGAAAATCCGTCCATGCGTAGCCCTACTGTAAAGAAATTCGCTTGAAGGGCGCAGTGATCTGGATCACCCCGGAGAAAAATGCCTGCCAAACAATTTCGTTTGCGGGAGTTGAGGCTGCTACAAAAATGAATGGAGCCGACGAGCGGACTTGAACCGCTGACCTGCCGATTACGAATCGGCTGCTCTACCAACTGAGCTACGTCGGCTTCTGGTGGACGCTCACAGTTTATCAAATCGCCGGCGAGGCCAAGGCAGAGGTCCCTAATCTCGGGGTTCTTGAAAAAGAAAAAGTAGAAGATTATGCAGATTGCGAAGGCGATTACGCGGCGCGGGACGCAACCAGAGCGTCATACTCATGCTCCGCGGCGCCGGGCAACAACACCCACATCGTATATACGCCCACCGCCGTGCCGAACGGAATGTTGAAGAGCGAGATAAATCCCAGAACCAGGGCCAAGACCCGCGCCCAAGGCTCGCGTTGCAACAAACCCCAGCCGGTAATGAATCCCGCTGCTGCTTTGACCAGTACAAACAAAGCGATGACGCTCAAGAACACATGCAGAAACCTGGTCGGCATCTCCGGAGGCGCTCCCATTTCGTGTAAGTGGGGAAATAATGTATTCGCGATAATGAAAAGAACCACGGCCCCGATCGTAGTCAAAGCCGAAACCGCCAGCCAAAGGATGCCGAGCAGATGAACGTGCTCCTGCACGCGGCTCCGCCGAGGTTGAAATGCCGTCACCGGCCCGACAACCTGCTTGCCGCAACGGCTGCAGAAAGCTTGTCCAGGTTGCACCGCGGTGCCGCATCCGTCGCAAAACATGATTGCCTCCGGTTACGCAGGAACAAACGTTCAACAGAAGATACGTAAAGTTGGAAAAAGAGTTCCCATGACTCTTTCTGAAACTTTTCGAGCGAGAATTGCAGAGCAGATTTCGTGAGGCGATCGCTGCGAAAACGAAAAGGCCGCCCGGCAACAGGGCGACCTTCTCTTTTTCAAGGGAGAATAGTTCCAACAGAGGCTTGAAAATTCCGTCGAAACTTTCTGCCAAAATCTTATGGGCCGAAAAAGCAGGGTGTCAAGCAATTTTTAGCAAATAAATGTCTTTACTTTCAACAACTTACACAATCGGTCAATACAAGGCTTAAATGTTTCAATTTGAGACAAAAAGCGTCTTAACTGACGTAAGCCAACAATCTGAGGGACTTAAGAACCCTTAAGCGCGTCTGAGGGGTTATTCGGACGCGCGGTGGACGCCTGCGCCGTCCGTTCACTTAAGTCTAGAGAGATGAACTCGATTTGATCCTCCCGCCCGAAAAATCGACCCGGAAAATAGCGCCGTAGCAATACGCGAGCGCCGCCGAATGCAACCCCCGCCGCCAAACAGATGGCACCCCCGATGATGCACAGAAGAATAATATTCACGAGCAGGTTGGCAATGTTGTTCTTCTTGTCGAAGTAAGTGTTCTCATTCCAGGTGACGCTGGCATCGTAATTCACGGCGCCCAGCAGCGTTTGGGCTTCGCTCTGCGAAAGTGGTCCAGCCGCGATCGCCACGATTGGTCCAGTGCGCTTATCAAAAAATGGGCCGATGTTTTCCACGGACTCCACTCCCGCCTGTGGCTGCGCGGCGTGATTCGCGGCGTCGATGCGGCGCAAATGTTCAGCGGCCAACGCCGGGGTCGGGTACTCGATGAGCATCAGCGTAGCTTCTCCGCTTCCAACGGAGTATTGCCCGAGCACTACTTCGGGGTTCGTACTGAAATCGATGAGGTTGGCGGGAATCGGGGACACAATCGCACTCAGGCCTAGAGGTCCCTCGGCGTATTTTTCCGTATTCGCCTGGTATCCGTGATGCGGCATGAAGGCGAGAATCGGCGGCAGGTTTCCGGCATTGCCCCCAGGCCGCGGCAGTGCGCCCGCAAGCTCGCGCAAACTTGCCGCCGACATGACCGATAACTCGTTGAACACCGCGTCGACTACTACGTGCCCGCGATAAAACAACACTCGCCGGTCAGCCGATGCGCCTTGATCTCCGATTTCCTCCCGCGCCATGCCCGACTGCAGGTAGAAGGTATAGGCGCCAAAAGCGCCACTGGCGTCGGCAAAGCGCGCTGCCCGAACCTTCAAGGTGCGGCCGTCGTTACTTTTATAAGCGGCGGATTCGAAGTCCTTAAACCCGAATTCCTTGAGGAGCGCCGCGTTCGAAGGATCTGCAACGGCGGCATCCTTGCTAGATTGAGCCGCGCCCTGCATTTGCCACCCGCCAAACTGCTTAGGAAGAATCGGCGGCACAGTTGAATCGCCGGCTGCGGCAAAGACCGCACTCACGAAAAGTACAATAATGAATATCGCTACGGACTTGGAAAGACGCATGAAGACACCGCAAGGCACAGAATTCCTTCTTTAATTAGACCACACGGGACGGTAAAAAGTTTCCGGATGCTGATTTCTCGGGACAAACTATCGGCAAGATAGCTGGGATGGGCGTCATCGAGGAATAGGGAAACGCCAAGCGAAGTCTACTGGCCGCCAGCCTTATCCATTTTGCTGGCCACTTTCACCCCGCTCAGGCCGTTCACATACTTGGCAATGCCGCGGTAGAGCGATTCCGCGATGCGCTCGCGGTATTCGCTGGTGGCGAGGCGATGCTCGTCGGTAGGATTGCTGACAAAAGAGATCTCGGCCAGAATCGATGGCATGTTGGCGCCGATCAGCACGATGAAGGGAGCTTTCTTCACTCCGCGGTCGCGAATCGCTGGACTTTTCATCGCCAGGCCACTATGCAGCGACGACTGCACGTCTCCGGCAAACTCCCGCGACTCCTCGATCTTTTCTTTCAGCGCGATCTTCTTTACCAGATCCTGCAGTTCGTAAATAGATTTCTCCGAAACCGCATTTTCCCGCGCCGCCACCTCCAGCGCCTCCGGCGAAGAGGTGAAATTCAGATAATAGGTTTCAACTCCACGGGCGGCGGAATCGTGACTGGAATTCGCATGGATGGAAACAAACAGGTCGGCTCGCGCCTGATTCGCAATTGCCGTTCGAGTTTCCAGCGGAATGAATGTGTCATCCTTGCGCGTATAAACCACCTCCGCGCCCAACCGCGTCTCGAGCAACTTCCCCAGACGACGGCTCACTTCGAGCACGAGATCTTTTTCTTCCAGACCATTGGGACCGATCGTGCCGGTATCGTGTCCGCCGTGCCCGGGATCGATCACGATCTTGCCGATCTTCAGCCCGAGAGCGCGAATCAAAGAACGGTCGCCGCTCGCCGTCGGCTGCGCTTCGCGAACATCAGAATGAGCGGCTCTTCGCGCCCGGCTCGAAGCCAGCGTATGCCTGGACCCAGCCTGCGGCTCAGTTCGCTCATCGGCTTCAGCCTGGGCGAGGCCGGAATTTAAAGCTTCTCTTTCGTCGGAGAGATCGTTATCTACAATCTTCTTCGGGATCCCGGAATTACGCGCCGAGAGTAAGTTCTTCCTGCTGGCCGGAATGCTCCGCTTTGCTGGCGCGGGCTCCGATAGTTCAGCATTCTCGTCGTCGTCATCCGCATCAACTACTTTCTTTACTACGGCTGTAGTCGCTCCCGTACTTCCAATCCCGAGGTCGCGCCGGCTTCCGATCTGTGTTGTTTTTGCTTCGGGTTCCGTATCAACCGGGGTCGCCGGCTCAAATGAAGCCAAGGCATCCGATTTGGGTTCCGTGGAACTCGAATCGGCATCGCTTCCGATCGCAGCGGCCCCATGGGGCGAATTCTGAGTCATCAAACTCTCTGCCGCTTCTCTTCGCTGCCGGCCGTTCCAGTTCTTGCCATGAATGTCGATAATCAGGCGATAAGGATTCGGCAGCAGGAAAGCGTCGTAATCGGAAAGGTTATCGACCTCGAGTACCACTCGTGTGCGTCCCGGAGCAAACTGCGCTACTCGAACCTTCTTCAGAAACCCATCGTCCACATCGAAACTCTTACCCACCAGCGTTGAGCCTAGTTTTGTCCCTTTCAGGTCGAAGAAAATGCGCGCCGGAGTCGCGATTCTTTGCGAAGAAAACTTCACGTCTCCTTCCACATCGATGGCGACGCGAGTGTAGTCGGGGGTGGACCAATGCCTGATGCCGGTCACTCTAGGAAGGCCAAGGGAATGCGGCTGCATTGGCTCGTCTCGGGTCGACGCTACGCGCGAAACCGGATTCTGAGTGCTGCCCGCTAGCCCGTCTCTATCACGATTCTTCGCATCTTTTAGCGGCCGCGCGGTCTCTTCCGGTTGTAGTGTTTCCTTCTCGCCCAGCGCCTGCTGATCAATCTCCAAAATGGCTTGCCGGGCGTCGTCTGCCAGCCGATTATGAGGATAGTGATGCAGAAACTCCTCAAAGGAGGCGCGCGCCGCCTGGGAATCGTTGAGGTCGTCCTTATAGATTTCCGCAACCGTGAACAATCCGTCGGCGCGATACTTGCTCCCGGGATACTCCCGGCGCAAGAACTTGTACTCCACTATGGCCTTATTCAGGATGCTGTCATCTTCGAAGCGCCGACCCATTTCCACCAGGGTTTCCGCCACAGCAACCACGCTTGGATCGGCCTTCGAGGAACTCGGCGCCCCGAGATAAACCAGCCGGTAAGCATTCACCACGTGCTGATAATCGCGGCGAGTGCGGTCCAGCGGAGGCCGCCCGTTTAGCGCCTCGCGCATGCGCTCGGCGGCGGCAAAGTGCTCCCGCGCCCAGGCATCGGAATGGTGCGCGCGAGCGTGCGCCGGCTGTGCGGCCAACAAGGCCAGCACCAGCAATGCTCCCCACAGACCACGCTCCCGCGATGAGCTATTCAAAATCACCAGCCCGCGCTTTCGTTTCTGCTCGATGAACCGGTTGGTTGAACTAATTCCCTGGGTGCCTGAGAGATAACGACAGATAAAAAGATAAGTAACAGATGCCGCAAACCTATTCGGTGTTGCTGATGTAAAGCACGCCTCGCGCATCTCGTTGAACGCGCACGGGATCGTGCGAAACTTCACTCGGGCTGGAGGCAGAGCCGCCATAGTAAAGGTTAGTAATCCGCCGGACATAGTTCTGGGTTTCCGCGTAGTGCGGCACGCCTGAGCTGCGCGCCACCGCTCCCGCACCCGCGTTATAGGCCGCCAGGGTCAGTTTGATGTCGCCGCCATAACTTTCCAGCAGTTGCTTTAAATGACGAACCCCGGCATCGACATTTTGTTCCGGATCAAACGGATTATTTACCTTCAATTGCCGCGCCGTAGAAGGCATTAGCTGCATCAGTCCCATCGCACCTTTGCGCGAAACCGCGTTAGGATTGAAGTTCGATTCCACCTTCACCACCGCTCGCACCAGGTTTGGGTCCACATTATGCCGGGCGGCCGCTTGCTCGATGGCGCTATCAATGTCAGCGGCTGTGGTTAGAGTGCCGCGGAAATTGGCGGCCACAATCTTTGCGTTCACCGATTGACTGGATTCCCGGCCAACATATTGGCTCACTTCCGCCGCCGCCGATCGCGCTGCTCGCATGACCGCGGCATTTGCCGGAGGCACCGGCTTCCAGCGATTTTCCTTGGAACTCCAATACATCAACGTCCGCCGCGGCGCTTCTGGCTCCGGTGCGCGTCGCGCCCGGCTTGTGGGGGCAGAATCATTGACGTAAATCGTGCGGCCATGATCATCGCTTGCGGTGATTTTCTGGGGATCTCCGTCGCCGTCCTCGGCGCGAAGTTGTGGTGTGAGAAGAAAAGTGGTCGCGGCTACAGTGCTTGCCATCAGTGCGATTTGCAGGCGCTTTCGCATTACCGGGCTTCTATGCTCCTCAATCTGGCGAAGACAAACTTCACCCTTGCATATTGCTACCCGGAACCTGACGGAGAATTCTTTAAACCAGAGTGAGTCAATTATAGGCGCGCTGGAATGGCCGGGCAATCACTCCGAAGGGTGTAGAACCACTGAAGTAATCTTGGTAAGCGGTTGAAAAGGCTGAAGTTTAACAATCGGTAATTAGAAATAGCTCAGGCGCTCTTCTCCAAAGCCAGTTCCAGGGCATCGAGCGATAACGATCGCAACAAATTGCGGCGCATCCCGCGTTCCACCTCGGCCAACCGGTCAGCGGCGGCGGTGATCCATTCAAAATCACCTGCTTCCGAAAGCTTCGTAAGCTGGTTCTGAATATCGGTGTTGTGAACCAGTTCAGGCGTTCCGGAACTCAGAAACATCAAATCGCGCAGGAGCGAATATAACGTGCGCAGAAGATTTTCTGTTTTCTCCCGCCCTTCAGCGCCCGCACGATAAGTTTCCGTGACCTTAAAGAGCGCGCTGTGTTCGCCTCCCAGCAGGGCGGAGTTAAGAATCGTCAGCGCATCAGCTCGGGCGGCCACGTAGGTATCGAGATCGAAGCTGCGCGCCCGGCCCACCGCGCCCTCGCACAGCCTCGCCACCAGAGCCCGCTGTTGCGGCTTCCACTCCGGACGATGTTTTTCCAGATAGCGCTCCACTTCCTCTACGGGCAAAGCAGCCAGTGGAAAAACCATCGATCGCGACCGGATTGTGGGAAGCAGTTCGCCAGGATTTTCCGAGAGCAGGAAAATCGTCGCGAACTCGGGCGGCTCTTCCAGAACTTTCAGCAGCGAATTTGCCGCCTCCTTCATAAACGCCGAATGGGTGAAAATGTAAACCCGCTCCCGCGCTTCCGACGGCCGGTAATAAATGGTCTCAATCACCCGCCGCACTTGATCTACCTTGATCATCATCTGTGGAGGGTCGGGAGGAATGATGAGTACGTCGGGGTGGGTCTGCACGAAGAGCCGCGTATCTTTTTTATCGCTGTCGCGGAGGCCTTCACGCATCTCTACCGCTTCGGCAAAACGCGCATCGAGGTCGGCAGCCTGCGCGATGCGGCGGCAGTTCGCACATTGTCCGCAGAAGTCAGGCAGGCC
>JBAVQD010000021.1:0-1894 GCA_049693675.1 Candidatus Sulfotelmatobacter sp. | reverse complement strand
CGCTCCTGGACCCGCAGGCAGGGTGCCAGACGACTGGGAATCGCGGCTGAACTAGAGAGCGTTATAGAGCCGCCAGCGCGAGCTATCGGCGTTCATCCGCGCGGTGACGGAATTGTTCGGTCCAGAGCAGGCTAGGCTTTCGACAGAGGACTGGCTCGACGAGTTGGAACGAATGGATAGCCCGCACAGAGTCACCAGAAGAGAGTGGCGAACGGTCACAATGGCAGCCACGACTCGATTGGCAAATCGGGAGACTTCAGCCTGCGGTCGTCGCGCGCTTGTGAAATTGACTGACGCGAAGGCTTCGCCAATACTATCGTCCAATTGTTTCGCATCCGCGCTTGTGGTGTGATGGCTCAATCGCAGCGGATTTCGTTTGCCGAAGCATATGGAATGGAACCATTATGCGACGCTTCACATTCTTGTTCCTCGCAGTTGCAACAACGGCTGGCCTTGTCGCGCTCATTGGCCCTGCCCCCGGTCACGCGGACGAGCCATCCGCCCCCTACGTTACCGATATCCCGCAGGGGTATCGCGACTGGCAGTGGGTCTCCTCGGCGCATGAAGCTGGCAAGCTGAACAGTCTAGGTGCCGTCCTGGGCAACGATGTAGCGATCAAGGCCTTCCGGGCAGGGACGCTTCCGTTCCCGGACGGCGCGATCATTGCTGCTTTGCATTACCGTAACGTGCCGTCGGAGGAAAACAACAAAGTCTTTGGCCAGGCTCAATCTTTCGTTCCCGGCGCCCCCACGAACATTCAGTTTATGGTCAAGGACTCGACCAAGTACGCCGCAACCGGCGGCTGGGGGTTCGGTCATTTCGCGAATGGCAAGCCCGGCGATGCGGCATTTATGAAAAGCTGCTTCCCCTGCCACGAGAGGACCAAAGCGACCGACCTTGTCTTTACGCATTACGCCCCTTGAAAATCGCTGGCTTCGCTTCCGATTGGTTGCAGGACGTTTCGGAAAGGAGAACAATCCTTGCAGTCTGGTGTATCGAGCAGCCTGCCCTCCGCTCGCGACTCCAGTCGAGTTCGAATTGATTTCGAAGTGCTGAATATCCAAAGAATCTGAATGTCCAAAGAATTAAGGAGAAAAAGAATAAGGAGAAGACGATATGTCGCACCATTACTCAGGTCCGGACTTTGGCTTTCCCCACGGGGACGCCCGCCTCGATTTTACTGACTTGTACGCTTTCCCGAAGCCCGGGGATGCAAGCAAGTCGATCCTGATTATGAACGTGCATCCTTCGGCCGGTGTGAATCCGCCGGGGCCTACCACGGATGAACCCTTCGCTACCGAGGCCATCTATGAACTCAGAATCGATACCAACGGCGATGCCGTCGCCGATATCACCTATCGAGTCCGTTTCACGTCAGATAAAGGCGGGGTACAGACTGCGACGCTTCGCCGCATTGAAGGTGCACAGGCCGCTGGGACAGGCGAAGACGGTCAGGTGATCGTGCAGGGGGCGCCGGTCTCGACGGGGTCGGAAACACAGGTGACGGACAACGGAGACTATCGCTTCTTCGCGGGCTGGCGCAGCGATCCTTTTTTCTTCGACGTGCAGGGCGCATTGAACAACCTGCAATTTACCGGTGACGATTATTTCGCCGACAAGGACGTGTGCAGCATTGTGCTGGAAGTGCCCAACTCCGCCCTCGGTTCTAAAAGATTGGGCCTGTGGGCGCGTACGCTGGACGGCGCGAGCGGAAAATGGGTGCAGGCGGATCGCGGTGCGCGGTCGAATCAAACTCCGTTCCTGGCTGGCGAGCAGAACGCCGCCTATCTCGCTGCGGAGCCGGCGGACGATGCCCGTTTCGTCCCCGTCTTCGCACACGCGCTGGAGCACGCCGGCGGATATACGACGGCGGAAGCAACGCGGGTCGCCGGGA
>JBAVQD010000020.1:0-31929 GCA_049693675.1 Candidatus Sulfotelmatobacter sp. | reverse complement strand
TATGGCGAAGTGCTTTGCCATCGGCCGTCCGAGGAAGAATTCAGCCGGTTGATCGAACCGTTTGGCGTGGATGAGAATTTGTTCGCGGTGTTGTGGGACAAGAATCGAGCTGCGTTCGATCGCGGAGATATAACGCCTGAGACTTATTGGAGCATGCTGGCGGAGGACGCCGGCGCGAACATCGATGCGACACAACTCAAGCAAGTCTGCGAATTGGATCTTGAGATGTGGGGAAATGCGAATGAGGAGATGGTGGGTTGGCTGCGTCAGCTCGGCCGTGGAGGAATCAAGACGGCGTTGCTCTCGAATATCCATCCTTCGATGATTGCTTACGTAAAGAAGAATTTCGACTGGCTGGAGCTGTTCGACTTTACGACCTTCTCGGCGGAAGTTCGTTTGATCAAACCGGATCGCGCGATTTATGAACATACTCTGCGAGGGCTTGGCGTGAAAGCCGAGGAGGCGTTGTTTGTGGATGATCGTGAGATTAACGTTCGAGCGGCGCGGGAGGTCGGGATCAATGCGGTGCGATTTCGATCGGTGCGGGAGCTTCGCGAAGACTTGAAGAGGATGGGGTTTGCGATTTTGCCGGGGATGTAGTGGGAACTCAGGAGCGCAAGGTTCCAGAGCCGGAGAAGCAAAATCGAAAGCAAAGTCAAAGGCGACGGACAGGAGTGTTCGTCCCACACGAGGCGCCGGTCATGAAAATGATGACCGGCGCCTTTGTGATTACTGAGCGGGAATTTCAGGGGATGCAGGTTGAGTGTTTGTGTTAGCGTCTGCGTTTACATCGGGAGCGGTGATCGGATTGATCTTCACCGTAGCCAGAATTGTTTCGAGGCGGTGAAAGACTTCGTCGCGGTTGATGCGACTGGGGCTGGGTTTGGTTATGGCTGCGGCGTCGAGTTTGGTGGTTGCCACTTTCAGCGCAAACTCGTAGCAGGCTCCGTTCTGAAAGACGTGGTAATACTTCGACGATTCCTGGCGAGGGTTGTTCGAGGTTTCGCCGGTGGCGCTGGTTTCGGCGGATTCGAGTTCCATATCGCCGATCATTAATTTCGAAAGCGGAGGAGTTGCGAGTTGCGCCGTCGCCTGCACGCTGGGATCTGCCGGGGCCGCGGGATTCGGCTGCGGAACCGAGAATTCGCTGCATTGATCGGCAGTGAGGGTTTTGTTCACGCTCACGTTGAAGAAGGCCGAAGTCAGGTCAGAGTTGGGATAGGTGGAGTCCGGCAGGGACACGGTTGCAACTGCGATTCCGCCGGGTTGTACGAAGTCCATGGGAAGGGCATCGGAAGAGACGAGTTCTTTCGCGGCGTCGCCGGTCTTGAGCGCGTACTTGCGCGGATATTGAAACGTGACGCCGGAAACGCTATCGACGTAGGTCACAGTCGGCGGAACCTTGCGGACGGCTTTCTTGTGAACGTGCTTGACAGTGGCTTGCTCTACCGGTGCTGTGGGCACGGGGCTGGTTGTAACGGGCGGCGTGGGTTGGGCGATTGGCGACGGGTTGATGGAGCTTATCGGTTTTGGTTTATCGCTGGAGCATCCGACGGTGAGGGAGCAGGCGAGCAGAAGCGCCGCGAAGATCAGCGTGCTGGTTTTGTCGAAATTATTTTTTGTGGAATTTACTTTCGCGTGATTTGATTTACCCCACGCAACGGAATTGAGCGGAAACAGGTTGATACGGGTCATGGTTGGTCTCCTCCTGCTGCTGAGCAGCGCTAGAGAGAGTGCATGAGAGGGGCCAGTGGGCGGGGCGTTGATTTTGTGGGGGTTAAGAGGAGTCGGTTTGCGACGGCCGTGTTGACGGGGACACTTGTGTGGGGAGCGCGACACGGGCGAACGGTGCTTATGAAAGCGGTGACTTACGGATCGACGATTGCTCCCATGTACAGGATTGCCTGAGTCTGATTGTCACAAATGGCAAAAAAGAACGGACGGTTCACAATCATGCGAAACGGTTCTGGACGCGGTCCCGCGGATACACCGCCGATGACGCCGCCCGAAATCCCGGCGGAGACGACCTCGGTTCCCCTTTCATCGACTGTTAGTAAGACGACTTGCAAAACGCGAGTTAGCATAGCCCCTTCGGGATTCGAAACGGCGGGAGCAAAAGATGAAGTAGTTGTGAAGGCGCGCGTTATTCCCAAGTCTTCGAGAATTGCGCTAACTTCCCCGTGATATTCAGAGTGGAACCGGGGAAGTTCAAGGTAACCATCGCGGTAGTTGAAGGCGGGAATCCACGCAGTCCAGTTGTCGGCAGTGAGGGATTGTTCAAAATCTTTGAGAGTGGAATCCTCATCGGGCAGGAAGACGTACATTGCCGCGTGGTGATACGGGAGACGCACGGCTTGAAACTTATTTCCGCGGAGGTATTGGATGTAGCCTCCCTTCTCCATCATGGGGACTTCCTTTTTCTGGTGCGAGAGGAGGGTGAACTGACCTGGGTGAGTGCTGGTCGGTGAAAATGGATTAATCCAAGCGCCTTTGAACCAGGTTGTGTCTACGAGAAGGAAGTCGTCCTTCTGCCAGGAACCGATGACGTCTGCCAACCTGCCGCCAGTCTGTTGCGCTGCCCAATCGTTTACGGACTTTACCGCGGCTGAGCCTCGGCCTTGTACCCGAGCTGCGTGGAATGAATAGAATTTCTTGCCTGTCTCGAGGAATTCGGGGCGGAACGCGAGAAGGGGCTGCGTCCATAAGGATCCCGCCAGCACTAGACGTTCAGGAGGGGCTGAGCAGCACATTGGGGGAGGAACTGGGTGGTTTGCAGAAGATCTCGGCAAGTGTTTTAAGGTTGGCGGTTGCGGATAAGAGAGAGCCTGTCGCAACGCAGAGCTTTGTTGATTAATCTCGCTTATCGAGAGATTCTTCAAATCGAAGGTCTGCAGGATTTCCTCACGCGCGTTGTCTTCAGCGCCATTCTGTAAAAAGGCGAAATCGGCCGATAGCGCGGTCGGAGCTGTGATGACGTTGCGATCGGGGGTGTCGGCGAGCGCCCGGCGGAAGAACTTGAATGCGAAACTCGTATTGTCGTTGATCAGAGCGTCATAGGGTCTAGCGTTCTGGGCGGTAGCCTGAAGAGTGGTTGATACTGCGAGGCATATCGTTAGTAAACAGACTTTTTGGGTCATGCTATCTCCGTGCCACCAGATGTGCGGACAAGATGTGACGTGCAATGATCGCATCGATGAAGATAGGTGAGGAGGTTACGTTGGGAGCGAGTCGAGCGAATGAAACATGGTTCCTGAGGCATGGGGGGGCCGAAGCCCACTTCCGCTGGTAAACGCAGTGCTGAAGCGCTGCGCCACCCCAAATCTGCCTCTTTATTCGCGATCCAAAATCACAGTCTTCAGTTGTGGCGTCAAGAGGGACGGGCTTTTACCGACGGACAGGTCGCAAACTAGCAATCGCGTGTCTTCTTCTGTCCCGCCTCGGCCTCGATCATCCAACCGCGTCGCAGCTTTTCCGCGGGAATGCTGGACAGGTATGGCTTGATATCGAGGATCGGAGTTCCATCCAACATGTCGACGCCACGAACGTGGAGCTCGACGCCTTCGCGGCGAAGGAGCTCAACGACGGTCAAGCCAATCGGGTTGGGGCGGCGCGGAGAGCGGGTAGCGAAAACGCCGTGCGGGCGATTGTCGATGGGCGGAGTGCCGAGTAAGTCGAATCCCTGAGAGCGGTCGAACTCCCAGAGGACGAAGAGGTGCGAGAAGCCTTCGATGTCGGTGAGGCCGAGCTCAAACTCGGGCTGGACGTTGAGAATCCCTTCGGCCTCATGTTTTACTCCGAAGCCTTTTGGAATGTCTTTGGTGTTTGTGTAGGGGCTGCTTACGAAGCCAATTTGCTTTGAGGTGAACATGGGTATCTTTTCGAGAGACGGCCTCAGGGGCTGAAGCCCCATTTTATAAGGAAGCGGATGGCGACGCGGTTGAAAGCTGCGCCCCTTTTAAAGCTGCGCCAAAATCGGAGTTTTCATGCGCTGTACGAAATCCGAATCTTACGTTGTGATTTCCGGAAAGCTGGGCTTTGCCCGGCGGACAGCCGGGGGCGGCTGTCCCCACATGAGCAACTTAGTTTTGATCACGCGCTCGCGATGCGGCGGATCAGCGCGGGACTTCGGACCGCGTTTCATTTAGGCTACATCAGTTTGGGGAGCTCGAGTCTAGATTTTCGGCTGTCACGCGAAAGCAAAACCTTAAACACCCTTCGACTCGCTCAGGGCAGGCTCCGGACACGGGGTATCGCAGAGGATTATTCGAATTGTTTGCGGAAGGTTGAGAGCTGCTCGTGGATTTCCGCTACTTCCCTTCGTAATTCCAGGACTTCGTTTTCGAGATGCGATATGCGGTCGTCGGCGGAGGTGCGAACATGGTCCGACGCGGGCGAGGGCGCCCGCGCCACATCCACGGTGGGTGCGTCGCCGCTGAAGAGATGCATGTAGCGGGATTCTTTCGTGCCGGGTTGGCGTGGGAGAACCGCGGTTAGTGGGGGCTGGCGCTGGCTTAGGCGGTCTAGGGTGGAGACGATATCGTCGAGGGCTTCAAAGCGGTACATGCGTTCGGTGCGGCTGCGGAGTTCGCCGGGAGTTTGCGGGCCGCGCAGGAGAAGCACGCAGAGGATAGCAATTTCGCGGCGATCGAAATTGAAAACTTCCTGCAGGCGATGTTCGTATTTGGTGACCCGGCTATCGGCACCGCTGGCGGGGCCGGCGAGTCGTTTCTCCTGCAGAGTGGCGAGAGCTTGAGCCACGGAATCTTCGTCGAGGGCCATCACGGGGTCGCGGTTATTTTTCTGATTGCAGGCGTTGACCAGAGCATTGAGGGAGAGCGGATAGTAATCGGGCGTGGTGATGTCTTTTTCGATGAGCGAGCCGAGGACGCGGGTTTCGTCGTGGGTGAGGGGAAGCATTTGGGCAATTGTGCGATTGGGTAAGTTGTAATTGAAAAGCGAAGCTGGTGTCCACTATGAGATTTATCCAGGTGCATTTACGCTCGCCCCAGGCGTTTAAGCGCGATTCGCTTTTCTAATTACTTCATGGCACCAGTGAACTCATGTCCACCGCGAATGCCAATCGACCATGTTTTTGGCCTTCACAGGGTATGCTGATTGCGGAGTCGCCAAAAGGATAGTCGAGCTGCGCTCGACGGACAGCCGAGGGCGGCTGTCTCCACATGATCTGAGGTGCTGCGTTGGTTCTAGCGCTGAAAGTTCTAAAGCCGGTTGCGATCGTCGCGGCCGTTGTTTATCTGCAGATCAGATTTCCGCAGTTGCGGAAAAAGCTGGGGCTGGCGCGGATCGAGCGATCTGGAAAAAAGATTGCCCGCAGAAAAGGGCTTTGTGTTTTTCTGGTGGGACTTTGTTTGTTCGTGATTCGCGGCGGCGGGGCGCTGCTTCTGGGTGTGCCGTTGCCGCATTATCACGATGAATTTAGTTATTTGCTGGCGGCGGATACGTTTGCGCACGGGCGGTTGACCAATCCTCCGCACCCGATGTGGGTGCATTTCGAAACATTTCATGTGATCTGGCACCCGACTTATATATCGATGTATCCGCCGGGGCAGGGGCTGATACTGGCGCTGGGCGAGGTGTTGGGGAATCCGTGGATCGGGCAACTGCTGGCCTCGGCGCTGATGTGCGCTGCAGTTTGCTGGATGCTGCAAGGTTGGATTCCTGCGCGCTGGGCGCTGCTGGGCGGAGTGCTGGTGGTGGCGCGACTGGGATTGCTGAGTTATTTCACCAACGGATACTGGAGCGCGTGTTTGCCGGCGGTGGGAGGAGCGCTGATTCTGGGAGCGCTGCCGAGAATCCAGCATGGGGCGCGGAAGATCCATGCCGTGATCATGGGAGTGGGATTATTTATTCTCGCGAACACGCGTCCGTACGAAGGATTTTTGTTGGGCGTGGGTGTGGCGATTGCTTTATTCGCGTGGATGCTCGGAAAGCACAGGCCACCGGCGCGGGTTTCGTTTGCGAGGATTGTTTTGCCGCTGGTTTTGACTCTCGCTCCGCTTGCGGCCTGGACGGGTTACTACTATTACCGCGTTACGGGAAATCCGTTTCGCATGGCGTATACGGTGAATCGAGAAATGTATGCGATGGGGCGGTATTTCATCTGGCAGAAGCCGTGGGCACAGAAGACTTATCATCATGCGAAGATGCAGGCGCAGTACGAGCGCGAGCTGCGCGAGGCCACCGAGTACAAGACGTTGCGCGGATTTATGCGACGAGGGCGCGGCAAACTTTATTATTTCTGGCAGGTGTATCTGGTGCCTCCGTTGCCTTTCGTGCTGATTGCGCTGCCGTGCGCGGCGCGGGACCGGCGATTGCGGGTGCCATGGATGATTCTGGGAATTTTTGTGGTGGGGTTGGCGGTTGAAGTGTGGTTTCTGCCGCATTATTTTGCTCCGGTCACGGCATTACTTTATTTGTTTTTGATGCAGTGCATGCGGCATCTGCGCTGGTTTCGGTGGAGGGAGCAGCCAGTGGGGCTGGCGTTCGTTCGGGCGGTTGCGTTGATCTATGTGGCGACGGTTTTACTGCGCATCGGAATGGCGGTGACGCACTTTCATCCGGAAAAAGAATGGCAGCATGGAGACATGGGGCGTGCGGCTATCGTAAAAGAGTTGGACGCGATGCCGGGAAAGGATGTGGTGCTGGTGAGGTATGCGCCGGACTTTGACCTGGACCGCGAGTGGGTATTTAATGGCGCGAATATCGATCAGCAAAAGATTGTGTGGGCGCGGGATATGGGAGCGGAGAAGAATCAGGAATTGTTGGATTATTATCGCGGACGAAAATTTTGGATGGTGGAGGCGGACGGGTCGGCGCGTCTGGAGCCTTATCCAGAGCAGCGGTAAAGGGCATTAAAGTCAAAGACCCCATCCTCTCGCTCAAAACGCGAGAAGGATGGGGCACCCATGGCATTTTTAGAACAGGGCGGTGGGGCGGCGTTTCCAGGGCTTGCCTTTTTCCTGAGAAACTTTCTCTACGTCGTTCACGTAGGCTCCGACCTGGGTAAGAAGGTGATGCAGATCGTTGCCCAGGCTGAAGAAGGTGAATCCTTTGTCGAGAAATTCGCCGACGCGCGGGGTGCCGAACAAGAACAGGCCGAGAATAACGTTGTTCTTGCGGGCGTGTTCGATTAGTTTTGTCGTGGCGACATCGAGTTCCGGCGAAGTGTACATGAGGGGGAACTCATATTTGTTGTAGAGGCCCATGGACATGCACAGATCATTTTGACCGAGGAAGAGAATATCGACGCCGGGAACGGCGGCGATCTCAGCGATGTTTTCGATGCAGGACGCGGTCTCGACCTGCAGGGCGATAATGCCTTCTTTATTAAAATTTCCGGCGTAGCCGAGAAGTCCGGCTTTGTTCATGCTGCGCTGGGGAAAATAAACCGAACGCGTACCCACAGTCGGATACTTGGTGCAACTGATGGCCTGGCGAGCCTCCTCAGCGGTGTTGATGTAGGGAATGAGGACGCCATCAGCGCCGAGATCGAGGGCCTGCTGGATGCCGGGGCGATCGTCGTATCCGCCGACGCGGACGATCGACTTCGCGCCGCCATTGGCGATGCCGCACAGCATCGCGGAAAGCTTTTCGTGGTCCATGGGGCCGTGCTGGGTATCGACCAGCAACCAGTCATAGCCGCTGTGCGCAATTTGTTCGGCGACTGTGGGACTGTGGGAGTTGAGGAATAGGCCCACCTTTGGCGTGCCTTGATGCAGTTGCTTTTTGAAATCAGAACCGCTCAGTGCGGGTTCGGGCATGCGAAGTTTCTCCGGAAGAGCAAAGTTGAATTGTGTAGTGTATCGCAATGTAGCAACCGGGATGGCGGATGGGTCAATTTGTTTGTTCAGCTATGATCCCTCTCCGCCCGAGCATGAGACGCGGAAATTGATATAGTCTTGCGAGGACAAAGGGAGGAGCGGACATGAGGATGCTGCTGCATTGGGTGCTGAGTGCGTTGGCGGTTTGGATTATGTCGCGCGTGGTGCCGGGAATTCATGTGAGCGGTCCGGTGGCGGCCTTGATTGCGGCACTGGTGATTGGCTTTATTAATGCAACGATCGGGTTGGTACTGAAGATTCTGACTTTTCCACTGACGTTGGTGACATTGGGATTGTTCTGGCTGGTGATCAATGCACTGATGCTGGAACTGGCTTCGGCATTGCTGGCGCCAGGTTTTCAGGTGCGCGGATTCTTCGCGGCGTTTGTGGGCGCGATTGTGTTGAGCCTGGTGAACTTGTTGCTGAAGGCGATCGTGATGCCTTCGAACAGGGGCCGTTAATTCGTAGCAAGACAAGAAGCAATGGACCACGAAGGACACGAAGTATCACGAAGGATCGTCGATGGACTTCGTGACCTCGCGGTGAAGTGGTTGACTACGTTTTCTTTTCAGTTGGAATAGAGCCTGATTTCCTGGGCTTGATCGCCTGCCAATCTTCTTCAGTGAGAAGGCGGCCGAGATTGCTGAATTCTCCGGCGCCTTGCAGGAATTCTCCGCCATCCATGCGAATGACTTCGCCGTTGATGTAGCCTGAGCCATCGCTTACCAGAAACGCTGCGAGATTTGCCAACTCTTCCGTGGTGCCGAAGCGGTGCATCGGGTTTCGGTCGAGCGCGTGCGCTTCGAGTTCGGGACGCGGCAGGACGCGGGAGAATGCGCCTTGCGTAGGAATCGGACCGGGGGCGATGGCGTTCATGCGGATGCCGCGATTGCCCCACTCGACGGCGAGACTGCGGGTGAGGGCTTCGACTCCAGCTTTTGAGATGGCGGAGGGAACCACGTAAGCGGAGCCAACTGGAGCGTAGGTCGCGGAAATGCTGAGGACGGTGCCTTTATGTTTGGCTTTGAGCCAGCGACGTCCGCAGGCCATGGTGGCGTGGAGGGTGCCGAGAAGGACGATGCCGATGACGGAGTCGAAGGCGCGCGGAGAGAGTTCCTCGGTGCGGGCGATGAAGTTTCCGGCGGCGTTGTTGACCAGAATATCCAGCGGGCCAGTTTTCCAGATGGAATCGATCATGGCCTCGACGGCGTCGAGATTGCGGACATCGCAGGGGAGAGCGTTGATCTCAGCTTTTGTTGCGGCGGAAAGTTCGGCGGCGGTTTTCTGGAGTAGGTCTTCGCGGCGGCCGCAGATGTAGACCGTGGCTCCGAGTTCGAGGAATCGGTGAGCCATGGCTTTGCCAAGGCCGGTGCCGCCGCCGGTGATGAGGATGCGTTTGTTTGCGAGAAGGTTTGTGCGAAACATATTCTTGCTCGATCCTAGTGTTAGCGAACAACAGGTTCCTCACCGGGCTATCGCCCGATTCGGAATGACAAATTATAGGGGTTGAAGAGTAATGCAAATCGGAATGATGGAAATTATGTGCGGATGGGTAAAGGATCAGCGGCGATGCGGAAACCGTAATCGGCGTATTGGAATTCGGGAGGGATGCTGGAGCGGGCGGAGCAGCGGGAGACTTTGACGTGATGGCGCCAGGATCCGCCGCGGGAGGCTTTGCGTTGGCCGGTTCCGGAGTGAAGGTCAGGGCCGCGAGGATTGCGGTCGGGCGATGTAGCGTAGTAGTTGGGATCGTACCAGTCGCTGCACCACTCGTGGACGTTATCGCAGATGTTGTAAAGGCCGAAGGAATTTGGAGCGTAGCGGGCGACGGGCTCGGGTCCGGTTTGCCAGCGAGTGGCGTAGTTGGGAAGAGCTTCTGGAGGCTGGTTGCCCCAGGGGAAATCTTTTTGTTCGAGATCGCCGCGAGCGGCTCGCTCCCATTCGGCCTCGGCGGGAAGACGGTAGGAGCGGGCGGTTTGCGAGGACAGCCATTGGCAGTAGTGGTCGGCTTCGAACCAGGAGACGCTGGTGACCGGCTGTTGAGGATGCTTGAAATTTGGGTCGTTCCAGGATGGAGGGGCCGGTAATCCGGTGGTGCGCAGGTAAGCTGCGTATTCTGCGTTGGTGACCTGGGTGACGGCGAGTTCGAAGGCGTCAACCCAGACGCGGTGTACGGGACGTTCGCAATCCTGGCCAGTGGCGGATCCCATGAGGAACCAGGCGGCGGGGATCGAAACCACGCGAGGCTCGATGGAGAGGGGATCGGGTTGGGAATGCGAGTGAGCGGCGGACATCGGCTTGATTAATTTTAGCAGCGTGCGGAGGCGGGGCTAAAGCCCGATTCCGTTGAAGAAGGATAATCGCAGCGCTGAAAGCGCTGCGCCACCCAAAAGCCTGCAGTGCCAAGAGGCCCGCACCGTGCAAAAGGCCCGCGCCGCCTAAGAGTCTTGCGGTACGCAAAAGCCTCTGCGGCCACGCAGAACGGCTGAAGCCAAGCAACAGGGCAATCACCTGTTTAATTTGCGAACGATGTCGGAGATTCTGCTTTCCTGGAAGAGGCGGATGGCGGCGATTCCGGCTGCTCCGGCTTGCAGGCAGGAACCGGCGTTCTGCAGGGTTATGCCTCCTAGTGCGAGGACCGGAATTCTGGCCAGGCAGGCTTGGCGCAGAGCTTCGAGGCCTGCGGCGGTGCTGCCGGGGGCATCTTTTTTTTCGAAGACCGGGGCGAATATGGCCAGGGTGGCTTGGTTTGACGCGGCTTCGGCTACTTCTTCGCGAGAGTGACAGGAGATGGATATTAGAGGAGATTGTGGTGAGATTTCGCGGGCGAGGGAGCCCGCGCCACACTTCCATATTTGTCGAATTTCTTTTGGCGAAAGATCGTTGGCTGGGAGGTGCACGCCTCGGGCTTCGGTGGCCAGGGCGACGTCGGTGCGGGAGTTGATCAGGAGAGTGGTTTTCGATTTTTTAATGTTCCGGATGATTTGGATTACTTCGCGGGCCAGGGATTCCAGGTCGCGTGCGGAGAGATCTTTTTCGCGGAGCTGGATGTAGTCGACGCCTGCGCTTGCGGCTTCGGCGATTTTGTCTAGCAGACTACGGCACCGCGTGAGTTCATCTCCGGGGAAGGCTTTGCGATCGGTGATGTAGTAGAGGATGCAACGTTCCGGCATCGGCTCGCTCGTGAGGACTTGCAAATCTTTAACACAGGGGGCACGGGGTTCACAGGGTAGAGCTTAGCTGTCCGGACCTCCCTTTTGGATTATGGCCTGGTTCGGGCGATTTCGGGGAGGACTTCTTGTTCTTTTTCTTTCTTGGGTGGGCCGCCGAGGTGATATTCGGTGAGGCCGTCGCGGAGGAAGGCGAAGGCGTCCTCGGGAGTGTCGACGAACTTGAACAGGCTGAGGTCTTCGGGAGCGACGGTGCCCGCGTCGACGAAGGCCTGGAAGTTCATGATGCGATGCCAGTATTCGCTGCCGTAGATGACGACGAGAATCTTCTTGGCGAGCTTGTCGGTTTGCGCGAGGGTTAGGATTTCGAAGAGTTCGTCGATCGTGCCGAAGCCGCCGGGAAAAATCACCAGCGCTTTGGCGAGATAGGCGAACCAGAATTTGCGCATGAAAAAATAATGAAATTCGAAATTGAGCGAGGGCGTGATGTAGGAGTTGGGATTTTGCTCGAAGGGCAGATTGATGTTGAGACCGATGCTCTTGCCTCCGGCCTCGAAGGCGCCGAGGTTGGCAGCTTCCATGATTCCGGGACCGCCGCCGGTAGTGACGACGAAACGGTGGCGGCGCGCGGGAATTTGGATTGACCATTCCGTGAGTAGATGAGCGAGGCGGCGCGCGTCCTCGTAGTAGCGGGCCATGTCGACGGCGGCTCGCGCGCGCTTCAGGCCGTGTTCGAGTTCCTTGGCGGAGATTTTTGCTTCGTTTTTTTCGACCGCGGCGAGATTGTTCTTGGCAGCGTCACCCCCTTGAAAGCGCGCGGAGCCAAAGAAGACGACTGTGTCCTGAATCTGTTCGCGGCGAAAACGGGAGAGCGGCTCCTGATATTCGGCAAGGATGCGAAGGATGCGACCGTCGGGACTGCTGAGAAAGGGTTCGTTCTCATAGGCCAGAGGAGCGGGTTTGAGCTTATCGATCATGTAAGAAACTCATGCATTTAAGAAACTCAGGTGCTAAATCTAAAATCCGGGAGTCGCTTGGCCTTGAATCCACGTTACCGCTATTGACGATCGTGATAGTGGAGGGCTTCCCAGAAGCCGATCCAGATGTCGAGCAAGCCCAGGCCGCTGCACAGACCACGAAAGAATCCAGTAGAGATCAAAGTGCGCAGCCAGGGATAGGAAAGCAGAAGATAATTGTCGGTCCACTCGGGGGTCCAGGGGAGGATGAGGAGAAGCACGCCGGCGATGGCGCTGATTAACACGAAGAGGAAGACGGAGGTGCGATGCAGCCAAAGCTGCAACCCGCCATCGGCTTGGCGCACGGGAGCGGAAGGCGGTGGATCGAGAAGCCATGTCCTGTTTTCCGTGGAAGCGGGAGTGGACACCGGGCCGTTCTCCACGGGCAATTTGGGATCGGTAGTCACTGGGCGCTCCGCTGGGGCAAAGGGATTGGAGATAACGGCGAACTCGGTTGTGCCAGGAAAAACCAAGGTCCCTCGCTTCGCTCGGGATGACAAGAGTGGTTGGAGTTGTGACGATGAGAGTGGTTGCGACGATAACGACGATCGGGGTAGAAGGTTTGAGGAACGAAACCCATCGGGCTATTCTACGACTTCAGAGGCTTGATGCGCTCGGCGACGTCACGATAATCGATGTTGCGGCCGTAAACTTCCATGAAGTGCTTGAGCGCTGATGGTTTGTCGCCGGCAGTTTCGTAGGCTGCGGCGAGTTCGTAGTGGAGAGCGGTGCGGGTTTCCTCGTCGATGCCGGGGGCCGCAAGGGCTTTTTGATACCAGCGAATGGCAGCCTCGGGTACGCCTTTATCGAGGAAGCATTGCGCCAGCCAGGTGTAAGTCTGCATGACCTGAGGGAACGGATGGCCGCGATCGACGGCCTGGCAGGTCTTTTGCAATTCGCCGATGGCTTCATCGAGTAGACCCATTTCGCGGAAGGCGATACCCAGGTTGTAATGAGTTTCGGGATCTCCTTCATCCGCGGTGGTGCCCGATTCGAGGTCTTGTTTCAACTCGCCGAACATTTCGGCCAGATCAACGCCAGCGTCTTCACCGAATGGCGAAGACTTGGTGGCGGCTGATGGGCCGGGGATGATTGGAGGAACCGCTGCCACGGGAGCGGTGTGAGCCGATTGCTGTGCGACCGGGGCTGAGGCTTGTGAGGAAATTACAGGAGCGCTGGCGGATGCCGAAGCGGCCGCGGCGCTGGCGACTGCGGGAGCGCTTACGGCAGGTGGAGGCGGTACCGGAGCGGGCACGGGCCATTGCTGCGCGGGCGCTGTCGCGACTGGCGGCTTGGCTTCGTGGACGGGCCGAGCTTGAGGTGCCTGAGCTTGAGGCGCAGGGACTGGTTCGGGGACGGGAGCGTCTTTTAGGAAGTCGTCGCCGAGGGATGCTTCGAGATCGGCTACAAATTCACCGATGACCTCGTTTTGCGGTACGCCGAACGTCGTAGGAGTGGCATTGCCGACAGGCTCGAGTTCGGGCTGAGCGGTGTGTTCTGGTTGAGCAGCGTGAGTGGATGTAGCCTCAACTGCATGCGCGGGTTCATGGGGGACGGCACCGGGCAGAAAACTATCGCCCAGCGAAGATTCAAGATCAGAGACGAATTCCTGGAGGACGCCGGGCGCCGATGCGACCGCAGGCGCGACTGCGGGAGGCTCGGGCGCGGGAGCTTTGGGCGCGGGAGGCTGAATGCGGCGAGCAGCGGGAGGTTCCACGTGCACGGCTTCCACCGGAGGAAGCGGAGCGGGTGCTTCGGTAGCAAGCTCGTCGACCGCGACGGGCTCATCGAGCGTGGCGGAGGGAACCTCGTCAATAACTTCATCGATAGTAAATTCGGCAGAAGGCTCGTCGGTTGCGAAATTCGCAACTGGCTCGAGAGCGGCGACGTCTTCGACCTCGGCGGCGGGACGAGAGGCAGCTTCAATCTCGGACTGAAGGGCGCTCAACACCGACTCGTCAGATGTGAGAGCTTGAAGTTTTTCGAAAGCGGAGGCAGCTTGCTCGGGCATGCCGTGCTCGAGATAGAAACGAATCTCTTCGATGCTTTCGGCGGTTTTTTCCTGGCTGGGCGGCGCCTGATGGGCCTTTGCCGACTCGGCGTGAGCGACGGGGGCAGCAGGCTCGGCGACCGCACTGGGAATTTCTGCTTCCGCGACTTCTGCAGCAGGCTCCTCGGCTTCGATGGTGATGGCATCGTCCCACTCGGAGGATAGATCGATCTCGGCGGGCTCGGCGTGAGATTCGATAGCGGTCGGCGCTTCGTTGGCCGGTTGATGATCCGGATTTTCTTGATTTTGATCTTCCTGATTTTGATCGCGGTGTTGGTTCTCGCCGGGATCGGCGACGACGGAGAATTCGAGTTCGTCCGCAGGCTGAGCAGGAGCAGCAGGCCAGGGAGCGGATACCTCGGGCACGATCGAAATCTCTTCTGAAGATGTTTCCTCCGGGAGAGTGGGCAATTCGATGGCGGAGTGGGAAGCGGTAGAGACTGCCGAACGCTGCTCGTAGCGGTCAGCCAGTTCGCCGTAGCGGGTAGCTTCCTCGGGATATCCAGCTTCGGAGTAGACGCTCTGCAAGGTGCGGCAGCAGACGCCGGCTTCGGCGAAACGTTCGGCGCGAGTGTGCAGCGCGGCCAGCCGTTGGTTCAGGCGAAGATCATTGGGAGCCTGCGGCAAAGTGGCGATGAGCGGGGCCAGAGCTTTGGCGGGCATGTTATAGGAAATAAAAAGTTCCGCGTCGGTGAGGGCGGAGCGAACGGCCAAGGCCACGGCATCGGGATAATGCTGATGGACCGCGGGAGATGTGGCTTCCAGTTCGTCGACGATGACGGCGGCTTCTTCCGCGGAAATCAGTTTTTCGGCGGAGGGTCCACCAAGCTGGCTGACCACCTGCTGATAGTTATTCAGGTGCAGGGGATTACCGGGCTCCATGGTGGCGAGTTTCTGATAGAGATCGCGCGCGCGAGCCAGATCGCCGGACTGCACCGATGCGTGCGCCAGCAACTCGATCACTTCGGTGACGTGAGTGGACTCCCCGGCTTTCTGGAAGAGATCGAGAAGCTTCTCGAGCGAAGCGGGATTGTCGCGCACGTGGCCGATGACGGAGTGCAGATTTTTTAAAACCTTATCGGAATCCTCAGCCAGGAGGCGATCGGCATGCTGATCGTAAACCTGGAGCGCGTTTTCGTACTGACCCGCCTGCATGAGGGCGTCGGCAAAAGTGGAGATCGCGGCGAGGTCGTTGTGGACGCTGAGAAGTTTGCCGGCGAGCGTTCCGGCATCGGAGAGGCGCCCGTTTTTCAGGTAAGCCTTGAGTAGATCGCGCAGGCCCTCGGGATTGGAATCGAGGTCGGGAACCTTTTGCAGAGATTCGATGGCGGCTTCGGCATCGCCGGCTTCGAGCAGATTGCGCCCCTGCATGAGCAGAGCGTAGCCGTTGCCGGGATCGAGTGTGAGCATGCGCTGCAGAACTTCTTCCGCGCCGTTCAGGTTGCCTTTGGCGCGGAGAGTTTCAGCGGCGGCGGAAAAAATCTGCCAGGCATCATTTTTCTTGCCCAGGCGGACGTAAACTTCCGCCAGGCGAACGCGCATGGTGGTATTTTCCGGATCCATTTCCAGAATTTTCTGGAAGATGCGGACGGCATTGTCGAGCTCGCCGGATTTCAGGAATTCTTCTGCGACTTGCAGGTACTGGGCGCGGGCATCGTTGAACAGACCCTGCTGGGTGTAGAGTTCGGCCAGCTTCAGCACGCTCTCAAGCGAAGGCTTGAGCTTGCTGATTTTTTTGTACATGGCGATGGCTTTGACCGTGAAACCCTGCGTGGCATAGGCATCGCCTACGGTCTTGAAACATTCGGTGGCTTTATCGGCATCGCCGAGGCGGGAGTAAAGGTCGCCGACGGTGTTGGTAACGGTGAGGTCTTTGGGGTCGGCCTTGATGACCTTTTCGTACTCAACGATGGCATTTTGCATCTTGCCCTGCTGGACGTATTTCTCCGCAGCGCTGAGCACCTTCTGTTTGTTGAACCCGAAACCGAACGCCATAAGGTTACGAACTCCAGCCCCTGGTGTGAGACGAAAAGCCTGTAACGAAAAAGTCTAAGTCTGTAACGAAACTTGACGCCTCTTAAGAGTATGGCTCGAGAGAAACGTCACATTGGCCAAACTCCTTTTTAGAGATGGCCGGTTGGAACAAGTGCAATTGTACGGCTGGAGGAGTGGAATCGCATGGTTACCAAGGGTTACCAAAAGGGAGTGTACAAGTGGGTTACTTAGGGAATCAGGGGCGGAACGGGGGGTTCGGGGCTTCCTAGTGTAAAAGCGCTATTTGGTGGCGAGGGGAGCGGAGTGTAATCTTCCGGGACGCTTTGTTAGGGGAGTGGGTTCGAGTTGTGCCGTTAGCGCCCTTTCAAAGCTCGACCTGAATGGAGGAAAAATCGGACCATGACGTGGATTAAAACCGTACCGTTAACCGAAGTGGATGACAAGCTGCGCAGCGCGATGGAGGGGCAGCGGGCGTTGTATCCGGTGGAGTATGCCACGCCGGTGCATCCAGATGAGTCGGGCGGGTCGTCGATTGTTGGGTCGCACACGCTGATTCCGGAGGCGCTCTATCACGCGTTTGGAACCTTCGGGGCGCTGATGTCGCCGGAGTTGCCGCTGAGCCGGCGGCAGCATGAAATGATTGCCACCATGGTCTCGGTCACGAACCGGTGCGTGTATTGAATCGAGTCACACGCAGAGTTTCTGCGTAGGGTGACGCTGGATAAAGAACTGGTGGAAGCGCTGGAGAAGGATTACACGACTGCGCCGATCACGCCGCAGGAGCGCGCGATGGTGGATTATGTAGTCAAGCTGACGAAAGATGCGACGCGCGTTTGGAAGGATGACATCGAGGGACTGCGGGCGGCGGGGTTTGATGATCGCGGGATTTTGCAGATTACCCTGATTGCTTCGTGGTTTAACTATATTAATCGGGTGGCGGATGCGTTGGGGGTGGGGCGGGAATGAGTGAAATACCGGTGTTCTAACGGTTATCTTAGAATACACAGGCATGGACTCTGACCGGCAGAAACTCATACAGAGAGCTAGAGAGCTCAATTCGTCAAGCTTTCCTGTGATCGAATTGCAGGAGCGCATCCGTGAAGTGTGCTCCGAATACCTAGTTGAGGCGAAGGTCGATGTAAACCGCCTCCTCGGTCATGAGGACTGGCGTGTCCGCTCAAGTGCACTGGATATGGTGTGGTGGGGTGTCGGAGCGACGGACGGCATCGACCGATCCATCGAGATTCTCATGCACGACCCTGATGAGGATATTCGAGCTGAAGCCGCCCTCGCTTTGTACGAAGCGGCGCGGAACACTCCCAAAGAGGCTCGGGTCAAAGAAGCCTTGAAGAAAGTTGCCGATACGGACGAATCCGAATTCGTGCGAACAGCCGCGCTAAGGTACCGACGCATACTCGACCAGGGGCCCGTCGGCGACGGCCATTCGGAATAGTTGGCGAACTCCGCTCGGTGGATGCGTGGTTGTTCCCTTTTGCAACTAGACTTGCCTAGAGGCAAGGCTTTGTTTCATTTCTCTGCCACCTTCATTCTCACTCCATGGCTGAATCTTTAGCGAAGTTTTTCCTGGTGAACTTTCGGGCGCATCGCGATGAGCGCGCTTATGGGCAGCGGTGTGGGTACCGGATGGAGTGGTTCACTTATGGGCAAGTGTTGGAGATGGCGGTTCGGTTTGCCGGTGATTTGGAGGCGCGGGGGATTGGCAAGGGCGAGCGGGTGATGCTTTGGGGGGAGAATTGCGCGGAGTGGGTTGCGGCGTTTTTTGGATGCGCCTTGGGGGGCGTGGTGGTTGTGCCGATGGATGATGGGGCTTCGGTGGAGTTTGCGGGGCGGGTTGCGGGACAGGTGGAGGCGAAGCTTTGGGTTTGCTCGCGGAAGCATGCGGCGGAGGTTGAGGCGTCTTCGGTTCCGGTGATGACCCTTGAGGAAGTCAAAAGCCCCGCCCAAGCGGAGCTTGGACGGGGCACCCTCGGCCAATCGAATGTCGTGATTGGGCGAGATGACATCCTGCAGATTGTTTTTACTTCGGGGACTACTGCTGAGCCTCGGGGCGTGGTGATTACGCATGGGAATGTGCTGGCTAACATTGCGCCGCTGGAAAAGGAAATGCAGCGGTATTTGAAGTATGAGCGCGTGGTGCATCCGCTGCGGTTCCTGAATTTGCTGCCTTTGAGCCATGTGTTTGGGCAATTTCTGGGGATGTTTCTGCCTCCGCTGCTGGGTGGGACGGTGATTTTTCAGGAGGAGTTGAAGCCCTCGGAGATTGTGAGGACGATCCGGCGGGAGCGGGTTTCAGTGCTGGTGAGCGTGCCGAGGGTTTTGCAGTCGCTGAAGCAGAAGCTTGAGCGCGATCTCGAAGACAGCGGGAAGATCGAAGACTTTCGGCGGCGTTTTTCCATTTCGGAGGGAAAACATTTCCTGCGGCGGTGGTGGTTTTTCCGCGATATCCGGCGGCAGTTTGGCTGGAAGTTTCTGGCGTTTATTTGCGGCGGGGCGGCGCTTGATTCGGAGACTGAAGGGTTTTGGGGACGGCTGGGGTATGCGGCGATTCAGGGTTACGGGCTTACGGAGACTACCTCGCTGATCAGCGTGAATCATCCGTTCAAGTTGGGGAAGGGATCGATTGGGAAGGTGCTGCCGGGGCGGGATGTGAAACTTGCGGAGGATGGAGAAATTTTGATTCGCGGAGGTGGAGTGGCCTCGCGCTATTGGGGGGCGGATGGTGCGCATGGTGTCGCCGACGAGCAGGGCTGGTACCACACGGGAGATGTGGGCGCGCTGGATGAGGCCGGAAATCTTTATTTTAAAGGGCGCAAGAAAGAAGTGATTGTTACTCCGGCGGGGCTGAATATTTATCCCGAAGATTTGGAGGCGGCATTGCGGCGGCAGTCGGAGGTGAAAGATTGCGTGGTTGTAGGAATTGAGCGTGGCGGGAATGCGGAGCCGTGCGCGGTGGTGATTCTGCGGGACGATGCGAAAGTGGATGAAGTGGTGGAGCGCGCGAATCAATCGCTGGCGGAATTTCAGCGCATGCGAAGGTGGGTGCGATGGCCGCAAGAAGATTTTCCGCGGACCAGCACGCAGAAGCCGCGGCGGAATGTGATCGCGGAATTCGCGGCGAAGCAAATTCTGCAAGGCGCGGAGAGAGAAACGGCGAGTGATAATCCCATCGCAGAAATGATCGGGCGCATTACGGGGCGAACGCCGGCAGCGCAGGATGCTGGGGCGAAGCTCGACTCGGATTTGGGATTGAGTTCGCTGGATCGCGTGGAGCTGATCAGCGCGCTGGAAGATCGATATCAGGTGGATCTGAGCGAGACGAATTTCAGCGCGGCACGGACTGTTGGCGATGTGGAAAAGATGTTGCGCGGCGAAGTAAAGCAGCGCGTTGAGTTCCATTATCCCGGCTGGGTATTGCGATGGCCCGTGACTTGGAAGCGATGGCTGGCGCAATACTTATTGATGATGCCGGCGGTCATGTTGCTGGGCTGGCCGCAAATTGAAGGGCGCGAAAATTTGCGAGGCTGGAACGGGCCGCTGCTGGTGGTTTGCAACCATATTGCGGATGTGGATTTTGCTTTTGTGCAAGCGGCCTTGCCGGCGCGATTGCGGAGCCGCATTGCGATTGCGACGCGCGGCGAGGCGCTGGAGGCGCTGCACTCACCGGCTGCGGGCAGAGGTTTCTTCGGGAGAATTTACGATCGGATGAAATGGATTTTGGGAGTTTCTTTGTTGAATCTTTTTCCGTTGCCGCGCGAAGCTGGCTTCCGCGAGAGTTTTGCTTATGCGGGACGGGCTGTGGACTGCGGTTATAGCGTGCTGGTGTTTCCGGAAGGGCGGCATACGGTGGATGGGAAGATGAATCCGTTTCGCGCGGGAGTTGGGCTGCTGACGAAGAATTTGGGTATTCCGGTGTTGCCGATGCGGATTGTGGGATTGTTTGAAGTGAAGCGAGCGGCGAGAAGATTTGCGCGGACGGGGGAGATCGGAGTTCGCATTGGACGGCCAATGAAGTTTGGGGCCGAGAGTGATCCTGCGCAGATCGCGCGGGAGTTGCAGAGCGCGGTGGAAGACTTGTGATGACGGGAGAGACGACCTCAGGCGCTAAAGCGCGAGTGTATTGGTGATGGATTACGGCACGACTAAAGTCGTGCCCTTCCCGAGCTGTCGTTACGCCACGACTGACGTCGTGCCCTTCCCGGGCGATCCTTACGGCACGACTGATGTCGTGCTTTTCGGAACTCTCTGACAAAGAGGGGCGGATTTTATTCTTCGTCCATGTTGCCTTCGTCTTTGTGCGCGTCGGCGTCGATCTTGATTTCTGGCAGATTCGCTCCGCCGAGAGAATGATTCAATGCGGGGAGATCTGTCGTCCGAAACGCGTCCCAGCGTTTCATTACATCTGAGGCATCGCGCTCGATTGCGGCGAAGGCTTCTGATTGCGAGGCGGTTGGGTCGGCATCGACCTGCCATATCTGGCCGTATAGAGCCGCGATTTGACCGTTGGTTTTGATGAGAGTGTTTTCGCTGGCTGGCGGAGCGAGGAAACCGGCAGGAGCACCCAGAAGCGCCATGAGTTTATTTTGGAATGTTTGAACGGAATCGCGCACCGGTCCAGTGGCTTGCTGAGTCAGCTTTTGTAGCGGATCGCGAATCGATCCCGCTTGTTGCACGGCTTCGGACGTCTGAGTCAGAAGAGACGCCAGGCGCGTTTCCAACTGGAATTTTCTTTCCAGACCCGCAGTGGATGTTTTTACGCGGGGATCCATCTTCAGGACGAACGATGCGCTGTAATTTTTGCCATCTACAGTCAGGCGCGCGGTGTAGGTTCCCGGCATGGCGGTGGGACCGAGCGGCAGACGTGGAGTATCGCCGGGGATGGCAGAGATGGGATATTCGTGACGCGTGGAATCAGGCGCGGGATAGTGCAGATCCCATACCCAGCGGTGCATGCCGGCATCGGCAGACAGAGCCTGGAATGGACGCAGCCAGTACAGTGGGATGAGTTGTTTTTTTAATTCCTCTTCGGTCACCGAAGGCTTGTCGGTGTTGGAAAACTTGCGAACAAGTTGGCCACGAGCGTCGAGAATTTCCAGAGTGACTGGAGAAGAGGCGTGGGGCAGATAGTAATCGAGGATTGCGCCGTCGGGCGGGTTAGCGGCGAAGGGCTCATCGGGAGGGAGCGGTGTATCGGTGTAGGTGTCGCGCTGGATGCGGAAGGCCGGAGCTGGTGTAAAAAGATGCGCTTCGCTTGGGGATAAAGTTTTTACTTCGCGTAGCGCGGTGATGTCATCGAGAATCCAGAACGAGCGGCCGTGCGTGCCGACGATGAGATCGTTGTCGTGAATCCAGAGATCACGCATGGAAGTGTGCGGCAGATTCAATTGCAAGGACTGCCAGTGGTCACCATCGTCGAATGAAATCCAGACGGAGTTTTCGGTGCCGGCGAACAACAGGCCCTTACGCACGGGATCTTCGCGGACTGTATCGACGGGGCCGAAGTCGGGAAGGCCGGTGGTGATCAAGGCCCAATTCATGCCACTGTCGTGCGTGCGATAGATGTAAGGACGGTTGTCGTTGATGCGGAAGCGGCTCACGGACGCGTAGGCAGTGTCTTCATCGAAGTGCGAGGCGCTGATCTGCGTGACCTTGCTCCAGGGCGTCAGATCTTTGGGCGTGATGTCATTCCAGTTTTTGCCGCTGTCACGCGTTTGCCAGATCAGGCCATCGTCGGTGCCGGCCCAGAGCGTATTGATGTTCTTGAAGGAAGGGGCGAGAGCATAGATGGTTCCGCGCTGTTTGTCGGCTCCTTTGGGAACGAGGTTGCCAACACCCACGGGGACGCCGGGATTTTCGCGAGTGAGATCTTTACTGATGGTCTGCCACGAATTTCCGCCGTCGGTGGTTTTGAAGAGCACATTGCTCGCGTAATAAAGCGTGTGCGGGTCCACGGGCGAGAACATGGTTGGCTCGGTGCGATCGGTGCGGTATTTCGAAGTGCGCAGCGGGATTGGTGTGACGTTCTGCACCTGTCCGGTGGACCAATGAAATTTTGAAACTTCGCTTCTGCCTCCGCCATAGATAATGTCCGGATCAAGTGGGTCGGGCGCGACGTAGCCGTATTCGATGACGCCGACGGGATGCCACTCGCGATAAGTGATGGCGCCATCGTTGCCCCGGCTGGCGATGCAGACGGAACCACTTTCCTGCAGGCCGCCGCAGACGCGGTAGGGAAAAGTGGGCGTTACCGCGACGTGATAAATCTGCGCGGTGGGCTGGTTGTACCAGGAACTCCAGGATGCGCCGTCGTTGACGGTGACGAGCGCGCCCTGGTCGCTGACTAAAAGAATAATGTTGGGATCGTTGGGATTGATCCAGAGATTTTGATAGTCGTCGCCGCCGGGAGCGCCACGAAAACCGAACCAGGTCTTGCCACCGTCCGTGGACTTCATGGTCACAGTGCTGGCGCAATAGACCACATCCGCATTTTTGGAATCGACTCGCGGGATAGCGAGATCGCCGCCGCCGATGCGGCCGGAGGGGCGAGGATCATCGGTGGGCTTGCTCCAGGTTTCGCCGGCGTCGTCGGAGCGATAAAACGCGAGAGCGCCGGACGCCACGCCGATTGTGGCGTAAAGACGATGCGGATCGCTGGGGGCGATGGTGACGTAGATCTGAGAAAGATCTTTCGGCAGACCATTGCTTAACTGGCGCCAGGTGTTTCCACCATCGGTGGATTTGAATAATCCGCCGCCGGTTCCGTTGAATTCGTTGCCGTCTTCCCAAGGGCCTTCGCGAACTTCCCACATCGAGGCATAGATTATGTCGGGATTTGAGGGATCGATTTCGACGTCAGAGGCGCCGGTGTTTTCGTCTTTGTAAATTACCTTTTGCCAGGACTGGCCGCCATCCGTCGAGCGAAAGAGGCCGCGCTCTTCATTGGGACCATAGGGATGGCCGAGCACGGCGGCGAAGATTCGATTGGGATTTCGCGGGTCGACGGCGAGAGCCGGGATCTGCTCACCATCGCGCAGGCCGAGGTGAGTCCAGGTTTTTCCAGCGTCGGTGGATTTGTAAATTCCGTTGCCGACTGAAAGATCGGGGCGATGCAGGCCTTCGCCGCTGGCGACATAAATAATGTTGGGATCGGAAGTGGCAACGGCGATGGCACCGATCGACTGTGTCGACTCGTGGTCGAAGATAGGATTCCAGGTGCGGCCGTAGTCGTTTGATTTCCACACTCCGCCGTTGACTTGGCCCATATAGAAAACATTTGGCTCGCTGGGAACGCCGGTGGCAGCGCGAGTACGGCCTCCACGAAATGGGCCGATCATGCGCCAGTGCAGATCCTGATAAGTATTCTCGGGAACTTGTTGTGCTGAGCTTGATACAACGGGAAGGAAAACCGAGATGCAAATGAGTAAACGAAAGACTAGCGATCGTACGGTCAATTAGGCCCCCTGGGACACCAAAAACCAAACTGACAGAATAACCTAAAAGTCGCTAGGACGTTCAGGGAATGCGCTTTCAGGAAAATCTTTAACACAGGGGACACGGGGTCTCACAGAGGAAGGGCGAAGGATCTGTAACTTTTCAGGCGATTTTGTCCAGGGTTTGCTTCAGGCTGCCGAGGCTTGGAGCGGGCGTTCCGCCTGATTGACTGGCTACCCAGGCGCCGACTCGGTTAGCAGTTTCGTTGATTTGCGGCAATGGTGTGTGGCGAAGATATCCGTGAACCAGGGCGGCGGTGAAGGCATCGCCAGCGCCAACGGTGTCGGCAACTTTCACGCGGAAGCCAGGATGTTCGCTGCATTCATCTCGGGAAACGAGCAGGCTGCCGTTGGTGCCACGAGTGACGCAAACCAGTTTCAGATTGTGTGAAGACAACAAGTGCCGGGCAGAATCTTCTTCGCTGCGATGCTCGACTTCGAACATCCGCATAATTCGAGGAAGCTCTTCATGATTCAGTTTGACGACGGACGCGAGCTGCATCGATTCTGCGAGGACTTCCACGGTATGAAAGTGCTGGCGAAGATTGCCATCGAAAACGCGCACCGCGCTGGGGCGTGTGCCACGGACAAATCGGCGGATCGTGTCGCGGCTTGTTTGCGACCGTTGCGCAAGCGATCCAAAGCAGACGGCATCGGCTTGCTGCGCCAGGGATTGCCATTGCGGGGTCCAGGCGAGAAAGTCCCAGGCGACGGATTCGGAAATTTCAAAACATGGCTGGCCGGTGCGATCCACTTCCACCTTAACGGTTCCGGTGGGGCGATCGGCGTCCTGCTGAATGAATTCAGTGGACAGGCCAAGTTCTGTCAAACGACGAATTGCCTCGGAACCCAGAGAATCGTCGCCCAAGCGGCTCGCCGGAATTCCTTTGTCACCGAGCAAGGTTGTGATGTATACGAAGTTTGTCGGAGCCCCGCCGAGTTGCTTTCCGGCGGGCAGTAAATCCCACAGGAGTTCGCCGAGGCCGACGACGATGTTTTTCTGACTCAGCATGGTCTGAATCTAAACCAGCGTGAGCGGAACCGGCATGGAGTGTTGGGGCGCGCGGACCGCGGTTGCAGGAACCGGGGAACTGGCGGAGAATTTCGTCTATGATCCATTCCGTTCCTCTCAAAAGCTGTGTGAAACTATTCGCTGTGCTTCTGGCGCTGGCCTCACAGGATAGCGCAAGTTGGCTATTTGGAGCGTGGCAGCGGGCCTCTGAGACTCCGGTGATATCGCCGCAGGGCGATGGGTGGGAATCGGCGGGAACGTTCAACCCTTCGGTAATACTTCGCGACGGCAAGATTGTCATGTTGTACCGGGCGCAGGATAAAGCAGGCACTTCGCGGCTGGGCTATGCGGAGAGTGCGGACGGTATCCACTTTAGGCGCCGCAGCCAGCCTGTGTTTTCGCCGGAGAAGGATTACGAAAAAGATGGCGGAGTGGAAGATCCGCGCCTGGTAAAGTTCGGCGATACGTATTATCTGACGTATACCGGCTACAACAAGAAGGATGCGCAGTTGTGTCTGGCGACTTCGAAGGATTTGATCCATTGGGAGCGACGAGGAATCATTCTTCCCGCTTACAAGGGAAACTGGAATGTGCGCTGGACGAAGTCTGGAGCGATCGTGCCAGAGAAAGTTGGCGGCAAGTACTGGATGTATTTCCTGGGAACGAGCCAAGATAATAAGGATCAGATGGGGCTGGCCTGGTCGACAGATCTGTTGCACTGGACGGAAGCGACTGAGACGCCGGTGTTGCCGGCGCGAGAGGGGAAATTCGATTCTCGCGTGGTGGAGCCGGGACCTGCACCGATTGTGACTTCGAAAGGAATTTTTCTGATTTATAACGGCGCGGACGACAAGCTGGTTTATCGCACTGGGGTTGCCATGTTTGATCGGAACGATCCTCGCCGCGTGATTTCGCGAACGGACTTGCCGATCTTTGCCCCGGAAAAAGAGTGGGAGAAAGTTGGGCAGGTTCCGAATGTGGTGTTCGTGGAAGGAATGGTGCGTAAGGGAGATGATTATTTGTTTTATTACGGAGGCGCGGATACGAATGTTGGAGTGGCTAAGGCGGCGGTGATTCCGTAGAGTTTGAATGTGGGCGAGCGACTGCGGGGGCTGAAGATCGGATTAGCCAGATGTCTCTTGCGCGGCACTGAAGCGCCTGCTCTTCGACTGTACTTGCGCAAGGTGCGCCCGGCTCTTCGCAGTGATAGGCAGATCCGCGCGGAATCCTACATCGTGCTGATCTTGATGTAACGGCGTAAATCGGGCAGCAAATTAAGAATGATGTATCCGGCGAATACCAATCCAACCGCGCCCAGGACCGTTGACACTGTCTAAAGTCCCGACAAAGCTTTTTTCATAAAATCTTCTTTGCGTCAGGACTTAGGATGTAAGCCGTTATCTAAAGAAGCCTGCATAAATTTTTGTCGGGCTATTTTCGAGGGTGCAAGTATGCTACGGATGAATGCTCCCAATCGCGCGTGCGAGAGACGGCTTCGTTCCAGCGCCGGCGTAATTGGTCCACTTGCGACTGCGGCATGCGCGGTGTGAACAGGCTGGCCTCGCCCGGCAAAGCAGAAATTTCGCCCAAATCTTTCCAGAAGCCCGCAGCCAGCCCAGCCAGAAAGGCCGCGCCCAACGCGGTAGATTCCGTGATGGCAGGGCGCAGTACGGGCACACCGAGAATGTCGGCTTGAAATTGCATAAGGGCATTATTGGCGGAAGCGCCACCATCCACGCGCAACTCCGTGAGTGGAACGCGGGTATCGGTTTGAACTGCGTCCATGAGATCGGCGACTTGGAACGCAATGCTTTCGAGGGCAGCGCGCGCAATGTGACCTGAGTTGCTGCCGCGAGTGAGGCCGAAGATTGAGCCGCGAGCGTCCGAATCCCAGTGCGGAGCGCCGAGGCCGACGAATGCCGGGACGAAATAGACTCCGCCGTTGTCGGAAACGGAATTGGCGAGAGCTTCTACTTCCGATGATGTACGAATAATGCCCAGGCCGTCGCGGAGCCACTGGACCACAGCGCCGCCGACAAACACGCTGCCTTCGAGCGCGTAGTTTGTGACGCCGCCTATTTTCCAGGCAATGGTTGTGAGCAGGCGGTTTGTGGATGCAACAGCGCGAGTTCCTGTGCTCTGCAACATGAAACAGCCAGTGCCATAGGTATTTTTGGTGACGCCGGGAGTAAAACATTTTTGCCCGAAGAGCGCGGCTTGCTGATCGCCCGCGATGCCTGCGATAGGAATGCCATACAGTCCGGAGATCGCGCTTACCTCGGTATAGACCTCGCTGGAGGGCAGCACCGTGGGCAGCATCGAGCGCGGAATCCGGAAGAGCGCGAGAAGCTCGTCATCCCACCTTCCGGAAGAAAGATTAAAGAGCATGGTGCGGGAGGCATTGCTGGCGTCGGTGATGTGCAGACGGCCGCCAGTCAGGTTCCAAATGAGCCACGTGTCGACGGTACCGAACGCAAGCCCGTTCGTTTCGGCAAGTGACCGGGCGTTGGGAACGTGATTCAAAATCCAGGAAATTTTGCTGGCGGAGAAATATGCGTCGATCAACAGGCCGCTACGTTGCTGAATGAGAGTCTCGTGCCCTTGCGCTTTGAGTTCTGCGCAAAATGCAGCGGTGCGGCGATCCTGCCAGACAATGGCGTTATAGATGGGCTTGCCAGTGGTGCGATCCCAAACGATCGCGGTTTCGCGCTGGTTGGTGATGCCGATAGCAGCAACGTCGGTAGGTTGGACTTGAGCTTGGGCTAACGCCTGCGAAGCGACGGCGAACTGGGATGAGGCGATTTCCACGGGATCGTGTTCGACCCATCCGGGCTGGGGAAACAATTGCGTGAACTCGCGCTGGGCGACGGAGCGGACGCGGCCCTCATGATCGAATAAAAGCGCTCGCGAACTGGTTGTTCCCTGATCGAGAGCGAGAATGTAGCGCAAGAGACCTCCCGTTGCGGCGCAGCCGAACTATGACGACGGCTGGGACGCGCGCAGAAATCTTCGAATACCGAAATCATAGATTGCGGCGCCGACGAGTCCGCCCAGCAGCGGAGCGACGACCGGCACCACCCAAACTCGAGAGCCGCCAGTGAGTCCGTTGTTTTTGAATCCGGCTACGACGGTGAAAAGACGCGGACCAAAATCACGAGCAGGATTAATAGGATATCCATGCATACCGCCGAAGCTCATGCCGATGGCGACGACCACCAGGCCGATCATCAGAGGTGCGAGGTTGGCGCCGGGTGGAACGTTGAGTTCGTCCGTAATTGCGAGCACGAGCAAGAGCAGCAGAGCGGTGCCAATGACTTGATCGAGAAATCCGGCTTGCGGCCACGCGGGGAAAGCAGGGAAAGTTGTGAAGATGCCGGCGGTTCTTTCCAGTTGAGGATCGACCTGGTGGAATGCCGGCAGATAATTGCGATATGTCAGAGCCGCCGCGAGGAATGCTCCCGCAGTTTGAGCGATGGAATAAGGTAGGACTTTTCGCCAGGGAAAATTACGAAAGACAGCGAAAGTGAGTGTGACCGCGGGATTGAGATGGCCGCCGGAAACTTTTCCTGCGATGTAAATTCCCATGGTGACGGCGAGTCCCCAACCGAGGGTGATGTTGGTGTAGCCGCCGTGAACGGTTGCCGCGGGATTATTTGCGGGAAACAGCACGACCATGGCGACGACGCCCGTGCCGAAGAGAATCAGGATGAAGGTTCCGAGGAACTCGGCGATCAGTTCGGCAAGTAAGGTTGGCGGCTTGTTCATTCAGGACGGTTCCATCTCAGGAAAGTCTGCTTTCGAATCGCGAGTAGTCTAGCAAGGATTCGGGGCTCAGCCGCACCTTTCAGTTTTCCGAAGACTCTTCAGCGCCGACCCTCCACCGAGGGTAACTAAAAGTGGGAGAGCTAAGGGTATTTCCCCTTGACAGCAGGGGCGTGGTCTGTAAGATAGAAGAATATTTATTCATACATATGAATAAATATTCATAATGAATAAAGCGCTTCGGCAGAGAGCAGTTTTGGAAACGTTAAGGCAGGGACCGGTTGCCAGCCAGGAAGATCTGCAGCGGGTTTTGCGCAAGCGTGGGTTCAAGGTGGGGCAAGCGACTTTGTCGCGCGATATTCGGGATTTGAACCTAAGCAAGACGGCGAGTGGTTACAACATTCCTCAAGGGGATAGCGGCTCTGGCTTGGCTTTGCCGCCGGTGCAGCGACTGGTTCGGGAATTCGTGCTGGATGTGCGTCCGGCGCAGAATTTGCTGGTGTTGAAAACGATTGTCGGCAGCGCCCAGCCGGTGGCGGCCGCGATAGACGAGCAGGAGTGGGAAGAAATGGTGGGAACGATTGCGGGGGACGACACGATCCTGATTATTTGTCCTGATAAGGATGCCGCCAGGAAGGTTGCGACGCGCATCGAGGAGATGCTCGGCTGATGCAGGCGAAGCTTAAGAGTGCGGTGCTCGGAGCCAGCGGCTATTCAGGACTGGAGTTGACGCGCATTCTCGAACGCCATCCGCGGTTGGAGAAGCCAGCATTGCTGCGGCGCGAAGGGAGTGGTGAAGGTCCGGCGGATTTGGCGGAGGTGTTTCCTGAATTGTCTGGCAATGGAGGTTATCCGTTGCGAGCGTTCTCGTGGGGTGAGTTGAAACGTCAAGGCGTGGAATTGCTTTTTCTAGCTACGCCGCATGAGGCTTCGCGATCGCTGGTACCGGAGGCGATTGCTCAGGGATTGCGCGTGATCGACCTGAGCGGAGCCTGGCGGCTGAAGCAGGAGCAGCATCGCGCGATTTACTCATTTCAGGATGCTGACGTGGTTACGGCCGCGGAGTTGACGGCGAAAGCGGTGTACGGATTGCCGGAGCTGAATAGCGACGGCGTTGCGGCGGCGCAGCTGGTGGCGAATCCGGGGTGCTTTGCGACCTCAGTGATTCTGGCTTTGGCGCCGCTGCTGCGGGGCGGCCTCATCGATCGCGAGCATGGAATTATTTCTGACTCGAAGTCGGGAGTATCGGGAGCGGGCAAGGCGCCGACGTCACGCACTCATTTTGTTTCTGTGGCCGATAATTTCTCCGCCTACGCAGTGTTCAGCCATCGGCATCTAGGAGAGATGGTGGAGCAGCTGGGACTGGACGACGCGGAGCTAACTTTCACGCCGCATCTGCTGCCGATTCCGCGCGGAATTTTGTCCACCATCTATGTGCGGCTGAAGCGGGCGATGAAAGCGGCGGAAGTGGAAACTTGTCTGCGTGATTTCTATGCTCGTAAGCATTGGGTGCGGGTATTTGCGACGCCGCAGCTGCCGCAGCTGCAGTTTTCTCTGCACACAAATTATTGCGACCTGGGTTTTTGTCTGGCGGAGGATGGACAGCGTCTGGTGCTGATCTCCTGCGTGGACAATCTGCTGAAAGGCGCGGCCGGACAGGCAGTGCAGAATATGAATCTGATGTATGGCTGGGAAGAGCGGGAGGGATTGCAGTGACGATCGTAGTGAAAGTCGGTGGAGCAGCGATTGAAGATGCTGCAACCCTGCGCAAGTGCGCGCAGTCGATTGCGGAGTTGGCGCAGGATGGCCACCGCGTGGCCGTGGTGCATGGAGGCGGTGGTGCGCTCACGCGCATGCTGGAGCGGCTGGGGAAGAAAAGCGAGTTTGTGGAAGGTCTGCGCGTGACCGATGCGGAGACCCGGGATGCGGCGCTGATGGTGCTTGGTGGAATCGTCAATAAAAATCTTGTCGCGGCGATTCAGGCAGCGGGCATGCCAGCGATTGGGTTCTGCGGCGGCGACGGCATGACGTTCCGCGCACGGAAGAAATATCTTCACGGAAAAGACCTGGGATTTGTGGGCGAGATTTGTTTCGCGGAGCCGTGCTGGATCGAAGCGTTGTGGCAGCAAGGAGGAATTCCGGTGATGGCCTCGCTGGCCCTCGGAGCTGACGGTCAGTACTACAACGTGAACGCGGATGAAATGGCGGCGGCGTGCGCGGCGGCCTGCCACGCCAACACTTTGATCTTCTTGACGGACGTACCCGGCGTAAGGGATGCGTCGGGAAGCGTGATGCCGTGGCTGAGTACGAAGAAAGCAGCCGAACTGGAGGCCAGTTCGATTATCAGCGGCGGCATGTTGCCGAAGCTGCACGCATGCGGATTGGCGTTGAAACAAGGCGTGGGGCGAGTGCGGATTTTGCCGGCGGCGGAGGTGGAAGTGCTGCCGCAGTTTTATCTGACCAAGCTTTCGTGCGGTACAGAGGTGACGTACTCATGAGTTCGCCAATTGCCGCCCGTCCGAAATTGCAGCGGGCGAATCCACAGGTACGGAAGAAGGAGAGAAAGTTGAATAGTCATGTGCAAGGTCGAGTGGCGGCCGCTTCGGCGAGAGCGCCGCAGGTTTTCTGGTGTCCGGATTTGGTTTCGACGCGCGATCTGGGCGCGGCCGGAGTGGATGCGGTTTTGAATCTCGCCGGAGTGATGAAGGCGCGTCCGGCCGACTTTCGAAAAGCGCTTACTGGAAGACAGATGGTGATGTTTTTCGAGAAGCCTTCTTTACGCACCCGCTTGACCTTCGAGGCGGGGATGGCAGGCTTGGGCGGGACAGCGATGTTTGTCGACCAGCGGCAGGAACGGCTTGATGCCCGCGAGACGCTGAGTGATGTGGCGCACAATCTGGAGCGCTGGGTCGATGTGATTGTGCTGCGTACGTTCTCGCAGCAGACGATCGAGGGCATGGCGAAGTACGCGCGGGTGCCGGTGATTAACGCGCTCAGCGATCGCGAGCATCCCTGCCAGGCACTGGCGGATTATCTGACTTTTATCGAGCGGTTCGGAGATGTGAAAAATCGCTGTCTCGCTTACGTGGGTGACGGAAATAATGTGGCGCATTCGTTGTTGCTGACATGCGCTTGTTTGGGGTCGTCGATTCGTGTGGCCACGCCACCGGGATATGGGCCTGATCCGCAGTTCGTCGCAGATGCACGGGAAATTGCGGAGGAAACTGGTGCCGAGATTTCGTTGCTGAACGATCCGCATGAGGCAGTGGCCGGGGCTGATGCTGTTTACACGGACGCGTGGGTCAGCATGGGCCAGGAACAAGAGGAATCGGAGCGGTCACGAATCTTTCCGCCCTATCAGGTGAATGCGGAACTCATGGCGGAAGCCGCGCCGCATGCGGTGTTCATGCATTGTCTTCCGGCGCACCGCGGTTTGGAAGTCACGGATGAGGTGATGGATTCGGAACAGTCTGTGATTTTTGAGCAGGCGGAAAACCGGCTGCACGTGCAAAAGGCTATTCTTTATTTACTGCTGGGCGGCGGCGATCGTCTGCCCGCGAGGAGTGCTCATGCCT
>JBAVQD010000019.1:0-3915 GCA_049693675.1 Candidatus Sulfotelmatobacter sp. | reverse complement strand
GCTTCGGCGCGCTTCTCGCGCTTCTCGTCGAGAATCTTTTCGCTGCCCAGCAGCTCAAGAAACGCTTTATCCGCTCCGTCACCTTTATTCCAGCCGGTGCGAACAATGCGCAGATACCCGCCATTGCGGTCGCCGAAGCGTGGACCGATGGTGTCAAACAGTTTCACCACCGCTTCGTTGGTCATGAGGTAAGCCCCGGCAAGGCGCCGCGCTGCGAGGTCGCCGCGCTTGCCGAGCGTAATCATCTTCTCGACCAGCGGACGCGCGGCCTTAGCCTTGGGAACGGTCGTCTCGACCCGCTCTTCTACGATCACGGAGGTGACCAGATTGCGCAGCAGCGAGCGCCGGTGCGCAGTGTTCCGTCCAAGTTTGTATCCTGCTACTTTATGACGCATTGGGAGCCTCAGTGGTCAGTGGCCAGTGGTCAGTGGCCAGCATCAATCTCTAACATATTCAAAGTCAGCGGCTAGCCAGTCTTTGTCCTTGTACTTCTGACCACTGACCACTAGCCACTGACCACTTGATTCAAGCCGGCGAGACGCCGGCGCTAATCTTACAGCTGATCGTCCGGACCGTAAGCCGAAGCCGGCAGCACCATATTCGAAGTCGGACCTGGCACCGCGTTACCGTGCTCGTCGATCTTCATGCCCAGGCTCAGACCCATCGTGGAGAGAATCTCCTTGATTTCGTTCAGCGACTTGCGGCCGAAGTTCTTGGTCTTAAGCATCTCCGATTCCGTCTTCTGCACCAGCTCGCCAATCGTCTGAATGTTTGCGTTCTTCAGGCAGTTATAACTGCGCACCGAAAGCTCGAGCTCCTCAACGGAACGGTTTAAATTCTCGTTGTGAATCTCCGGCTTGCGATCATCCGACGACGACGTACCGGTTTCGATTTCTTCCTCGAAGTTGATGAAGATGTTCATGTGGTCCTTCATCAGCTTCGCGGCCAAGCCGATCGAATCGGCGGGCGTGATCGAGCCGTTGGTCCACACTTCGAGCGTCAGCTTGTCGTAATCGGTGATCTGTCCCAGACGCGCAGCTTCCACCGTGTAGTTGCACTTGCGCACCGGCGAGTGAACGGAATCGATGGGAATAAATCCGATGCCGAGATCTTCATCGAAATTCTTGTCGGCAGAAGTATATCCGCGGCCACGCTTCAGCCGCATTTCCATGTCGAGCTTGCCGCCTTCGCTGACCGTGGCGATGTAAACGTCTTTGTCGAGGACTTCGACGTCGCCATCGGCTTCGATCATGCCGCTAGTTACCACACCCGGCTGATCGGCGCGCAGGTAGATGGCTTTCGGCGCATCGCCGGCCAGCTTGAACGGAATCTGTTTCAGGTTGAGGATGATGTCGGTCGCGTCCTCGACCACTCCCGGGATCGACTGAAATTCATGGAGCACGCCTTCCATCTTCACCGCAGTAACGGCAGCCCCTTCGATCGAACTCAGCAGCACGCGCCGCAGGGCATTGCCCACGGTGGTGCCGAAGCCGCGCTCAAACGGCTGCGCCCAGAAAATTCCGTATTTATCGGTGAGGGTGGAAGTATCGACTGCGAGACGTTTCGGTTTCTGAAAACCTTTCCAAAGCATTTGTTTCTCCTTCGGCCGTTTGGCTCAGTGCCGGCTCCCTGAATCGGTCCATGTTGCGTAAAGCTGGATTCAGGTCAAGCGCCAGCACAGGCTGATCTGGCTCGAAATTGTGGACCTAAAATCTACAACCACGAAGGACACTAAGGATCACAAAGAACTTCGTGTAACTTCGTGCCTTGGTGGTTCACACTACTTGCTGTACAACTCAACGATCAGCTGCTCATTCACCGGCAACTGAATATCTTCGCGCTTCGGCAGCGACAACACCCGCGCCGTATAATTGTCGCGATTCACTTCCAGCCAATTCGGCAGCGTGCCGTGGCTGGCAAACTCCTTGGCCAGTTCCAGCACGGTGAGTTTCTTGCTGTTCTCACGGATGGAAATTTCCTCGCCCGCACTCACCTGATAGGAAGGAATGTTGACCTTCTTCCCATTCACCGCGACGTGCCCGTGCCGCACCAACTGGCGCGCCTGACGCCGCGATTGAGCAAATCCCAACCGGAACACGACATTGTCCAGGCGCCGCTCAAGCTGCTGCAAGAGCAACTCGCCGGTAACGCCACGCGTGCGCGCAGCCTTCTCGAAGTAGTTGCGGAACTGGCCTTCCAGCGTGAAGTAGATGCGCTTGGCTTTCTGCTTTTCGCGCAACTGGAGGCCGTAGCCTACAATCTTGGCCTTACGGTCTTTCCCATGTTGTCCGGGAGCGAAGTTGCGCTTCTCGATCGGGCACTTATCGCTAAAACACTTTGCGCCTTTGAGGAACAGCTTCATGCCCTCGCGGCGGCATAGACGGCAAACTGCATCAGTATAACGAGCCAAGTTTATTCTCCTTTTAGATGACCGGTTTACGGGTTTGGCTTCACCCTTCGTCCCGGACAAAAATCAATTTCTCCTCGCTTGTCATTCCGAGCGAAGCAAGGAATCTCTATCTGCACCTCAGACGCGCCGTCTCTTCGGCGGACGGCATCCGTTATGCGGAATCGGCGTCACGTCGCGAATCGAACGAACCTCAATGCCAGACGATGCCAAAGCGCGCACGGCGGACTCGCGCCCTGAACCCGGCCCGCTTACGCGAACATCCACACTGCGCACACCGTGATCGCGTGCCATATTAGCCGCATTCGAGGCCGCCTGCTGCGCGGCGAACGGAGTGCCTTTGCGCGATCCGCGAAAGCCCAGCGATCCCGAACTCTTCCACGACAGAACGTTTCCGTTCATGTCGGTGATCGTCACGATCGTGTTGTTGAAGGAAGCCTGCACGTAACACAGTCCGTGCGGAACGTGCTTGCGCTCCTTCTTCTTGAATGTCTTCTTCTTGCCCTTTTTATCGGTTGCGGCTGCTCCGCCCGCTGCTGCTGGTTTGGCCATAGAGAGCTTCTCAGTTCTTAAGTTTCGTTGGAAGTTTCAAGGTTTCAGAAGTTTCAAGGTTTCGAAACCTTGAAACATTGCAACTTTGAAACCGCCCTTATGTCTTCGACGTCGCCTTCTTCTTGGTCGATACCGTTCCCTTGCGCGGACCCTTGCGAGTGCGCGCGTTCGTATGCGTACGCTGTCCGCGAACCGGCAAGTTGCGGCGGTGACGGAATCCGCGATAGGAGCCGATTTCGATGAGCCGCTTGATGTTCATCGAAACTTCCTTGCGCAGATCGCCTTCCACCATCCCCTGCTGCTCGATCACGGTGCGGATCCGGTTGACCTCTTCTTCGCTGAGGTCCTGCACTTTTTTCATGGGATCGACCTTCGCCTCATCCAGAATCGTGCCGGCGCGCGGATGCCCAATCCCATAGATATAAGTCAACGCAATGTTGATGTGCTTTTGGCGCGGTAAATCTACGCCTGCGATACGTGCCATATTTGTCCTTAACTCCGGCGCCCGGCCAACTTAGCCCTGGCGCTGTTTATGTTTCGTGTTGACGCAGATCACCCGCACCACACCCTTGCGGTGGATGACCTTGCACTTGTCACAAATTTTCTTTACCGATGCTCGCACTTTCATAACTTTTCCGTCTCTTTGAAGCTCGCCAGATCCTTCGCAAAGAACGCTCAGGATGACGCCAGCGGGCTCTCGCTTCGCTCACGCCCGCTAGACGGCGTCATTTATAGCGATACACAATTCTTCCGCGATTCAGATCGTACGGCGAAAGCTCGACCGCAACCTTATCCCCGGGAAGAATGCGAATAAAATTCTTGCGCATCTTGCCGGATACGTGCGCCAGCACCTGGTGTTTGTTCTCCAACTCCACCTTGAACATGGCATTCGGCAGAGGTTCCAGAACCACTGCCATCACTTCAATCGCGTCTTCTTTACTCATTCGCTCCTTGAA
>JBAVQD010000018.1:0-62772 GCA_049693675.1 Candidatus Sulfotelmatobacter sp. | reverse complement strand
GTGGACGAGATCACCAGCGCCCTCGATGGACCTGCTGCCGCCGGATTGCTTCAGGGACTGGAACTCTTTCGCCAGGCTCGGACGCTACTGGTGATTTCGCACCGCCCAGCGACAATCCTGTGGGCGGACAGAATTCTGGTGGTAGACGAGGGGGCGATCGTCGATTCCGGGAAGCATGATCAGTTGATTCTCAGATGCGAGGCGTACCGGAGAATCTGGCAGTCCCAGGATCACGAGACGCCCTCTATGAGTCTGCAAGCCCTGGATGGAATCGGGTCGAGAGTAGGGATGCCGGGCTCCGCATCTTAGGAGCTCGTTGGACCAAAGACATAGAGAAATGGGGCGCAGCCAAACATGCCTAATCACTATCGCCGTTCTAACGGGCCAGGTGGTAACCCCGGGCTCGCGTTCCGCGAGGTTTGTCGTAGCGTTCTTAATCTCAACACTCTTACGTTCGTTGCAGCAAACGCGCCTTCGGAAGTTGTCAGTTCGTTCGAAGGTCATCAGCAACGACTCGCTAGTTTCTCGCTGCAGGTTGCAAGCAAGATGCTTGTCCAGCAGCTAACTGAGAGGAGAAGCCGGCCGTTCAGTGGCTCGCTTTCCCGGCTCTTTCAGTCTTCCACATCGAAGGCGAAGAATGCCTTCTTGCTGGTTGCCTGCACATTTGGGCGCCTGAGCCTCGGTGTCCTGCGAGCCCTGAGACCCGGGATTCCGCGGCGTCTGCAACTCTCCGTATCGGCCAACATTCTGAAGAATGTTGGGAATCTGTTGATTGATACGGAAGTCGCGAGTAAACCGATATCTGACAATCGGAGCTATGGAGGCGATGTTTATCCTAACGCTGTCGAGAAGGCGCCCATCGAAGCGTCCGACCAGAGCGTCGTAGCGGAAGACATTTCTAGGGCACTCAACATATCTTTGCCGAATGACCTCTCTCGCCTGATATTTCTGGCGACTTTACGGGACAACAACTCTGGCCACTACTACCACCCAGAGGTCGCTCGCAGGTTCTCGGGCGAGGTTGCTGATCGGGCGATGCTCCTGTGTCATCGGCGGATTTACGAACAGGTTGTGGCACTTGCCATCGAAGACTTAACAGATCAACTTGACGTATACATCGCGACCGTGCCGGTGCCGAGGGGGCGCCTAATCGAGAGTTGGACAAAACTGAAGGCGTATCGAGCGACGATTCCAATGGATACGGATCCCATCTCAGCAGAGATTTTCTTCATGAAGGTTGAAGTTGCTGTTGCGATTCTAGAAGCGAGGCTCCCGGGCAAGATTTAGTGATCGGAGCAGATCGTCGTGTCTGTTGCGCACAAGCTGTTCCTCGATTTGCCAGCTCCAAAGAAGCTGGTCGTAATCCTATGGCTGTTTCTTGTGGTCGTCGTCGGCCTCTTGGGCCTGAGCTACATGACAATTGAAAACCTTTCCGCCGCAAGGGCGTACGTGGGCGGGGAAGGTCTCTGGTCCAAGGCACAGAAGCAAGCCGTCCACGACCTGCTGCGCTACTCAATCTCGCATTCGGAAAAAGACTTCCAAGGCTATCAAAAGGCCCTTCTAGTGCCCCTGGGAGACAGGCAGGCGCGCCTGGAGCTGGAAAAGCCTGCTCCGGACATGAGCGTTGTCCGCAGAGGTTTGATCCAAGGCCGGAATAATCCGGAGGATGTCAAAGGAATGGCCGCGATGTTCCGGCATTTTCGGCAATTGAACCACATGTCGGAGGCAATCGACATCTGGTCGCGGGCTGACGCGCTCATCGAACAACTGCAACGGCTTGGCGACGACCTGCACCGCGAGATCTCATCGGAGAGACCCAATGCTCTTAGGATCGCGGGGATGGCTCGGCAAGTGGACGTCATCGGAGATCAGCTTACTCCGCTCGAAGACAGGTTTTCCTATGCACTGGGAACAGGAGCACGCCAGGCAGAACGTTTGTTTTTGTTGGTCACGTTTGGCGCGACTGCGATTTCCTTGATTGGAGGATTACTCTTCACTGCCTTCATATTGCGACACATGCACCAGACCGAGCAACGGTACAAGCATCTCATCGACACCGCGAACGATGCGATTCTCGTGATCGACGCGGAGACAGGGATCGTACTGGAGGCGAATGCGAGGAGCAGTGCATTCCTGGGGCGGCCAACACGAGAGATTGTGGGCGCGCGAGCGGAGTCGATTGTTCTGGAGAGCGATCGCGAAGCGTACCGCGAAATGTTGAAAACGACGCTAGAGGGTGCCGCTGTTGCCGGGAAGGAGATGCGCCTGAATCATTCCGATGGACGCACGCTAGCAGTCGAGGTCAACGCGAGCCTGACGGAGTTTGAAGGAAAAAAGATCGTTCAGGGCATCTTTCGCGATATCCGGGAGCGAAAACGTCTCGAAGAAGAGGTGCGCCAGACCCAGAAAATGGAGGTAGTTGGTCGGTTGGTGGGCGGGATCGCCCACGACTTCAATAATCTGCTGATGGTGATTCTCACGCAGATCGCGAAAGTGCACATCCTGTCCAGTCAACCGCAAGTCCTGGAGCATGCCGAGACAGTTCGAATCGCCGCCGAAAAAGCTGCCTCGCTTACGAAGCAATTGCTGGCTTTTGGTCGCAGGCAAGTGCTGGTGCTTCAGGTGTTGGATTTGAACGAGATTCTTGGAGAACTCAAGGAAATGCTGTCCACCCTTCCCGCAGAACAGATCCAGTTGATGATGACGCCGAGCTCACGGCCACTTCCTGTCAAGGTGGACCCTGGAAAAATCGAGCAGGTGATCATGAATTTGGCTGTGAACGCCTGTGACGCGATGCCCTCAGGAGGAGTACTGAAAATAAGGACGGCGCAAGTATCCAGGCCGCCCTCGGAAGCGTCGGCAACGAGCCATTCAGCCCCGTATGCGATGGTGGAGATGACTGACACCGGTTGTGGCATGGATGCCGAAACCAAGGCTCATCTCTTCGAGCCCTTCTTCACCACCAAGCCAATTGGCAAGGGCACAGGCCTCGGGCTGTCTACCGTGTACGGCATTGTGAAACAGAGCGGCGGCACGATCGAAGTGGACAGTGTGCCTGGTGAGGGCACTACTTTCAGAGTTTACCTTCCCATCGTGGAGGAACCGGTAAGCCCACGAAAAGCCCTCACGGTCTCGAGTCCGGTAACGACTGGCTCGGAAACGGTGCTCTTGGCGGAGGATCAGTCTTCCATTAGGACCGTATTGCGCGAATTCCTGGACTCCGAGGGCTACAAGGTATTGGAGGCGCAGAACGGTAACGAGGCGCTTGAGATCGCGAAGCACTACACGGGATCGATTGACGTGCTGGTGACGGACGTGATCATGCCGCAACTCCGAGGGATCGAGTTGGCGAAACGGCTCACCGAGATTTATCCCAGCATCTGCGTGATCTTGATGTCAGGCTATTCAGAGGATGCGCTCGTGGAAAACCGGTTGTTGTCCGAGAGAAATATGACATTGATCCAAAAGCCATTTGATCCAGAGGAATTGGCTCAGAAGATCAGGGAATCGCTAAGTCGAAACTCTAGTCCTTCGTAGCCGGCACGGAAGAATGGTCCTGAGTTTAGGGAGCCGCACGTAGTCCTACTGTCTTGACGCGCGGCGGTACTGGTCGACCATTGATCGTGAAATGGCACGCAACGACGAACCGGAGCCGTCAACACAGGTAACTTCCTCAATCGGGGCCGGATTAGCAAGGGCGTCTTCGTCGCACTCAGGACCGCAATGATGGATCAGCACCGAAGCGAGTACTTTGCCATCCCGTCCGAGGCATTCCACCCTGCCTTCTTCTCGATTGCGGATCGCCTCGGCTGTCCGGAGCAGCGCTGACTGCAATGGCCTCATACTCTTCGGCTGTGTTGCCATCGCAGAACGTGCAATCGTAGCCGTTTATCCCGAGAGCAGTCTGGATCATGATTCACCTCAGAAGCGTACCTTGCAGGTTGAGGATTCCACGGCGGAAATATAACGCCATTGCCCGAACGCCACAAGTGGGATTCGCTGTCAACGGTACAAGCAGACGACCATCCAGACAACGTGCAGGCAACACACTGGTGGTGCAATGGAGAGAAAGGATCCACCAGGATTGACGAATGACTGCCGATCAGCCGACTCCGTCTTCGAGCGGCAGGGCCGTTGTGAACATGCCTGGTTACGTCGCCTATTCAGAAGCCATGCTTCAATCGGTGCCGGGCCAGATTTGACCGGTGGACATCGGTCAATCCCACAAGGGCCCTCTTAGTGTAAAGATCGAGCGTAACGGCAGCTGAGGATGACAATCTCGGCGAGGCGAGAACAGCGCCGTCATCGGCAAAGCTGACAAGGCCTGTGTCGAACGCGGCGTCCCATAGAGCAGAAAGCAGCAAACCGTTGTGAACATCGAGGCGCAGCGCCTCCGTCTCGCAATCGGCCCACGCCACGATGTGGGAGGCGCGCAAGAGTGGCTCATCTGCGATGCCTGTCAGCGGGCATCGACCGTTCCAATAGTCAAGAAGCGCCTGCCGAAACAGCGTTTGCCCAATCCGCCGGACCGCCTGGCATTCTGCTTCAGTCGCCTGGGGCATGTGTTCGGTGGCGGCACGGAACTTTCCGAGCGGAGCATCAGGCAAACTGACTCCGAGGCGATAAGCGCGATTCAACGCTGAATACAATCCGTCAAGTTTGTCAAAAACGAATGTCGCCGCGCCGGGGCCGGACGTTTCCGGCCACACAGGCATTCCGATCTCCGCCGCAATATCAGGGTACTGGATAGAGAGAAACCATGGCCCATTTTTCGAAGTACCCGCGATCCAGACATCGCCCCGCGCAGTCGTGGAACCATAACGTAGCCAGCCTGATTCAAGCCCGTGTTCCAAACGAAAGCCATTGTCGAAGGCGGCCTTCTGCGCCTCGGTGCGAACGACAAATCCCGGTGGACTCTCAATTTCAATCATCGAGCAGTTGTTTCCGCCGCAAGGCTGACAGCGTCACAAGTCAACCATGAGCAGCCGTTCCGATGCTGGCGCTCCTCGTATCGTAAGCCGCCGCCACTCATCGTCAAGGAATTCCTTCGGCGGCTCGGTTGTTGTAGTCACGATGTACTGGAATAGAGGAGCCGGACCAAAGCGCTGCAGGTTGCGGGCGAATTCGAAGAGTCGATGGTAGATGGACAGGCCCAAATCTGCTTCGCGAGGGCTGTCGTGAAGCAGGAAAGCAGGCAGATGGGTTAGCCCTTCAATCGACATAGCCAGCGATGCAAGATCGAATGCCACAACCTTAAGAGAATCGATCGCGGCCGTTGATCGCTCGCCTCCGAGTTCTACTTTGAGAGACAGGCCATTGCCGTCAAGCTTTACTTCGCCCTTGATCTCTCCAGGAACAAGCTCGCCAAGGACATCACTGAACAGTAGAGAAAGGTGCCGAATCCGGTCGGAGACGGACGCGCGGTCCGCAGAGAGGGTCACGCGCATCTCGTCCAAACGCTTTGAGATTGTGCCCGCCGTCTTCTCAGTGGCTGCTTCTTCGGCGATCAGAGCTTCGTACCGCTCAACTTCGTAAACAAGGGCGCGCGCGTTGCGAACCGATTCCGAGCGCTCTCGTTCGGCACGTTCCAGAGCCTTGACCGTTTGTTCAAGCGGTTGCAATTGGCGTGTTGCCAGAGCGATGTTTCTTTCGAGGTCGGGCACTGTGTTCCGAAGCCTTTTCATTTCGATCTCTTCGGCTTGAACGTGCTCGCGCAATTTAGCAATGCTGTTCTGCAGCGCATGCAAATCGCAGGTCGCTGTGGAGATACCGCAGCCTTCCGCAAGTGCTCTGTCAATCGGCACTTCGCAGATGGGACAGATTGGATTTTCCTCTGTGACCAGTTGATTCCAGACTCCACCGTGTTCCGCTCGCATCATTGCGAGACTCCTGCTCTTCTCATCAAGACGAGTTCGACTGTTGCTGAGTTCGCTTTCCAGCCGTCGACGATCCTCGGCGACTGCGTCGCGCTCGCGACGCGCCTTGTCCACGTCCGTCGTGGTGTGTCCGGTTGGAAGCTTCAAGGCTCGCGCCAGGCCCTCCACTGCCATTGCCTTGAACGCTTCCGTTTCCATTGGCGATTGCGGATTTGCCCTTTCGGGTGCGCCTAGCTTGCTGACAAGAGAGGAACGTGCTCTGGCTAGTTGCCAACTGAGCCGCTCGATTTCCTGGCGCTGTGTTGCGGCTTCCTTTTCGTCTTCCTCCACCCGTTGCTGGGTCGATATCTCCTCCATCGTGAGCGCGCCGATAAGGGCACGCACGATCATGAGTAGTTCACTGCTCCCGAGTTGGCGCACGGGCGAGCGGGAATCCGTGTTTGGATCGCGCCAGCGAAGGTGATCGCCGAACCGGCATTCTTGATCCCGCGTAGCCCAAGCTAGGGCAGCCTCCCAGGCCCTCGATTCCCCAACACCGAAGGGCATCAACTTGGCGGCGTCGCCTAGTATCGTTCCGGTGATGGCTTCTAGCAGAGGCTCGATACCGGTCGGAGATGAGCTCTGACGCAGTGCGTCTTCAAGAGATACATTCTGGATAACGATATCGCGACGGCGGGGACCCACTGCGCGGACAACCGCCCAGAGTTGCCCGTTCAGCATGATCTCTGCACCTGCGTAGCCCTTCGGGAGTTTCTCCGCTATCCGATGGCGCTGTGTTTCGGAAGCAAAGCTATCCTCACCCAAGCAATAACGGAGAAGCCGGCAAAACATCGTCTTGCCTCCCCCGTGGCCCATGGCTGCATCTGCGGTTCTGGGATCAGGCGACCAGATGATATTCAGGCCCCGTTTAAGCCGGATGTCCCGGATGATCGCGTTGGGATCGCTCCAAATTGCCAACCGTCGCACCCAGAGACGCGGCTCGGTGCGCCCGGCTTCAGGCGTGATTGAAAACTCGGCTCGCGGAAATAAATCAGGCGACATTGGCCGCCCTCACCCAGGCCTGATCCTCTGACGGCAGATCGGCTGTCAACTCATCAATGGTGAAGCCTTTCAAAGCTCCAAGGACAAAACCGGCCCGACCGTCCGCCCAGCTATCGATGGCGTATTTCGAAGCGCTCGCTCCAGGCGCCCAAGTCTGTGCTTCAACGTCCTCGATGATTTCACCCATGCCGCGAAGCTGGGTGATCGCTTTTCCCCAGTTGATGTCTATTTTCGGCGCAAACGCTATGACGTTGGACGCCTTGGGTACCTCCGCTGCTAGGCCTACGAGACGAAGCCACGTTGCGCGTTTTTCCCCCGACAAACGACGGGTCAGATATCTGGGTTCCAGCGCGAACAAGCCCGCCAGACGAACGCGATTGATCGGTACCGCGCCAGGCAGCTTATGGATCAGTGCAGCTAGTTGGGTAATGGTGTAGCTGGGATTGTCACTTGCCGCCAGCCAAGCCAAGCTAGGAAGCGTAGCAGGATCAACGAACACTGGAGGCGCTACCACCGGCATTCTGATATCGAGGAGTTCTCCCTTCTCCAAACGATCCCATGCCTCCAACACCAGGCGGCGTGTGCGATATTCGCCGTAGCGCTTAATCTCGCTGTTCTTCAGCACGCGGAAGGTTTCGGAAGGATAGTCCTCGCCTTTCACGTCGGCAGGATCGAGGATGTACCGCAGCTCGTCGCGAGTCAGGCCGTAGGCGCGGGTGTACCAGGCATCGAGTTCGGCCCGCAGCTGCGCTCGGCGATCTTCATCCCACGCAAACGGAGGACCGCAATAGCCAAGGTCGCGCGCGAACGGGACCATGGAGTAGCTGGTGTAGGTCAGCTCCAATACACGTGGGACGATGAAGGCAAGATCGGTGTCGGTATAAGTGGAGGGCGGAATGACCGCCAGTTGCTTGAAGGTGAAATACTTCAGCGATGTCCCGCCGACTTTCTGACGAGCAACATAATCACAAACCAGCGAGTTCAGGGATGTATACAGTGCTGCGGAGAGGCTTGCAGTTGCATTCGGGAACAACAAGAGGAACTTATCACCGCAACCCACGGCGGGGATGACTCCCGAAATCATTGTTCTGATTTTCTCCACGCCGGTAATATCACGCCATCCAATCAACCAGCTTCGGGTCCAGTCCTTGAGAGATAAACGGCTCATAACATCGCGAATTGATATCCAGTAGCGTGGCGTGGGTTCAAAACCAGAGTCCTTATTCTCCTCTTGTGTGACATTACGGGTATCTGTGCCATCGTAAGTAGCCCAGCGATGATCGAACTGGTGGATCATCTTCGCCTCGTAAAGAGGTACATATCGCTTGGGTTCCTCGCATGGCCCTGGCGCAACCCAGTCGCTTCCTTCTTGTACCAAGCCGTCTTTACCGAGTTGCACCGCTGTGCGAAATATTCCGCTGTCATTCGCCATGTGGAACATCGCCATGAAAGAGATGCCCCACGGGTTGCCATCCGCGACATTTGCATCGTCGATCAGCACGGGAATCCGAGCATAAATCTTTGCCGTCAGCTCGGCATCTTCTTTGGACCGGAAAATGGGTGCGGTCTTGGTGTTTGGATTGATTCGTGAGATTTCGACTGGAGACAACGTAAAGCGTCTTCGAGAGTCGGCAAGCTGATGAGACTGCCGGAGGAAGAATGCGAACTCCGGGAGAGCATGACGACTGGATGCTTGCAATGTAAGCAGCGAAAACCGAAAAGCATGATGGACGGACGGGAATATGAACTCCTCATTCTCAAAGGAGAACATGGCACAAATCCGGTTTCTTTCGATCATTGCACCAAAGAATGGTGCCGTAGTCGCGTCCGTAGCAATTCCCATAGGCACTATCACGCCTGCGCGTCCTCTAGGGCTGGTCAAACTGGCAAACAACTCGGCGAACAGTGCATAGGTATTTACATCCCCGCGCCCTGTCAATGGGAACCGCCCGCCGTCTGCCATCGGAACACGGGCGAAAATCGACGAAGCCTCCGCAACGCGCTTGGCGATCTCAAACTCATCGTAAAGCGCTCGTTCACGCGTATCTGGCTCGGCAGACTTCAACTTCTCGATCATGCGTCCACGCGCGGCGGCATTGGGCGCTTCGGCGATCTCCGGTTCGCGGGCGGCAAAGAATTCCTGCTCCTGCAACTTGATGCGCTCCCACGGTGGATTCCCAAGCACGACATCAAAGCCGCCGGAGGCCAGGACATCCGGAAATTCAAGGGGCCAGTGAAAAGCGCGGGCGATTAGGGCAAGTTCCTGCACGCGGCCTACCAGCGGCCCATAGAGTTGACTGCCGGAAATCACCTGCCACACGCCTTCCGTCGTAGGAATGGTTCCGGTTTTTTGATTGGCGAGGTCTCCCTTGGTTTTGGGCACGAGAAACGCGGCGACATAAGCGTCAGCCGCGATGCGCCATTTCCAAAGCAGCGGCTCCTTCTGCCCGGCGTCGAAGCGCCGGCGTTTTTCGGCGATCTGCTGCGCGTCGTCCTCGGGCAATCCACGCAACGCCCGCGCAGCGCCGGCCAGTGGAGGCGGGGCCGGCAATTGGCCGCTGCCACCAAGCAATTTCAACGTGCCCTGGCCCGCACGCTCTGCCTTATTTCGTTTTTCAAAGTCCCGCGCCGTTACCTTGTCGTCGCCGACGAGCGGCTTGTAGGCCGCGTCGGGAATTCCGTCCTTCAGGGCCTCGAGATCGAAGATACCGAGCAGGGCGTCGCCGCAGCGGATATTGGCATCGAGGAAGCCCAGGGGTTTGCCGGGTTCGACCGTCTCGATCCACAAAGCGACTTTCGTCAGTTCCACCGCCATCGGATTGCGGTCAACACCGTGGATGCAGAATCGGGCGACATCACGCAATGCATGGCGGTAATCCTCGGCAGAAGCAACTCCCTCGGCACGGGCGTGGGCCACTCGGGTGGCAATACGGCGGGCGGCCGCCAACAAGAAATGTCCCGATCCGCATGCCGGGTCAATCACCGTGACTCCAAGCAGCGCCTTGGCAGGATCATCGGCTTCGGACTCCACGCGATCGAGAACTGGCTCGAGCGCGCTATCCAGCAGCGTTTGAACCAAGCTATCGGGGGTGTAGTAACTGCCCGATGTCTTACGCTCGTTGCCCCTTGTCTCCGCACCTTCAGCGAACGCGAAACCTCGTCCCTCATCCACCAGACGCGGCGTGAGCTCCAATAAGCTCTCATACACGGACCCAAGCTCTTCGGTCTCCATATCGCGCCAGTTAACCGGGATTAGGCTTGTTGCGTCCTTGAGCCAAGCGAGGCGGTAGATGGCATCCATCAGAGAGCGATTCGAAAGGCGAACGCTCTCCAGATCTGGAATAACATCATGGTCGAAGATTCCACCGAGCGCCGGAAGGCCGAGGTGAGATTCACCCCGTGCAAGCGCCCCGAAGGTAATAAGTAGTCCTTCCCAGCGATCGTAATAGCGGTTCCAAGCGGCGCGGCGCACGGCGGAATCCCGCAACGAGCTCACGGAATAGCCGTCGGCGTAGAGCTTGCGTATTGACGGAGATGTACCCGGCGGATGAAGCAGTCCACGATCTTCCGCCGCCAGCAGGAATATCAGGCGATAAACCAGGCGGAGGAGTTGGCCGAAAAACTCCAGAAGCGGCAGTTGGCCTTTGATAACGCGCTCGCGCAAGGCACCGTTGTCCTGATGCGCGAGAAATCCGTTGCCGAGCGCAAGGAGTGCAGCCTTGACGCCATCGCGAAGGCGCTCCCTCGCCGCCTCTCCTTGTTTACTTCCAACTTCGCGCCAACGTTCCAGAGCGCAGTCGGCAACGGGCGATCCGGCCGTGCCGAATCGAGTGGCATGGATCAGTAGCCAGAGCGCGGCAAAGTCCGCGAAGTCCTCGCCGTCGAACAGTTGACGCAGGTTCGCTTCAACATACGCGGGCCGCGTAAGGCTGGCGTTGTCTCGCACCAATCGCAGACGCTCGCCATTACAGCAGAAGCCCCAGCGTGCGTCATCGTTGGCATTGAGCCAATCTTGCACCGACGAGGCGGCGGAACGGCGACGTCCATCTCCTGGTAGGTTCAAAGTAGCATGATCCAAATCGTCCGCGGGAGGCACTACCACCATGGGAACGCGCCCGCCCTGGCCCTCAAGGGTTACGGCAAAGACGCGCTCTCCGTGCAACCGGGTTCCAATGCGTCGCACGTCAGAGAAGCCAAAGACGTCGCGCATCAACGACTCAACGAAAGTGATGGTGGCACTCTTCGAAGGTGTCGGGCTGGCAAACAATTCTGTGAAGAGAGCCTGGCCGATACGGAAGTAGCGAGCGATCTCGTCGCGTAGAGTCAGGCCCTTTAGAACCCCGTAATCCGCTTCTGCCTGGTTCCCGGCCTCGCGTGCTGCAATGTGGGCCAGCATGGCGGGCGAGATCAGGTTGCCTTCAAGGGTGATTGAGTCAAATAGGGCGGCGGCGGACTTACGGATACGCGCCATCTCAGACCCCTCCGGGAGTCAGCACGAAAAGGCCGACAATGTCAGCTGGCTGAACCGGTTCGACCGTAACACGCGGAACGTTGACGCCAGATGTGCGCACCCTAGCATGATCCTTGCTCAAAGCCTGTGCCCGCTCAACCGCATATGCCGCTATCATTCCGCCAAGTGCGGCCTCAATGCGCTGCCGGGCCTGGACTACCAATCGGTTGCGCGCAACCTCGGCGAGATTGCCGCTTGCTTCCGCTTCCAGAAGAGTCCTAGCAGTTTCCCCCGTGGCGAAAGGAACCTTGTCTGAGCCCTGAAACGCGATGGCACCAGCCTCTTCCACCAGCAATAGTCTTTCACGCCTTCCGTGGACGATGAGCTTGTAGCGCAAGCGAAGGATGGCAACGATTGTAAGCACCTTCACGGCGGAGTTTGGCCAAGCGCCGGTTCGTCCTAGTGATGGCACGGGACTAGAGCCCGGATTCAACGCACCCTCCAACAACGCTTCAGCAAGTGTTGCCGGTAACGGGTGGCTGCGGACCACAACGGTCGCGCCTGTCGGGGCAGGCTCCTCGAACACCAGGCGGATCGAGCCTTCCATACCGCGCGACGCGAGACGTTCTGACACGATGCTGGGAAGCGCTGCTAGATGAGCTCGTGCCGCCCCCGCCTTACCTATTTCCAACGGAGCGTCTAGGCGACTCATTGCCCGCGCAACAAACTGACGCACTTCGACCGGGCCACCCAGAAGCTCGCGCCAGCGACGCCATTCCGGCGCGACTTCCTCCGGCTTTATGGCGTTCTGTGCAAAACGAGCACGCGAGCGACGCTCACCCTCTTCCGCATCGCGCCAACGCGTCTCAAACGAAGCTGCATCCCTTGCGAATCCAAATTCGAGACTGAGCTGTTCAGTACGGCCTTTGTGCAGCAGGACGGCGTTCAGCAGTGCGCCGGTGACCGCCTCCCGTTGTTCGGGCAATGGCACAGTCACGCCCGTGGCTTTACGAATAGCCTCGGCCTTACGCAGAATAACCTCCAGAACCGCGCCGTCAATTGCGCTGTCTGGTGAATAGAGGATCACCGAGCGAACTAACGGCGCCGGCTGGCCGAATCGGTCCACCCGGCCCTCACGTTGCTGATGTCGGGTTGGGTTCCACGAGAGGTCGTAGTGAAGGACGGTATCGAACAAGGCTTGAAGGTTGATACCTTCTGACAGGCAGTCGGTGGCTACCAGAAGACGCTGTTCCGCCTCCGCCATGTCCTCGACTCGAGAGCGCCGCTCCTCAGGTGTAAGCGCCCCCGTGACGGCATCGATGCGCAGTTTGGGGAAGGCCTTGCGCAGGCCGATGGCCACATGCTCGGCTGTGGCGATAAAGCGGCAAAAGACCACCGGGTTCGCGCCTTCCGCTAGGAGAGGTCTCAAAACCTCGACCGTAGCGTCGAGTTTTGGGTCCCGGGCCTTTGTGAGTCGCTGGGCACGCTCCAGAAGCGCAGCGAGGGGGCCCGTCCCGTCCAAGCCTGAAGTGGGTTCGACATCGATAGCGTCGGCCTCAGACTCATCGTCGAAGATCTGCTCCTCCAGACGCTCATCGTCGGCTCGCAATCGGTTACGTAGCGCACTAACCGCAGCTGCGGGCGAGGAACCAACACAGCGCATAAGGGCTAGCGTGCCCCAGAAGGCCAAGCGGCGCCGTTGTTGATCTGGGCCGGCACCGGCAACCACGCCAAAGCAGTAATCGAGCACATCCTCGTGGAAGGCACGGTGATCGGCGTCGAATTTGTATGGACGCTCCGCCGTCTCGTGGCGTGGAAATACCCGATCCTCTCCCCAATTCCGACCGGTAATGTCGATTCGCCGACGCTGCACGAAATGACGAGCTAGCCGGACACGGAATGCCTCGTCTTCCAGGACGCCCTCTCCAAAACCAGCATCGAGAAGGCCAAGCAACCGGTCGAAGGCAGCCTCATCGCCGCTGTGCGGCGTCGCGGTCAGCAGAATCAGGTGGCGTTCGGCATCCTTGGACAAGTGCCTCAAGAGATCAAACCTCTGGTGCCGGCCTTGATGAGTGCCTACACAGGCGTGGGCTTCGTCCACGACCACGAGGCTGGGACACGAGCGGGCAAAACTGTCGCGGCGCTTATCAGCCTTGATGTAGTCGAGGCTCACAACGGTGAACGGGTGGGCTTCGAAGAGGGTCTGTGAAGCCGGAAGCCCGCGCTCCAGGCGAGCGGCAGACGCTGCTGTGACGGCAACCGCATCCATGTCGAATTTCGCGCTCAGTTCACCGGTCCACTGCTCTACCAAATGGGGCGGACAAAGCACGGAGAAGCGATCGATCTCGCCGCGGTCAACCAACTCCCTAAGAATTAGTCCCGCTTCAATGGTCTTACCAACACCGACATCATCGGCGATCAAGAGGCGGACAACTGGCAAGCGCAGTGCCATCAGGAGAGGCACAAGCTGATAGGCGCGCGGCTCGAAAGCCAAGCGTGCTGCCGAACGGAACGGCCCAGCGCCTCGCCGTAAGGAAAGGCGAAGAGCTTCGGAGAGCAGCCGTGCGGCATCTTGCGTCGCCAACTCGTGCGGCTCCGGCAGGCTGAAGCGAGCCGACCTGATGGGCTCCCGCTCCAGCGCCGGACATAGAAGCTGAATATCCGCTTCTCCACCAGAAAGCGGGCGCAAGCAGAGCCAATTGTTGTCGCGAGAGGACATTGTCACCCACTCGCGTCCACGCGCGAACACGAGATCGCCTGGGGAGAAGGATGTACTCATGCGTCAGTTCCCAATAGGCCGACCAGCTCTGGGGGAGGCGCAACTCCTGGGTTTGCCGGAACGGTCACCACAGCGAAGCCCAACGCCTCGAGTGCGGCGAGCGCTCCTGGCGCAAGCGGTTGGACACTAGCCACTGCCAGCCGCGAACGCCAAACCAACAAAAGAGAGATTCCCTCGACATGCAAGGGCTGGGTGTCAGGAGCTGGCAGTCGCCACCTAGCAAAGGCTGCGGACCATTCGCCGGCTTCCACCCCTGCAGCTTGATTTATCGGCAAGACTTTGCTGCGTGCCAAGCGCACCAGGACACGGCGAGCATCGGAGTCCGTCCTGTCGATTAGTTCATGATCGGGTTGGTTGTAATAGGAGAGCAGGCAGCGATAGCAACCCCTGACGCATTCCGCACCCGGATTGTCTGTCAATGCAGCGGGATCGCCGGCAGTGATCGCGGAATCAATATTCTCATAGTGCATCAACTCCAGTGTCGCTCGCGCGATCTGGGAGAGTGCATTGGGTTCGCCCACCAAGCGACTGAGCACGCCTGCACCACCCTCGGTCGCTTCAAATGCCAAAATCGATTTGCGACTTTCGCGAGAGGGAACGGGCTCGGTCAAGATCTCGCTTTCCTCAAGTTGAAAGACTAGTCCCAATCCCCGGGCAAGGGCGTGCTGTAGCGTTGTAATTGCTGTGTCCGACAAGGAATCGTCCGCAAGCCGCAGTAGAACTGCGTTCTTGTTGTCTTGCACGATAGGGACAACGCGCTGTTTGATCGCACCCTCGGGCGTTTGCTCGTCGTCGCCGTCGGCTGGGCCTCCTGTCCATCGCCCAGTGGCCGGATCGATCCCAAATCCTAGAATGCTCTTTTCCCTTCGGCGGCGAAGGCCTTTGTTGACGCGACTGATCGTGGCACCCGAAGCGTAATCCAGACGGAGGATTGGCCCCTCGTCATCTGACGCGATTGCTGAGGTGACATCGATTCCGCCATCTCGGTGCGGCCAGGCGAAGACGGTCTGAATGTCGAAACCCTGCCGTTGACGATCTTCGTCATTGGCCGTGATGCGTTCGGCCGGTTGGGTTTCAACGTTGTCGATCCTGAGGATGTTCCGGATCGGATGAACGGCGCCCATCAGGGCGTCGCAAACGTGGCAACGATCAAGGTCGTCTTGATGTGCTGCACCACACTCATCGCACACCCAGAGTGTGCTGGTTGCCAGGCGCCCGCCTTCCTCGCCGCGGAGTCCAGGCGGCAACTTGGCTTTATACACGCGGAACGCGCGCCCTTCATGGTAGATAAGGCTCCCTGGGCCAAATTCAGCGATCGCCAAGAAGCGCGCTCGCTGCAGATATGCTGCCTTTGGGCCCCCTGTGCCCACGGCAGGTACATAGGCATAAAGCGGCAAGCGCGGGAAGTTGTATCCGGGCAGGAAACCCTCAGTTGCCAGATACCGATAGGTATAGAAGTCGGAACCACCGCTGGCCTTGCCTCTCTCCAACAAGGCCAACTGCTCGTTCGCCTGTGCCTGCTCAAGCTTGGCGTTTCTGCGCTCCGGGGCACTCAGGCCATGTATCTCCGACTTTCGGTTGGCTTCGAGCAACTGCGCGCGGGCACTCTCGTACAGTTCCCGCCAACGCTTGAATGCCTCCGAGAAACGATCAGCGGATTGATCGGCGGTTGCCTTGATGAAAGCTTCCCTGTCAACGGCCCACGGGGCATTGGAAGACGACAATTCGGGATCGATACTATTTAGGATCCGACGCATGCACGAAACGGCTCGATCCGCCAGTCCGGGTTCCCAGAAAGCGGTCGCAATCTCATCTTGGACAGGCAGACCAGCGGTGCGCAAATCGAGGACATGAGGAATGTCAGCGTGCAACTCCTGCCCGGACTCGGCGAGCCAGACGGCATGAAGGTGGGCCTCGACCAGTTCCCGGTTGGCAAGCTCCAAGGCGGGTGGCCTCACGATGCCTTTTACCATCGCCTGTGGTTGAGCGAAATAGTGCTGGTCGTGCGGGCTCTGGGCTGCGCAGTAAGAGATCACCAAGGCAGCTTGTCCCGAGCGGCCGGCACGTCCAGAGCGCTGAGCATAGTTGGCTGGTGTAGGAGGAATGTTCCGCAAGTACACAGCGTTCAGTGCCGAAATATCGACACCAAGCTCCATAGTCGGCGAGCAAAACAAGGCGGGCAGAAACACGGCCGGTTCGCCAACTTGCCGGAGGTTGTCTTTTTCTGCGGCAAGTCTCTTTTGGTCGTCTTCGGTCCAGCGGAACCGCCATTCTCGCCACTCGCGACGTTCCTGGTCGACTTGGGCGGTATGTTCGCGGCCTTCAAGGCCAAACAGGCCATCGCCGCCGCTGGCAAGCGCCTCGGCCAGAGACTCATACAGGCTGATGAAGTATGGATTCGCTAGGCGCCCATCCGCACGTCCATCGCCGGGCGCTAGGCGCACCGCATTGGCCGCGAGGCGCCAACCTTCCACATCGAAGGCCGTAGGAACGGGACGGACAAGTTGATACGCCGCCGCCGCGGCGAGCAGAGCGTTGAGGACTTCCACGTAGGCTGTAGCTGGCAGTCGCCTACCCCAGATCTCAATGCGGTTAATCTGTCTCGCCAAGCCGCTACGCGGACCTCCACGAACAATCAGAGGCTCTCCTCGAACCCCAGCTTGAGCCTTTCGAGGTGCTTCAACGATCAAGGCGGCTGCGACTCGAGGGTTTTCTTGTTGGGCGATTGACCAAGGCTCGCGCAAGGTCTGGCGCGCGGCATTGGCAATGATTTCGACTGTCACCGGATCAAGAGCATCGGATGTCACCGCCAAGCCATGGCGAAGAGTGTCGAGAAGGATAGCCAGCGCTTGCTTCCGTTTTTCCGGTTCCGCATTCCGGAGTTCTGGGGGAGCATTGGCGAAGGCATCGCCATCCGCAGCCAGATCATCCAGGGAAACGTATCGTGTGTGAACCAAACCGAGGTCTTCCAGACTGGGATTCGTAAAACGCCAGCCTCGCCGTTGATCTGCCCAAGCACGATGCGCGAGCACTCGCGACAGTGCACGCTCCGCGTCAAGTTGTCCGACGCCCTTTGCGTCCGGATCGAGCATCCATTCCTGACGCCGGTTTTTGTTTATCGCCGTGAACCCAAGCGCGGCTTGTATACGTCGGCCGAATTCATCGTCAGCCAATCCGTCCGGCCCAGCGGCACGGACTGCCGCGAGGGTTGCAGCGCGGAATAAAGAAACAAACAGGAAGTCGTTGAAGTGACCAGCCTGGAGGGCGGCATCCTGGCGGTTGTCGGTGAAACCGAGGAGCTTTCGTTTATCCGGCGGGACACGATTGCCTTGCGCGTTCATCCAGCGCAGAGCACTTGATACCAGCAGTGTAGTGGCGGAGCTGCGGCCTTCGGCGGAAAGGCCCGCTAGCTTGTTAATTTCCCGTGCCTGCCCCGGTGGCTGATGTCCGCAAGCAGGGCAGAAACGGAACTTGCCGGGAAGGAACCATGCCCTTCGTCCGACCTCTCCGACTGCGCCGGAGGCTTCAACGTTGACTGAACGAGGTGCGAACTTGCGCCGCTCGCTGCGCAAGCGAACCCCGCCACTGGGTGCAGGCTCCACCCATTCCTCCGGATAGTCTTCCGGGACGCCTGTGAATCCATATTCGGAATCATGGTCCGGCTCGGGCATCAAGTATCCGGCCTCTTCATCCAAGTCGGCATCCTCAAGCGGAGTCTCGTCAATTGAACGCGGAATCGCACGCCGAACTCCGTCGTCATCCACCAGAACGACAGGGTGGTGTTCTTGGCCGCAGCTGCGACAAAAGAATGTGGGGTAGAGCCGCGCCTCGCCATCAGTTGGGTCGAAGCGTTGGCCGTCGAGCGTCACGCGACGCTGCCGCGGCCCTCTCAGCGTCGCATACACTTGTCCGGCGCCGGCGATGAATCGATGTAACTTGAAAGCCAAGAAGGCGCGATCACTGGAACCGCCGCGCTCTCTCGCTGGCACGCTCATAAGAGTCAGCATGGATTGCAGTCGCAGCCGGCAGGTCCCAACATCGCGACCAGTCGCCGCAGCCAGACGGTCTGCCGCTTCCGCGATCGTCACCGGCGGGCGACGAGTGAGGCGTTGACCATCCTGCAAACCGATTTCGAGCTCTATCCAGACTGCAAGGGGGTTCAACCGGAGCGCATTGTCATCGAGTTTGACCGCGATCTCGTCTAACGCAGTCGACAATGATGTTCCGAGGGTATGCGCGCTAAGAGCGCTGTCAGTGGCGCGCTCGAGACTCTCGTCGATGACCGCATCTGGCGAGATTGGGGTACCGAACAACCGCGAAGCGACGTTGGCTACTGCGATAGCGCGAGACTCCTCGCCCCCTTCGCTTGCCATGGTAGCGGAGGTGCCAATGCAGATCGGTGCCTTGTTCCGGCAAAGGCGGTCGCGTACTCTCCGGACCAGCATGGCCACGTCAGCGCCCTGTCGGCCTCTATATGTGTGGAGTTCATCCAGAACGAGGAAATCCAAGCCTTCGGCGTTGGAGATGACGGTACGATCACGCTCGTTTTGCCGAGTCATCAGCAGCTCGAGCATCATGAAATTCGTTAGGAGAATATCGGGCTTGGACTCGCTAACGAGTTTGCGCTCGTCCTCATCTTCTTGACCGGTGTACCGGGCAAAGGTCGGGCGCAGACCGCCAGCCAGTCCTGATTGCTCGATGAACTTCTCGAGCTCCTTCATTTGGCTGTTTGCCAGCGCGTTCATCGGATATACGACGATTGCGCGAGTGCGCGATGACTCACCTGCGGCCCGCGCACGGATGGCGGCGTCAATGATCGGGACAAAAAAACACAGCGACTTTCCGGACCCGGTTCCCGTCGTGACGACAAAGCTCTGGCGGGCCGTCGCCTTGGCAACCGCTTGCTCCTGATGCCGGTAAAGCCTGATCGGCGCCCCATCAATACGGAAAACCCGAGCGGTATCGGGATGGAGTGATCTCTCCGCCACAAGATCCTGGACACTGGCTCCCCGTTCGAAGTGCGGATTGATGCTTATCAGCGGCTCGGGCCAGAAACGTCGACTCTGATAAAGAGCGTCAACCTTGGACCGGATGTCTTCAGCGCGTATCTTGGTGAAAGATCGCGCAAACCGCTCGTAGTCTCTTACGAGTGCGTCATCCAGATCAAATACGTCCATGTTGCCCCTTCTGGCTCCACACGAATGCGCAAGCCGGCAACGTGCGAAGCCACATGTCGATTTCTAACTGCGGGTCGATTTCTGTGATATTGCGTTCGGAGTTCCGCAATTCATTGTTAGTTGACTTCGACCGGCGATTATTTACTTGACTCGCCCGCGGTGTCATTTCTCGCCTTATCCTGCATTGCGAACCAACGGAAGCGATTTGACAGGTTGTCCACTAGTCTGTGCTTGTGCCTCCATTTGTCATATTCCGCGTGCAACTCATCGCTCACCTGATAGTCCGCAGCCGCATCATCCATATCTTTCTTGAATCGATCTCCGAGTACGAACTTGAACTTGAAACGCTTCGTGCCTAGTAGTGCGTTCCACTGCGGCCTCGAATTCGCCCGCGAGTCAAAAAGATGAGTATCGCAGCGCTTCATCAGTTCTCGTGCCCAAAGGTCGGCTCCCTGGATTCCAGGTTCCTTGCGAGTGCCGAAGCTCACCTTTTCAACAACATCGTCCCTATAGTGCGTAAGCCAATCATAGAGAAGGCCAACATTGTATTGAGTGTCCTTGTGCTGATCAAAAGTAAACTCAACGCGATCACGAGGAACGAAGACATGTGCCAAGTCAGACAAATATCCGACGGCTTTCACGAAACAGTCATAGTAGGGCATGTCTGGGAACTGTTTCATTACGTGTGGCACCACCTTGTGGCAACTAGCTAAATCAACTGCATGGCCGTACCCCATGAGTTTGCTATCAGCCAATATCTGCGTGAGATCAAGATGCAGTTTCAATCTCTCAGGCTCTGGCATCTCCTCAAAGTCTCCATGCCCGGACTCGCAATCGGCTGAATGAAAGATGAAACCTCCGATTCGATCTTTCCACTGTTGTCTAAAACTCTCCCAGTCTTTAACGTTGCCGAGCAAGCCCGCGACGACAAACACGCGCTTCTTTGTTTGATCGTGGCTTTCGTCTCCGAATACTGAAAGCATTAGAATTTCAACTTGCCTTCCTTCTGCGGGCGAGTCAAGTAAGTAGTTGTCCTAATTAGTCACAATGATTGAGCATAGGGGAAACGCTGCATAGCGTACGCCGGAGTCGACATCTGCTTCCTCTCTTCGGCGATACTGATCGATCAGAGCAGCCTCCGCCGCACTCATGCGATCCACCAGTTCCGGATCCGCCTCAGCTTTGGTTCGCACGCTTGCAGCGATGACGCTGCGCACAACACCGCCCAGAGTCTCACCGACTACTTCGGTGAGCTCTCCTGTTTTCGACACAAACCAGAGGTGAAGCTCATTCTTGTGGTCAACCCATCCCGAACTTGCTTCACGACGAACCGCAACCCGGGCGATTCCAATGAGCCCCGCGGTTTCCCTCGGTAACGTGACGGACTGTTCTCTCGGTTCAGACCACCGAAGATGTGCTATCCCTGTCGGCTCAGGAGGAAATGCTGCAGCCCGTAACGCGTCTGCGATGAGGGGAATGTTCAATCCAGCAGGCTTGACTGTAATCCCCTTTGGGCCGATAATCGGCCTCCCACCAACATCGGCACAACAAACGTAAGTTCCGTCAGGTAATTCCAAAACAGGGATTTCCTCGGACACAGATTCGACCTGCTTTTTGTCCCGACGTTCAAACCGGAGGGCAGAAAACCCAGGCACGCGCTTGGCTTTGATGTATTGCATTACAAACTTCTCCAGGTCAGCCCAACTGGCTTGGCCCGGCTCTGGGACGTGCAGTGCCTTCTCCGCATGAAACTGATCGTGGAAATTCCGCCAGTTTTCGTATCCAGTTTCAACCAGAGCCGCGATCCGATCACAATCCTCGGCACTAAGCCCAACCGCTCCTTGCGCCATGATCTCCTGCAGCTCAGTGGGGGGTATCAGGCTCATTACGCGAGAAAAGAGCTCTTCGAAGCGTTCGCGGGCCTTCGTTAAAGACCGCGCAATATTTCGCAACTTCTCATATGCGACCGCGTAGGCACGTTCCTCGCGCGTGCGTTCGAGAACAACCGTATCAACGGTGATTGTCATACGTGAACCAAAACGGTGAACGCGTCCGACCCGTTGCTCCATCTCCATGGGATTCCAAGGAACATCAACGTGGACAAGGCGATGGGCACACTGCAAATTGATGCCTTCTGACCCAGCACGCGAAGAGACAAGAAATTGGGTTTCGGCGTCGCGAAACATCCTTATTTCCTCTTCGCGGGCAGCGTCGGTCTGACCGCCTATGATCAGCGCTGGCTTTTTACCAGTCCTGCGTGACAAGTAGTTTGACAGCGCGGTCACAGTTTCAATCGGTTGAGCGAATAGCACCACCTGATCTTTACCGACTCGCGAAAGTATCTCATCCCAGATAAAGTCCCACTTCGAATCCCCGACCCGTGCAAGCAACTCAACTCCTTGTCTCAACAGCGCAGACAATTGTTCCGGGTCTGCGGACCATTGAGTGTCTTCATCAGAGTCTTCTATATCATCTACATCCTCAGCCTGGGTTTGACGCGCTACCTCTTTAGAGATGCGCGCGAATAACATGGATAGCGGTTCATCTGCAGGACCTAGTCGATAGGGACGGATGGCAGCAATTGCAGGCTGTAGTTCTTGGTGGCTCAAATCCCAGCCAAGCCTGACGGCTTGCCGAACTAGGTATCCCAATCCAGATGGGACACTCGAAGCTGCCCACTGAAGGGCCTGGGCACATCGCCAACCTGCTGCCCGCCGTCTAGCACTTCGAGAACCGGCAACCGAGACGTCATCTTCCGGAACGTAAAAATGGTAGATCTGTTCTAACCAGTTCTCATACTCGGAAATGAGCGGAATGATCTTGGGCGGGTTGACCTCTCGCAATGGGAAGAGCGGTTCGTTGTGCCATCCGAGCACGTCTTCCTTGGTTCGGTATATCACTCGGCCCGAAAGTGCAGAATCTGGTTCGCCAGGTGCCCTTAGCAGTCGAAGCAGGTTCTTGAAGCGGTCCGGGTTTCCCTGGTGCGGTGTGCCGCTCATCAAAAGCACGCGACCGTCAGGGCGTTTTTCAATGAGCTTCTGTACCAAGGAATACTGCCGGACCGGTTTGCTCGCATCCGACCCGTAGCTCGACAAGTGATGGCATTCGTCCACGATCAGTAGGTCCCAACTCGGAGCTTCGATCACACGTTGCGCGTTCGTCTCGTAAGCGGCTTTGTGGATGCTAGCTATGATTCGCTCATCTTCGAGATTTGCGTCGGCGTCGTCACCGGAAGTCCATTTTCTGAAACGCAGGCCGAGACGCGCGAACTCGGTGTGCACATTGCGGACAAGGCGAGCCGGAGCAAAGTAAAGGACTCGCAAACCAGGCTGCTTTTCGAGAAGCTCTGAAACGATCAATCCTGCTTCGACTGTCTTGCCCAATCCGACTTCATCGGCAATAAGTACTCGGTTCAAATTAGGCGAGTCGAGTACGTGACGGACAAGGCTCGCTTGATGGGCGAGGGTCTCAACCTCACGTGATTCCAGTCTTCGCTGCGGATCTTCACACACTAGGAACCACGCCCAGAGCTTCGAGACGGTGCGTCGGCTCTGTGCCGGCAAGTTGTCACCTTCCGAAAGCTTTCCCTCCAATAATTCAGCGGGACTGGCCACGGCCTGCAATCGTCTACCATCGACGCCGATCTCCACAGCAGACGGGGTGGGGTCAATTCCCGAGAAAAACCTACGAGGCGGGGCGACAATGTCATACTCAACAAATCCGAAATCTTCTTGCTGCCTCAGAAAAGCATAGAGGTATGGTTGACCGCGCTGAAGAAAGAGAGTGGGCATATTAATATTCTGGCGATTGCGGGTTGGTATCGAACCGTTACTCGACTGCGGCCTAATCTCGCCAAGACTGCTGACACGGTTAGCTTTGATCCATTGCTCAGCGAATTCTGGGCTGTCCGACCTTAATTTCCGGACACACTCATCGAAGGCTTGCTTTATCAGATCCGCCTCGCCGGACTCTTTTGCGAGGGAGAATCGATAGAACAGCTCCAAATCTGCCGATTCGCTGGATCGCAGTAGACGAGCGAAGAACTCTCCCTCCCGACCGACCACGTAAGTCGTGAGAGACTGTTCACCGAAAGCGAATAGCCCGTGCAGTTTGTGATCGAATTCCGCTAGCTTCCGGTTCGTATCTGAAGAATGGTGAACATAGGCGGACTCGCTTGAAACATCCACAAGTTGTGGGCCATTCGGCGACGAATACAACACAACCAGGTGTTCCCCGAGCTTTCCGACCGGAACCACGATGGACGGGTACTCGCCCAAAGGACAGTCGTGGCCAACCAAAACGAATTTGGCATGTTCATCGCTCATACAGGGAAACTGGCATAGCGCTTTATGACGCATTCCTGAGCATTCTCTTCGAGGCGCGCGGCCATCTCCGCAGGATTGAAGTTCTTGGTAAAGTCATACGTGTAAAACGGAAGAATATTTGGCGTGGTCCAGCGATGCAATTCCTTCAGCACTGCTGAAGTCCTAAATTGAGGTATTCCGATCCATAGTAGATGCCGTCCGAGCTCTATTGCGACCTCCGAAATCGCCTCAATGGTTCGCTGTCGATGATCTACATTGAAGGAGGACAGGTCGGTTGTGAGGAACTCGTGGAGGAGAGGGAATGGGGGCTGCTTAGAGCTTCCACTTCTGGCGGCTTTGCCATCGAGATATCGAGGGTTTGTCTCAAATAGATGGTAGACGAGGCGCCTTGCATCGCGAAGTGCGTCTGCTGTAGTGACGCTGAATCGAGAAGCGAAGGGAGCTAGCTTCCTGGACCAATCGGGCCCGAATCGATTGCCTGCAACGGCACCCGAGTCGAACGGAAATAATTGGGAAATTACACTCATCATATTCGGCGAAAACACCAGCGCAACAGGGAGTTCGCTGGTACGTTCCGTTTGCAGCGTCGATGTGCGATAGAAAACGCCGCCATATGAGAAGTATAGGACTGTTTTCGACAGGACTTTGCAGGGCCGTGGCTCCAATTGGCCCACATTCAGGATTGACTGGAGCCATCGACGGGCCGTCAAGTGCGCCAGTGGCAATCCTATTGGTAATTGCGGTGGCGTAGACTCTCTGGCCAAGGCTATTTCGAGTTCAGTTGTCATTTCCTACCTGAGGAGACATTACTCCATATCTGTCGCCGGTCTGGGCGAGTTGCGACGTCGAAGCAGCCAGGATCGACCCTAATCGTTCAAGTACTTGCTTACGACGTTGGGCCATGCTCCGGCGCTCTGCTTCCTGATGGCCTGTGAGAATTGCGTCCTCGGCTGTTTTGAGAGGGTCTGAGTTTTTCTTCAATTGCTCTCGAATCTCAATTTGGACGTCTTCGTAGTTTTCATTGAGAACCTTGTATGCCGGAGGTTTTGCCGCTGCCACCACCGTGGGTAAGAGATCATCAAAGAGGTCGAGAATCCTATGTTTTACCCCACGCCCTACGTCCTGACCCTCGTCGACGAATTTCTGACACCGTTTTTGGATCGGTGTTGAGATGGTGCGCAAGAGCTGATCGCGTACGCGTTGTCGAAGTTCATCGGTCGCCTCCTTGCCCACGCTTGCCAGTGCCTTGGCATCTGCCTTGATCTGGTCCCGCAGAGCCTCGAGAACACGCTTTTGGCTTCGAGCCCCTTGTTGCTCTGCCCACGCGACAATCTCTTCGATCAATGCGACATAATCCTCGCCCAGCTCCTTTGTGCGTTCGCGCACGATCTTGATGACCTGTTGGCCCCAGATGGGCGCGATCTGACCGTCGTACATCAGGGAGTAGTCCCGAGGAAGGTCGATATGATGAGCACCGTCGAAGGTTCCTCCCTTTCGCACTGAAGCTCGCAAGGTTGCCCAGTGCATGTCATGGAATTTCCGCGAGTTTCGGCGCATTTCTTCGAGCGCACTTGCACTTGCCTGTTCGATAAGTGTCTCTATCTTTTCCGGAACAGTTTTCTTAAGAAACTCCCGAAAGGCTCCTTTGCGTGCGCTGAACTCCTCACGGTGGGTTGGAATGAACTCTTGAAGCTCCCTCCGAATGCGCTCGCTCTCGATGGTTCCAGACTGAGGATCTTGCCACTGCGCCTCGATCGTTCGCAACGTTGTGGTGACCTGTTCACGGAAGAGGTTTGACACTTCGCGTAGGCGGCAAAACATATCGGATCTTCGGGCCTGTACAACGTCGGCTAAGGCAACCTGCATTGCTGGCACACCGCTTTCCTCAGGTTGAGTGATGAACGGCCGTTCTTCATCATCTTGAAGCGTGACCCGAACGAACTCATGCGCCGAGAGTGGATAAACCTTCAACTTACTGAGGATTCGGTGGATTGCCGCATCGCTTGCCTCCTTGGCGGACCCTTCAAGATCCGTGATTATGCGTTTCAACTCTGTCTCGAGTTGGGTCGCTATAACTGCCGGCATCTTCTGTCGGATAACAGCAAGGTGCTCACGTTTGGTCCGGCATTGTTGCGGATTGGATTGTCGCTCTTCCCGGTATTCGGCCGTCGCCACATTGTCGAGCATGGTGACGGCAACGATAAGTTCAACTGGGTCTGCTTCAGGATCGTCGGTACTGTGCAATAGACGATTGAGGAATCCGCTAGATCGCAGTAGGTCTGCCGAGGCGGCATCGATGCCCGATTTGTGGACAACCAAGCATATTGCATGCGCCTTCTCACGGACCCACTTTTCTGTGACCGCTCGGTATGCATCACTGCTGATCCCAACTCCTGGAAGATCCACGAGCCTTAATCCGGTGCTCAATATAGTGGATGGCCACCCGAGCTCGATTTGGCGAATGAATGGTGCCAGGAAACCTGCAGCGTGAATCCGGAGTTCTCTTAAGAATTCACTATTCCCCAGCGCCGCGTCGACGGTATGAGGAATATCTCGGGAGGCGAGCTGCAGAACTCGCCTAATGCGCTCGATCCGCTCTGCGTCCTCTGGCTTCGGCGCTGTGTTCCACTTCGGTGGTTTCCCGCCAGCAATTCGAAGGCAGTCAACCAAGTATCCAAGATCCAGACTCGCATTCTGATTGCCATTGATGATCAGCCGACCCTGGCGTTCCAAATGGTCTACGACTTGGCCATCATCGAAACCAAGCTCGTCGTCTTCACCGCTAAGTTCCTGCTTGAGCTCGCTATCGTCTGCCCTTTTGTTCTGCCTAAGCAGTTTCTGTTCGAGGGCAAACACCAGTTGCCAGAACTGCTGCATCCGGTGGTACTGCACCGTGAACATCGGCTTTTCGGAGAACCTAACTTCCAGCGCTTGAGCTGTAAGAGGGCCGACTCCGCCCGCCGGCAAAATGACTTCTGAGCCACCTACGAGAGCGTTGATCAATGTGCTCTTCCCAACTCCGGACTGTCCTAGAAAACAGGCAGCCACTTCGGCATCAGCGAGTTGAGCGATTCGTTGGAGGCGTACTGTTTGAGCATCAAAACCGGCCACGCGGTCAGTTGCAAACTCCTCGATTGCGCTGCGGGCATGCTTCTCGTACCACTCGACTAGGGCGGCTGTTTCATTAAGCAGTTGCTGCACGAATCCACACCTCGACGGATCTTACGATCCGACTTAACGGAATTACAAAATGTCTAGATCCGTTGTAGAGTCAGCGGGGCCCGATCAAAAAGGGATACCGGAACCCCCAGGAATATCCATAACCTGTCGGTGGGGGAGTGTTAAGATTACGCTGTATTTTATTGAATCTCAAGCGGCTTAAGACCAAACGACGCTCCTTGTTGACTGAGCCGCTGGGCAGTCAGCTATGGTCCCGAATTTGCCAGCGCAGTCGCGGTCGACGGAAGCCGGGTAAATGAAGTTTATCCATTGCGCAGATATTCATCTGGACACGCCACTTCAGGGTTTGGCCCAATACCCTGGAGCCCCGGTAACTGAGATTCGAAACGCTACGCGACGAGCCTTCGAGAGAGTGTTGGATGCCGCCGTTTCTGAGAGGGCGGATTTCCTTGTTGTTGCAGGAGATCTCTACGACACCGGACTCAAAAGCTTTGAATCTGCGCTCTTTTTCAACAAGCAGATGGCCCGCCTAAAAGATGCCGGAATCGATGTTTACCTTGTTTACGGAAATCATGATGCCGCTAGCAAACTGATCAAGCAGCTCCGCCCTCCGGGGAACGTTCACATTTTTCGTTCTAGCGAGCCGCAAACCTTTTCGAATGACGAGTTGCGTGTGGCGATACATGGTCAGAGCTTTGCCACTCCTGAGATCGTCGAGGATCTTGCCGCCAAATACCCGCCTCCTATTCCCGGTTTTTTTAACATCGGAGTGCTGCACACGAACCTTACAGGGGTCTCTGAACACGCGAACTACGCGCCCTGCTCGCTCGAAACATTGAAGAATAAGGGATACCAATATTGGGCTCTTGGCCATGTGCACATGCGACAGATTCTCTGCACTGATCCTTACATCGTGTATCCGGGCAACATTCAAGGCCGCCACGGAAAGGAACAAGGAGAGAAGAGTTGTGAACTGGTGACGGTTGCCGATGCGGGGACGGTATCCGTCAAGACGATCTTCACCTCGGTCGTGCCGTGGGTTGAGGCGGAGATCGATGCATCTGGGTGCCAGACTGCGGACGACGTTTATGAAAGGATTCGCACCACTCTTGGAGGGCTGCTCTCGAAGGGTAAAGAGCGTGTGACAGCCCTGCGTCTAAGGATTCTGGGCACTACGGATGCGCACACGGAACTGAACCGCGATCCTGAGCAGGTCCGCAACGAGGCGATCAGCATCGCGAATGAATGTGGAAATGGTCTGCTCTGGGTGGAGCGAGTGCAGGTCGCCACTTTGCCGAGCATAGATCGCGAAGCGTTGCTAAAGCGAGACGATCCGATTGGCGAGGTCGCCAGAATCGTGGCAGCACTCCGCCATGATCCAACAAGTGTCACCGCTTGGGACACTATCGCGGAATTACAGAAGAAACTGCCGAGCGAAATCGGGGAGGGGGCGGATCCGCTCAAACTAGATGTTGCCACGCTGAGCACAGCGGTTGAAGAAGCTGAAGGGCTGCTGCTTGCACGATTGTCAGCATCGGAGGCTTTGTGAGAATCGATCGCATTGATCTCATTCGATTCGGACATTTCGTCAACAATGGGATCGATCTCCCAGCGAAAAAGCCAGACTACTACTTGATCTACGGTGACAACGAAGTCGGGAAATCAACGCTCCTTAGAGCTATTTCTGCCCTTTTCTTCGGCGTGCCGAGCAGAACCCCGGACGTGCATAGTTGCAAAGCCTCCGAGTTACGACTCGGTGCCACTATTTCGGACGGCGAGAGGAACTTTTCATTTCGCCGCCGTAAAGGAACAAGCGGAACTCTTTTGAATGTCAATGAAGGGCAGATCCAAGAAGCCGCTCTCAGTCCGTTTCTACGAGAACTGGACCGAGAACGATTTGAGCAGTTCTTCGGGCTAAATCATGAACGTCTGCGTGAAGGAGGCGAAGAACTTCTGCGTGGCAAGGGCGACATTGGCAGCGCGCTGTTCCAGGCGGCTGGACTTTTGGACCTGAGAAATCTACTCGATGAGTTGAATGCTGAAGCCGGTGAGCTATTCTCCGCCACGTCGCGCGCGAATAGCACAAAGACCATCAATTGCGGTCTGCAAGAGTACAAGCAAGCAAAATCTGAGGTCGTCAGGCTCGCCATTTCTGGAAAAGCCGTGAAAGACAAGCAGGCGGAATTGGAGACAGCCAAGGAGAATGTGGACAAGTTGAAAGCCGAATCCCAATCTCGGCAGCAAGAACTGGTACGGTTGCGCCGAATCGCGAGCAACAAGCCGGATCTTGCCCGACTGGAGGAGCTGCGGACGCAGCTCTCGGCTCTCGAACTGGTTCCTGCGTTGCCTGCCGATTCCCGTAAGCAGCGCGATGAATCGGCTGCTGCATTGGCCGCCGCGACTAGCCAGATCGAAACACTTACCGCTGACATAGTCCAGCGAAAGGAGCGGATCAAGAACCTTCCTGCCAGCAGCTCTTTCAAAACGCACGAGAAAGAAATTGAAGAGCTAAATACCGAGACGAGTGCGTATACCCACAGCGTGGCCGACCGAGTGAAGCGCACTGACGAGCAAAACGAGGCAACCCAACGCGCCGAAGCTGATTGGAAGGGAATATGGCCCCATCGTTCGATCTCCGACGCCGAAACCTTAAGAGCGGTTTACTCGCGGAAAGCGGAAGTCCTTGCCATGATTACGGAGCACGCACGGCTTAGCACTGCGGCTGCCGCGGCGGAAGAGCAACTGCGCAACGCAACCGAAGAGCGGGAGCGTCTTCAGGAAGAACTTGCAGGACACCCCGTTCGACCTGATCCGTCGAACCTGATCGCCACGATCGAACAGGCGAAGTCACTCGGCGACACAGGCCACGCAATGGCCAAACTCAAGTCTGACGTTGAGCGCCTTACAGCTGACGCGACTCGGGACCAGCGGGCACTGCTCTGCTGGTCGGGAACCCTGCAAGAACTTGAAACTCTAAAAACCCCGCTGCTGACGACAATCGACCAGTATGTGCGCGACTGGGACGCGGCTGCCAGCTCGCGGAGAGATCTGAAAGCGCGCCTTTCGAGTGTTGCGGAGATGATTAGCGCGAAACACCGTGATCTTCATCGCCTGGCCGCACAAGTGGGGAAAGCCGGCGAGAATGAGCTAACTGAAATTCGTGCTCGTCGCGATCAACTTTGGCAACTCATCCGTGCGTCAGCTTTCGAAAAATCCTTATCCCCGGAAGACGCTCAAAAACAATCAGGCTCGTCTCAGCATCTGCCAGGGGCTTTCACGGAGCATCTTCGCCGCGCCGATCAGACTGCCGACCTCAGGTTCGCGAATGCCAAAGAAGTCGCAATTCACGATCAGCTCGTTAAGGAAATTGATTCAGCTCGCCTCGAACAGCAGCGGATCGAAAGAGAACTCGAGCGAATGGAAAGCGAGGACAATGGACTGCGGCAGCGATGGGCGAGTGAATGGCATGCGCTCGGCTCAGCGCCTCTCTCTCCCTCCGAGATGAAGGAGTGGATGCAAGCACGAAAGGCCATTCTCGACCGCCTCCAACAGGCCCGTGAAAAGGAAAACGACCATCATCTGTTGCAGGAGCGCGCGTCCAATTCTGCCGCTCAGATCACCGCACGATTGACAGAGTGTGGATCGGAAACCAAGCCGGAGAATGAGTCGCTGTCAGTCCTCCTCAGGGTGGCGGACGGATTTGCCAAAGAGATCGCCGAACAGAGGCGCGCCGTGAATGACATTCACCGTCGCCTGCAGTCGTTGTCACTGGAGAAGTGCCAGCAAAGACTTGACGAGTGCAGCGCACGGTTGCTGGAGTGGTCGCGGAAGTGGTCGCCGCTTGTGACTGCCCTGTTGCTGCCCGAAGCGAGCACACCCGATCAGGTGGCGGAGGCAGTCGCGCTGCTCGAAAAGGTGTATGGCAACCTCCAGATTGCAAACGACAGACAATATCGCGTTAGGAGAATCGGTGAAAATATCGAGCTATTTGAGAAGCGGGTTTCCCAAGTTGCCTCTGCCATTGACGCTTCCCTGAGCGCGATGCCGCCAGGAATGGCGGTAAAGGAACTTCATTCTCGGCTGGTGGAGATCGGCAAAGCCGATACGGAACGCGCCTCGCTAGAAGCGCAGAATGCAAGAGACGAAACGTCCATTGCAAACTGTAGGAGTAGGTTACAAACTGCTTCGGGTGTTCTGAATAGATTGAGGGAACTCGCGAATTGCGAAGACGATCAGCAGCTTGAGGCCGCAATCACGTCCGCCGAAGCGAGATCGGAGAAGCAGGAGGAATATGATCGCATTGCTCTTGGGCTTATTCAGCGCAATGCCGTTCCCGAAGTAAAGCAGGTCGAGGAGGAGGCTTCTGGGTATGAGTTGGATTTGCTTAACTCAGAGATTGTGGCAAGCGAGGAGCGCCTGAAGACTTTACAGGATGAATTCTTCAACGCGGGCAGCCGGCATCGAGAGTTAACGACCGAATTCGAGCGTCTGCAGGCCAGTGACGAGTCGACATTTCAGGCTCAGAAGGTCGAAGATGCCCTGGCTCGGGTTCGTCCTGCGGTTGGGCAGTACCTGCGGCTGCGACTCGCATCGGAAGTGCTGCAGCGTGCCATCGAATCGTATCGCGACAAACATCAGGGACCGGTTCTGAAGCGTGCGAGTGAGCTGTTTTCGATTCTCACCCTGGGAGATCATTGCGGCCTGACCACCGGCTTTTCTGATGATGACAAGCCCGTCATGGTCGCAATCCGGAAGAACAGAGAACAGGTAACCGTTGACGGGCTGAGCGACGGCACTCGCGATCAGCTGTACCTTGCCTTGCGATTGGCCGCCATCGAGCACCATGTCAAAACGGTGGCGCCTTGCCCCGTGATATTTGATGACATCCTGATTAACAGTGACGATTCACGAGCGTCAGCGGCATTGCAGGTGATAAGCGAGTTGGCGGAGCGTACACAGGTGCTCTTCTTTACGCACCATAGGCGTCTGGCAGAGCTGGGAATGAAGGCTGGCGCTCAAATGATCGAGCTCGACTCCGCTACGGCGATTGCATGACCAACCTGATCTTCATGCAGGGCTTCGATCAGTCGCGTACGACTCCCTTTTCCTGACGTCGACATCTGTTGCCAGTCATAGGCTGGTCAGGATATCCACTGCCCAGGAAACTGAGAGGGTCAGCCAGACGGTGCTTACCTCATACAATTTCAATTGCGGCTCGGCTGAAATCAGCGAGCGCCTTGACTCGCGATGGAATCGAAAGGGAGTTCAAGCGACTAGAGGAAATCGCGGCCCGTTCCAGAGATTGAGCGAAACCAGCGTAATGGGCGCTATTTGTCGTACAGCGAGATGGCCTTAGGCTGACAGGGCACCCGCTACGGCACCCGTCCCAACGCTCCAGATTGTCTCAAGCAAAGCAGACCACCCGAGTTTGCTGGTGTTGTGCATAGGCCCCACCTCCTTAACGTTTCCATTGCCACTCATCGACAGCGACAAGCGTTTGTACTTCACAATGGCTAATCCGAGAGAGAGCGTGAGACCGAACACCGCAAGAGGCATCGAAGCCCCTCCTGCCAGCCCTGTCAGCCTAAAGCCACGGCTACAACTGCGCTACCTTCAATGGTGATTATCGATATTTGATACATGGCAGGTCAACATTACTTCGGGATCTGGGGGTCCCCTGGGGGGCGCTCGACAATACCTCCGTCAAAGACGTCGGCCTCGCGGCTTTCCTGCCGATTTACCCAAACATCGCCAGTAACGTTATGCAAGGTCTGGCAAATTCGCTTTCGGCTTCTGGAACGATGATCTACCCGGAGAAGTAAAAAGTTGTGACGCGAATTCAAACGGTCAACTCCCGAATCGCTTCGCTTCTGCGCAATTGCGTACCGTGGATGTTGGGCAGCAGAGCGACACCCAGTAGGTCTGTGCGATGCGATGCTGCCGTCCGTACCACCATTTGATCAATAGTTAGACCTAACATTCTTGAATATCTGACATTGTCAGACAAATATGCTTTTATTTCTTGACAATGTCATAATTCTAGGACATTATGGCGTTGTTTAAGGCGAGAATCGTGCGCGACGGTATCTACAAGAATTTGCCACTTGGCCGCGGCTGGAAGTCTCTCCTCAAATCCTGTGAGAGGGAAAAGGAGCGCGGTGATACCTCGCGCTCGAAGGCCCTTAGGGCGATCGTCGCTGAAATCGGCGTGGAATTGTCGGCGGAATTTCTTCAGGGCCTACTTTCACGGGCAAGGCGAACTGAGTCGCTCCTGCCAGGGTTCGACGGAATTGATCGCGACGCCACGTGCCGCGATTTGGGCGGAACTAACTCTCCCTTCGAGAACGATGTGCTCGCAAGTGCGAAAAGGATGGAGGCGCGAGGGGTTCGAGGAAGAGCGATCGTCGACAAGGCATTAAACGAGAGCATCGAGAATCTAAAACAGCGCAGAGTCCGTCAAATTGAGCAACACTGCTTGGCCAATGCGGGTACGAAATCCAAGCCTGTAATCGACGCGGCACGCGATGCAGTCTCTGCAGCAGGTTCTTCCGCCATTGCAGATTCGCTAGTACAGGGGCAACGCCCGAAGGCGCCGCGCCTGAATCGCGACATCGATCTCGACGAGGATCTTTCGCAGGTTCGCTAAATGAACATTGAGCTACGACAAGATGCTTCAGTCCCCTCGGCGACCATCGCTGTTTTCGAGCCTGGGTCAAGGCCTCGCCGTGCCGATTTTCAATGCAAGATTGGACGCGATCTAACGATAGACCCAGATCTGCTTAGCCGCTACTGCGTGAGAGACTTGGACTCGGTCGTTGACGATCTCGTGCTTGTTTCGGGCTCCGTGGCTTTTACTGATCGAGTAGTGGCAAGGAAACCGTCGATAGCCTGGAGGCGAAATCTAAGCGTCAGCATCCCGGTGCACGATCCGGATCGCTGGCGCGAGCCGGAACTATATCGGAGTTTGACCGGCACACTTGATTACCTTACGGGCGACAACTGGACGCTTACGTTCACACAGCGCAGGCACAGAACCAACATTCAGCCCCAAGCCCGTTTGCCCCTCGGCGGTGGCACGTCTCTAGTCATGCCATACAGTGACGGATTAGATTCGTTTGCGGTCGCTAGGCTCGTCGCTGCCAGACATTGTAATGTCCCACTAATTTTGGTGACGACTGGTAATCGGAAGAATCACGCTTTAGATGAGAGTAACTTGGATTTGAGTCGCTCCATGTATCGGGTTGCGATTCCGTTCAGGCTCTCGTCCCGACGAGGGCTAGTCCGTCACCGCGAGCCAAGCTACCGTTCCCGGGCTTTTGTCTTTGGTGTGATGGCCGGTATTGCTGCCCATTTGCTCAATGCAACGCAAATTTTCGTAGCAGAGAGTGGACAGGGCGCTTTCGGGCCCTGGTTGGCTCCGGTCGGAAACGAAGCCCCTGATGTGCGAATGCATCCCTCGTTCACTAGCCGTTTGGCATCATTGTTGAACCTCGTGCTCGGCACTGCCCTAGCTCATGTTCATCCTCAACTATGGAAGACGAAAGGCGAAACCTTGCAGGATCTGACTCGGCTCCATCTTGCTGACGGATGGTGGCTCACCTCTTCGTGTGCACGAGATCAACGACACGTGTCCCTGGACAACCGACGGGTTCAGTGTGGAGTCTGCGCAGGCTGTCTCTTGCGTCGACAATCGCTGCATGCCGCAGGCTTAACCAGCAATGCTGAGAACTACCTGTGGAATGATCTGAGCGCAGCAACTCTAAGTCGAGCTGTCTCTGGTCGGCGAACCGCTCGCAACGACGAGCGTCAAGCTCTGTGCGCGGTTCTCGAAATCCAGCAATTTGCCGAGATGAACGCCCAAGCGGAACACCTTCGGACTGCAGCCGACGACCTCTCGCCTTTTGTGAATGAGCGATCCGACTTCGTTGAAGCGAAACTGAAGCGCCTGATCAGTACGCATGCCTCTGAATGGACACAATTCCGTTCAACACTAGCATCACGATCTTTCATCAACCGATGGCTGGACACACTGCAATGACGAACTTACTAGATACCACCGATCCAGTTCAGCTTGGTGAACGTCTGCGACTTGCAAGGGCAAGGGCGGATCTGACGCAGCAGGAAGCTGCGGAGAAGCTTAAGTTGGCCCGTACGACGCTAATTGCTCTCGAGAAAGGGCATCGGCGTGTCCGTGCTGACGAATTGAAGCGCATATCAGATGTTTATGGAATTTCAGTAAATGCTCTGCTGCGGCCCACTTCAGTGCTCACCAACTTAGTGCCCCGCTTTCGAGCGATTGCCCCGGATGAAGTAGAAGCTGGCGATGCGGCATTGTTGCTTAATGACTTAGCGGCGGCTCAGTATGAACTTGAATCAATCTTGGGTATTCCGTTTCGCCCTAACTACCCTTCTGAACGGCCCATCGGACCTGGTGATATTCGGCAACAAGCGGAAGATGTCGCGATGGAAATCCGACAGAGACTCGGAATTGGGCTTGGTGCTATTCCCGACTTAGTCAGTCTGCTTGAATTGGAATTCGGGGTTCGAGTGTTCATACGCGCGCTTACTTCCAGCAAGATTTCCGGACTGTTTGCCTTTGATGAAAAGATCGGGGCTTGCATTCTGCTGAACAAGAATCACCCAAGAGAACGCAGGGCCATCACTGCGGCTCATGAACTCGGCCATCTCATCGCAACGAGGACCCAGCCAGACGTAGTCGAATTACGGGCTGTGCCACAAACCCGGGAAGAAAAATTCGCCGCAGCGTTTTCGTACGCTCTCTTAATGCCGGCGGCATTCGTTCGAAGGAGATTCAGTGACCTTCAGCGTGAAGCTGGTGCCTTCTCTCCCCGACATCTCATCCTCCTTGCGCATCAGCTGTCAGTTTCTGAAGAAGCATTATGCCGCCGGCTGGAGGAATTAAGCCTTCTGCCGTCCGGGACCTGGGAGTCACTCCGTGATCGTGGGTTTTCGGGTGAACTTGTACGGAGAGTTCTCGGTGACAGCGCAGCACCCGAGGTGAGTACCGTGCCGCCGCGCCAGTGGTTCTTGGCGGCCGAGGCCTATCGTCGCGGGCTGTTGTCAGAGGGCCAGATCGCCCGAATGCTGAGGGTTGATCGCATAGAGGTTAGAGCGATGTTTGATGCACTCGGCGCAGAGGAGGGCGATGGACTTGACTCCTTCCAAGTTGAGTAGAGCTCACACGAGGCTCGTCATCGACGCGAGTGTGCTAATAAATATTCTCGGCACTGGTTGTCCTGCTGCCGTTCTTGAATGCCTGTGTCGAGTTTCTTCAATTGACGAGATTGCTCTGCGAGAAGTTGACATTGATCCGTCAACCCGGCGTTCATCCGAAGACATAGTAGCTACGTTGCGAAGGCAGGGCTTGCTGGAAGTGATCCGGATGGACGACGACGCGTATGATCGCTTCCTCGGATTCACCGCCGCACAACCACCAGACGACTTAGACGACGGAGAGGCAGCAACTCTTGCGCATGCTGCGTGTGGAGAATATGTTGCAGTTGTCGATGAACGCAAAGCTACCAGAATTGCAAGCACTCACATTCCCGCGATACAGGTTTTGAACTCGATAGATTTGCTCGCAGCTCCGGAACTGCTTAACAAGCTTGGAAAAGAAAAGATGTCAGATGTGATTTATCGAGCTCTGCGCGACGCCCGAATGAGAGTTCCGCCACGCGTGCGACATTGGATTGCAGATCTGCTGGGCAATATCCGTGCGCAGGAGTGCCCGAGCTTAGGCTGTTGTTCTGCCAGTCGACCTGAACGTACCAGGTGAAATGAACGATGGAAATACAATTCGGAGGTTGTCCGACCGCCCTAGCTATGCGGTGGCGGGGCTTCCATTGGTCATTCTCGATGCATGCCGACTATGACGAATCGACTCTATCCGTTCCATACCGGACTACTGGCGACGGACTATCACCGTTTTCATTCGGCCCCTTATAAGGGAAGCGGGTGGCGTCTAGAACTCGTTCAGCCCAGCTCCGAACTGTCAATTGCATCCGAAGTTGTGGGTGACAGAATCTACCCGGCAAAGGAGGTCGTGATCTGGGCCAGGAATGAAGTGAGTGCGCAAAGGGCTGCGGACCTCATCCACTCAGCTCGACTGTTGATTGACGGCTCCAATCTGCTGTCGCATATCTATCCTGGTGAGCATGCCCCCATCCAAGCAGTTGGAGAAGAGGAAGAAGGAGTGCACGAGCCGGTCTTTCCTCCAAACACCCCGGTCGTCACTCCCCATATCCCGTTGGCTTGTCTCATTGCTGCGCGTTCTTCGAGGAGACTTCAATACGTCTACGCAATGGCCAAGCTTCGGCTAAGTTTCGAGACATATTCGCTTCCAACAATCGAGCTTGACCCCCAACACAGTGCCAATGTGCCCAAGTCTCCGTTGCCGGAAGACCACGTCCGATTGGCCTTCGCGATCGTCATAGCGTATTCCTGCATTGAGGAATTGGGTTTTGCAGTCAACGCAAGTTCGGATCGGCCGGCCAAGATTGGGGGGAAATGGAACCCGCTGGTCAAGGAAGATCTCGAATCCCGATTGCGGAAGGGGCACGTCAATCTGACGGAAGCATTTCATTGGACACTGAGGGGTGCTCGGACTCTGATCGAGAAGAAGCGCGTGCCAGAAATCGTTCAGAAAGCAAAATGGGCTAGGTACCCTGTGCGTGACGGCAAGATGGAGATCATCGACGCAATAAATTATGTAAGTTTCCTAAGGAGCAAAGTGTCGGCCCACAAGGCAGACAAACGTCTCGTTCGGGTTCTTTCGGTCTACGACGTAGCTAATGCTCAATTTCTTTCGCGCAGGTTGTTGCTCGAAAAGATGGGCTACTGGCGCTATTGGGGAAACAGCACGAACCGAAATTGAAGTGATTTCCAAAACCGATCTGAAAGTGGTTAGCGGAGAACGGCGCTTCCTCCGAAATCACGAAGTCGATCAAACAGGATTGCGTTACCCCTTAGGAGGGAGAGCGACCAAACCCAACGCATGTAGCACGAACAAAATGATGCCCGCGGTAAGCGTGACGAAATGCGGGAAAGCCACGATTGGGAGACGAAAGTTTTCAAAGATGCCGAAGCCTCGCTCCTGAAGTGCGGCAAACCACGATGTGTAGACCTGGAAGGGAGCGATGCCGGCAAATTCGCCGGAAGCGAATGCCTTTTCGAGTTGCTGAATTCGCGGGCTGTACATGTACTGAAAAGACTTCCAGAGAGCCTCTACCAACCAGAAGATGAGCGACGCTGCCGCAGCGAACAGCCACAGATAGTGCGTTTGGTAAAAACCGCCGCCGATAGCGGCCATCCCCACCGTGGCGCTCCATCCCTTGATCGTTATTATTCTGGTGTCGAAGCCCTCGTAGAAATTCTGCAGGAGTAGGTACTCATCTCTGAGCAACTGGATTTTGGTCGCATCTTCCATGAAAGTGCTGATTCGATTGTGCAGTCCCCGACTCGCTAGGGCTTCGACAGGTCGCTGTCGATGCGACGGCCGATGTTGCGCAATTCTTCGTTGAGTCCCAGGTCGGACGGCACTTCAGAGCCCTCAATAATCGATCTCAACTTTGGATACAAATGCGCACGGTTCAGTAAGTCCTGCCTAGAATACAGGCTGGCCTTGGCTGGCAATAAGTACGCCGGCACGCCATCCTGTGGCAATAGGATCGACATGTACAGATCGTCATCGTCCATGAACCTGATGAATTCAGCCGCGTCCGCAAGGCATTGGTCTGTGCACTTCTTGTCGACAACAAAGGAGTCCACCCACGACATAACTTTGGGCGCATGCGAATCGAGGGGGAGTTCCTCCACGTCGATGTCGGAATCCACTAGGCACGCCGCGGCCGTCGGGCATTTCCCTTTATCGGTGGCCAGTTTGAGCGCCCCGTTTAGGCTTTCCGAATAACCGATCAGGGCGCGAGCGCGCTTGGCGCCGAACTGTTCCGCAAAAAACGCGGTCTGGTGTTGATTCGAGTCGCGGCAGGTTTTTTGTTCGCAGATGTCGCGAATTGCAACGAGATCACTTTCCAGACCCTTGTCGAACGCGCCGACATGCGCGGCGACATCGTTCCAATCCGGATAACGGTCGACGGCCGCGTTCAGGTAGAACTCACCCAGGGTCGATTTTCCCATCAGGTCTACGGCGAGGCCGCCTCCCGAGGCAGGATGTGCACCGATCGCCTTCTTCAGATCTTGAATCGTCTTCAATCCTTGCATCTTTTGATCGGACTTCGCGAAGAAAAGAAAGTTCCCGCAGACCCAATGCGGCGAGCCATAGCGCACGCCTCCTACAACAGCACCCGCCACCGCGTTCTTCAGGAATCCGTCGTCTGGCAGCATGGCGGCGGGCGGCAGCGGCTGGATCTTCTTGTTGATCGCGAAATCGTGCAGGAATACCGAGTCCATTTCGTAGACATTGGCCTGCGCGCATCCCACATACGCATCTGAGAATGACCCGTAATAGTTGTCCGACAAGTCAACGATGACAAGACGGATGTCCGGGTGTGCCTGCGCGAATCTTCTTGTCACTTCGTCCTTGAAAGCGCCAAAGTTGGGCACGAAAGGGTAAAGCTCGACGGTCAGCGTTCTAGCGCCGGAAGCGCTATTCTGCACCGAGGGAGCGACTTCGGGACAACCATCGGCTGCGAACGCGAACAAAGGTGAGAAAAGTGCAAGGGCGAGAAGCAACGAGCAGCGGCGCGACATACGGATCACTCCTGATTCCCGGTTAGAAGGGACGCGTTCCATTTGCAACAAACCCAGGGCTCGATCCGCTCAGAGAGTATCACAACCTGTACGACGTGTACTTCACACGGGTTTCGGGTCATCCCAAGACCGAGTGTACCGACTCCCGAGTTCAATCGACGCCGCGTACCGCTCTGGATCATTCTTTTTCATCCAAAGCAGTTTATAGACCGTGGCCACCGCATTCTTCATGATGTTCTTCATCTCGGCCTGCGTTATGTGCGAGTATTCCGATTTTCCCGTGCAATTGGGGCACTCTTTCCCCGCGTGAACACCTTCGATCGGACCATTGCGGAACGCCAATGCGACAATGCTCTTGGCTTCCGCTGCCAACTCCGGGTCTAACGTCATCTTTCGCTTGGGCATCGGGGTCTCTCAGACTCGAAATCATACCCAGACCAACGGCAACGACGCCAATCGACTGTGTTCTCAAACAGGAAGGGGCTAGCTGGGCCGCTGTGTCCTTAATTTTCACCCTTCGCAGTTAGATGCCGTTTGATTTAGTCAACTTTTCCAACGATTTCTCGGGCCTCGATTCTAGACTCGACCACCGGCCCGGCGTCCTGGATAACTGAATACACCGAAAACGAGTGAACACGTGGAGGCCGAGGCTTCCGCAGAGTTGTAGCGCCGCAACGCATCTTGATATGATCGGATTGTTTCAAGGGAAAGAGAGAACCAAGTGATGCGCGCCCACAATTGCGTAGAAGGCGAGGAGTCGGCGGCAAGGTCGAACCCTGACAACTCGCTCCAAAGGCAAAGTGTAAAAAAAGTGTAAAAGAGATTTGCCTTTTTTGCCGATTGTGCCGTTTTCGCGTATCGCGGAATCAATAACTTACGTGGAATCAATGCGGGACTGGGGTTCAAATCCACCCCCCGCAACCAACGCAATCATAGAGTTACGGGCCATTGGGCACTTGCAGCAACTGTCCAAAACTGTCCAATAAGGGGAACTGCCACACAGTTCCCCTTATTTATTGAATGGAGACCTCTTGATTCGCAGGTCTTTGCAAGAGGCGTTGCACGATTGGGCGATTGGCTTTGCGCTTGGCCAGAGCCGAGGCATTGCCATACTGGTCCATTGTGGTTGAGACGTGCGCGTGTCGCATGAGTTTCTGCTGTACGCCCACGGGTGCTCCGGTCTCGTCCAGCCAAGCACGATATGTGTGACGGAACGTGTGCCACCCGATCCTGCCAAGTCCCAATTTCAGACCTGTAGGAACCAGGTAGTCGTTGCGCATCGAGTCGGCATGATACGGTCGACCCGTCACCGGGCTCGGGAAAAGCCAGTGCTCTTCGGTATCGAGACAGAGCGCTTGCCATTTCTTGAGTTCGAGGATAAAGCCCCGTTCGATTGGAACCTCGTCCTGCGAATACTCCGTCTTCAACTTGTTGAGCCGCTTTCCGACCGCTGATCGTTGAACCAGAACCACCGATCGCTTGAAATCGAAATCCGTCCAGCGCAAACCCAGGATTTCGCTGATTCGCAAACCGAAACACAAGCCAATTAGCACGATGGTTCGAAAGGGCTGAACCAGCGCGTCGAGCATTTGCCAAGCATCCTTTACCTGAAGGACGCGAGGACGTTTCTTGCGCTTGCTGATGCCCTTCACTTCGATCAAGTCCATGGGATTTCGTTCCACATTCAGCAATTCCCAAAGCATCGCCTTGTCGAAAAGACGATACATCAGAGATCGAATATGTCCCTTGTACTTGGGCGAGAGGACGAGCTTGCGAAGCCAATCCTGTACCAAAGCGGGCCGAACGTCTTCGAGATGGGCGTCGCCCCACTTGGGTCGGATGTGTTGGCAAATCATACTTCGGTAGGAGGCTAGAGTATTGTGAGTGATTTGTTCGGCGTCCTCTTCCTGTTTCTGATCGATCAGGAAACGGTCGAGGATGCCACAGAAGAGAACCGGATCTCGGCGCAACATCCCATCGTTGATCATTAGCCGCATGCCTTCTGCTGCTTTCAAGGCGTGGGCCTCCGTCTTGTACTTTTCGACGGTTCCGACGGTGAACCCTCTTCTGGTCCTGCGACCGTCTGAAGTCGGTTCCCACCAACGATAGAGCCATACGTCCGGTCCTGTTACGCGTTTGTTGATCTCAACACTACCGTACTGATACCGCGTTCGCTTAGCCAATGTAATCTCCTTGGGGTTGGCGACGCGGGTGGCTGCCTGAGATTACCTGAGAACGAAGCCACTGGTCTAGCTCCGAGAGATAGAAATGCCAGCGCTTCCGACATGTCCCAACCGGATGCGCGGGAAGCGAGCCCTCACGAGCCTTGCGGAGTACCGTTTTCGGATGAAGGTTGAGGAAACGTGCGGCGTATTGTTGGTTGACGGGTGCTTCCCGAACCGCGCGTAGCCGCTCGCGTGAGGGAATTCGAGTGGGCTGGGTCGACATAGAAGCCTCGCTGCAATGCGGTTCCGCGCGCTATTGGATATTGCGCGGAACTGACGATGTCTCCCAATTTGCTTCGTTTCCTCGACCGTGTCCAACAACTTCTCGTCCGCGTGTTATTCCCGCCGGGAATATCAGATAGCGATAATCCGATTTCTCACGTCACATTTCATTGAGCAAATCGCTTCTCGGTTGCCGATCTGGCATTGCAGCAGAACCGAGTCATACAGGTCGCGACAGCCCCATCTGCATCATCGCTAGGCACTTGGACGCAGATTCGCGAGCAAGTGATTACAGGCCCGCTACCGCAATCGTATCTCGGGGCCAAATACTTAGGCGTGTTCCTTGTATTAGTGCCGGGGGCGCATTTGCCGACAAATCGCTTTGTCTGGAACATTCATTAGCGGGCGGAAGGGTCGATTTACCTGCTCGCCACACCATGTTCATCTGTTATTCCTCCCAGGAATAACAGAGTGACGAGAAGTTGTTGGACATGTTGTTTGAGCAGCGTTACGTTTGCGCCATAAGCAGCCGATTTGAGGTGCTGCGGGAGGTGCAAATGCCCCGTTGGTCGCGAGCTGATTCCATCCGCCAAATCGGACGCCTTCTTCAGTCGAAGCGCATGCGTCCAACCACCGTTGTTCTCGCCCTGTTCTTCCTCCTCCCCGTGGCGGCGCTGGCACAGGGTTCACCGTTCGACACGGGCTTCACTGCTATCCAAAGTCTTTTCACCGGCACCATTGCAAAGGTTGCAAGTCTAGTGGCGATCGTGATCGGCGGCTACGGTTTCGCCCACGGCGAACCCGGCGCAAAGAAGGCCTTGGCCGGTGTCGCCGCCGGAACCGGGATTGCCGTCCTCGCCGTAAACGTCCTGAGTTGGCTTTGGGGCGTGTAGGAGGCCCTACCCGCCAAGTTCAAAAGATGCTGAACGAGTCCCTTATGCCAAACAACAAAGATCAGAAGCATCGCACAAATCGAGTCTTCAAGAGCATGCATAAGCCGCTCACCTATCTGGGCGTCGAGCGCACTCTGTTCTACTTCGTCTGCGTCGGCGCGGTGGGAGCCTTCAATCTCTTCAACTCCATCTTGGCTGGCATCGCCGTGTTCATTGGCGGTTTTGCTTTCGGTCATTGGGTAACGAACAGCGATCCGGCGTTTCTCCTCATCCTGGCAAAGTCTGAACGCTACAAATTGCGCTACGACGCTGCGAAACAGCAAGTCCCACATGTAGAGGTGATGTGATGCTCCGTCTCGACAAAGTCATCAAGCCGTGGAAAGAGAGCGCAGCTCTCAACGACCACATCAATCTCTATGGCTTCTTGAATGAGACGACCTTCCTCACCAAGAGCGGTGATGTAGGAATGGTTCTCAGTATTTCCGGCGTGGACTACGAGAGTCTTGACCGGTCGGAACAAGAGTATGCGGTGAAGAGGTTAGAAGCGGCACTCAAAGCGTTTGGCCCAGGCTTCCACGTCTATCAATATCTCTTCAAGTCGAATCGCCCTGACATCCCATTCGCAACGTATGACGACCCTGTCGTGGATGCAGCGATCGATCAACGGCGAAAATTCTTTGAAGGCAAGAGAGAACATCTTTATCAGGTTGAGATCTTCTACTGCATCCTGCTCGAAGGCGCCCGCTCGAAGAGCGGTGTAGGTACGGCCCTAGCTCGCCTGTTGCGCGATCCAGAGGGCGGGATTGACGAACTCAAAGCTCAGCTCACCAGCGATAGCATGAAGAAGTTGTTGCGGATGCATATCGAGCGCGATCTTCAACGACTCGACCAGCACGTCCAGGCATTCGCTCGCCAGCTAGCAGACTTCATGCAAATCGAGATTCTGAGTCAGCAGGGGCAGTTTACGTTTTTTCGCCGATTGCTCAATTATGACGACTGGCGTGTTGCCGGCCGGCCGCAGTCCACACAGTTTCTCGACTATCAAGTGGTCAACTCCGACATCGAAGCCGAACGCGATTATCTGCGCGTAGGCGATCACATCGCCCGCGTGCTGACGATGAAAGAGGCGATCACCGAAACTCGGCCCTTGGTCCTGGACTCGCTTCTGAAGATTCCCGCCAACTTTTATGTCGTCACGGAGTGGACACCGCTGCCCGCGGACAAAGCTCGCAAAGAAGTAAACAAGCGCCGCCGCCATTTCAATATGTCGAAGACAGGGTTTGTGTCCCAGATGGGCAACGACGCCACACAGACGAACCCGCGCGATGTACTGGTGGATGAGTCCAAGCAGGCTGACATTGAAAATCTTGGCGATTGCCTGCGCGCCCTGGGCGACGGTCAATCGCTTGGCGATTTCTCGCTCACGATTGTCCTCTACGGCCGGGCGTCAACTGGTCACGCAAGGACAGAACTTGATCAACTGGTGGCCGAATTTACCGGTGTCTTCACCAATGCGGATGGCAACTTGTTCGCGGAAACCTACAACCAGCTCAACGCTTATTTCGCCACCGTACCGGGCAACTACGCGCTAAACCTCCGCAAGCTGTATTTGCTCAACACGAACTACGCCGACCTGTCTTTTCTCTTTACGATCCTGCCCGGCGAAAAGACGAATGCGCATCTCGGAACGGAATACCTGGCCGCTCTTGAAACCGACAACAGCACGCCCTACTTTCTTAATCTGCATAACGGCGAGGTTGCCCACACGCTGATTCTCGGGATGACGGGGAGTGGGAAATCATTTCTCCGGAAATGTGCACCGCGGCTTCCGCCCCCGATGCAATTGACTCTACCGTTGCCTGCTTAGCTCAGGACAGGGACGGTGCACCACCTCCTGAAACTCTTTCTGCGTGGAGTATTTGCCGTGGAGAGAAACTGCCCTGTGGAAGTCTCTCGGGTCAATGTGTTTGGCTCTTCCGGCGGAGGACGGCGTTCCGATCCTCGGCAAGGTCGCATGATCGACCAGTTGCCTCCCCGTTCCAGGGCCTGCGGGAGTCTATTGCGAAAGCTGCGTGCCGGCGTAAGTAGAGTAAGATGATGACTTGAGGAGTACTCTACAATCGACCAGTAAGGAGACACGCCGATATGAGCAGCCCCACGGCGGTATTCGCATTCCCTATTCTCTGGGATGCAGCGTACAAGAATCATGCCGATGTATATCGAGCCATTGACAAGGTCCAATTGGTCGCAAACGACCTGATCGCAGACACAAAGGGCAGCACAGTTGAACTAGTACAACTCATGCGTGCTCTTACCAGTATCAACATCACCTCTATGTCCGATGTTCTGATCCTTACCGGAAATGGTCGTGGAACAGGGGCAATGAAAATCGCTCGCTCTATGTACGAAGTGTCCGTAACTGCAGAGTACCTTGAGAAAAATCCCAGTGAAACCGATCTATATTTGGATTTTGCTCATGTGATCGGCTGGCGGCAGTTGCTTCTTGTCGAGAAAACTTCTCCCGACAAGCTGACGCCAGAGCTTAAGCGAGAAGCCGAAGCGCAGTACAACCGCATAAAGGGAAAATTCGAGAAGAACGGGCGTGTCCGTAACAGCTGGTCCGAGAAATCAGTAAAGAAGATGGCCGATGAAATCGGAAAGCCCGGCCTATATGAACTGGTGTATGGCCTTGCCTCAATGTTGCACCATGTCAATGTCGGTGGCCTAATCGGACATGAGATGAATTGGGACGCCGAGGCTCTTCGCATAGGTCATGGCGCGCTACTGCAAACCGTCACCACTCTTTACAATGTCCATCACACAACTGGCACCGGCTTTCGGGAAAAATTAAATGATCTTATAAAGGACTTCGAGCGAGTCTGGGAGGCGCATGTGGCTGCCCGAGACAAGCGAAAACAGCCGTGACGGTGCCTTTTGGATCGTTTTTGCCAGACTGCAAAAGCCGCAAAACGAATGCACGCCTTTTTTCGGCCAGCGGCGTGATTGCCATTCCGCCACGCCCGCGCGCGGCTGCCTGACTGCATTTCTATCATAGGGCAGATTCGTTGGGATTTACACGGGACGTCACCACAAGGAAAATGGGAAACTCCCGAATTGCGTGGCATCGCCGCCCTTGTTGAACGCGGCGTCCTTGTGCGAAATTCCTAAGCAGGGCGCGGTACTAGCTATTCGGCCTCGGTTGACGGCGTTTGCTCGAACCCGACGACCGAGCGCAGGTAAAGACTTCAGGTTACTCCACCTAAATTACGGATATTACGCGTTATCGCGCTGCTTAAAACGAGGAACGAAGATGGCGGAACGACACACGATTCTGGGCGGAAAAGTTTACGTCTACAAGCGGCCGAACAGCGGCCGCTGGCAATGCTCCAGCTTCTTCGCAGGCAAGAACCGTCGCACCAGCACGAAGGAAGAGAGCCTCGCAAAAGCCAAGGACGTCGCCGAGGACTGGTATCTACAGCTTCGGGGAAAACTTCTCACTGGAGAGCTCAAAGCCGAAAAGACCTTTCGCGAGGTGTCTGAACAATTTTTACGCGAATGCGAGATCATGACGCGTGGAGAACGCAGCAAGCAATACTTGAAGGGCCAGTATTTGCGGTCGAGCGTTCACTTGGTGCCCTTCTTCGGAAACATCGATATCTCGAAGATCACCGCGGGAAAAATCGTGGATTATCGAGTTCACAGACACCAACAAGCGATTGCGAAACGCGGCAAGCCGCCGGCACACAGCACCATGCACCACGAAATCGTGACGCTGCGCCAGACCTTGAAGACCGCGCTGTGCCAGGGATGGCTCGACCGGCTTCCAGATTTCTCTGAGCCGTACCGGCGATCATCGAAAGTCTCCTACCGGGCATGGTTTTCGCCAGAAGAATACGAGAAACTCTGTGAAGCGACTCGAAAACGCGCACTAGAGCCGAAGAAAGAGAGCTTCAAATGGCGAGCGGAGCAGCTGCATGACTATGTCCTCTTCGCGGGCAATACTGGGCTGCGGCCTGATGAGGCACGGCGCCTTGAGTTCCGTGATGTCGAGATCGTTGACGACGAGCCTTCGGGCGAGACGATTCTCGAGATTGAAGTGCGCGGAAAACGGGGATTCGGATACTGCAAGAGTTTGCCCGATGCAGTGAGTCCATTTGAGCGACTTAGAAGCAGGCTCCGTCCGAGGCGCGTTGACGACGTGCTCGCCGCCAGCGAAGTGTCGGACAATTCTGAGGTCCGGGGGAAGGAGTGGCGCTCGCCCGAACCGACCGACCTGATTTTTCCCAAATGGCAGAGCGAGCTCTTCAAGACCATCACTGAGGAGGAGAATCTTCGGTTCGACAGAGACGGCCGACCACGTACGGCATACAGCCTACGGCACACGTATATCAGTATGCGGTTGATGGAGGGAGCCAACATCTATCAAATCGCTAAGAACTGTCGTACGAGTGTCGGAATGATCGAGAAATATTACGGAGTGCATGTCAAAAACTCGCTCAACGCCGCTGCCATTAATGTGGTCAGCTCGGGTAAAGACGTGATGGCGGAAGAATTCGAAGACATGATGGAAGAAGAATGAGCGCGAGCCTCGGCTATCGGCCGATCCCTCGAAATCAGACTTGCCTCACTCACGGGCGTATCGGCATATGCGACCCAATATATTAGGTTATTTGGTTGCAATCAGCAAAATGACCTCATATATTAGGTGTATGTTGCCCCTGTCGTCGCTCGGTGAGCAGATTGCCGCCAAGCGCAAAACGCTCGGCCTGACGCAGCCCAGGCTTGCAAAAAAAGCCCGGGTCGGACTCTCCACGCTTGACGCCCTAGAGAACGGACGGCTGGGCGAACTGGGATATTCAAAGATTGCAAATATTCTCACGGCGCTGGGGCTGGAGTTGAAGCTGCAGGAAGCAAGCGCGGGCCGGCCAACGCTTGAAGAACTCATGGAAGAGGGACGGAATGATCAAGGTCTGGACCGACGCCGCTGAGGCGGGACTACTCGATCGTCACGGCGAGCGCGGCAGCACGTTTGCTTACTTCGCCGGCGCTGCGCCCGCACGGGCGGTCTCGCTGACTATGCCATTGAGGCTTGAGTCGTGGAGCGTGCCCTTCGGGCTACTTCCAGTTTTCGAGATGAACCTGCCCGAAGGCGCACTGCGGGAGCGGCTCCGCCTTGCGTTTGCGAAAGCCACAGGCACCTTCGACGAATTCGACCTGCTGTCCATTGTCGGTCGCTCGCAGATCGGACGCATCCGCTATACCGGCGACAAGGAACACCTGCACGAGGACGTGCCCTTCCAGTCAGTGGACGAGATTCTCGAACGCAGACGCGGCGGCGACCTCTTCCGCTACCTGCTGGAGAAATTCGCGGCCTTCTCCGGGATTAGCGGCGTGCAGCCCAAAATCCTCGTGCGCGACGAAAAGGCTTTCGCCGAGATAGAGCATACGGGACACCGCCTCTCACAAAGCTATAAAGGCGCGACCCACATTGTGAAGCTGTGGGAGCCCAACGAATATCCGCAACTGGCGGCCAACGAGTATTTTTGCCTCACCGTGGCGCGCAAATACGGACTTGACGTGCCCCCTTACCGCCTGGCCGAGGACGGCATGGCGCTGGTCATTGACCGTTTCGACCTGCGCATCGACGGGACCTATCGCGGAGTTGAGGATTTCTGCGTGCTGAACGGCCGCAGGACCGACGAGAAATATCGCGGCAGCTACGAGACCTCGGTCATGAAGCGATTTGGGCAGTTTGCAAACTCGACGCATGTGGGCGAGGACATGGAAAAGCTGTTCGCCCTGATTGCCATGAATTGCGCGCTTCGCAACGGCGACGCGCACCTCAAGAACTTTGGGATTGTTTACGACGATGTTCAGGGCGAAGCGAGACTCGCACCCGTCTATGATCTTGTGACTACCTCTGTCTATCTACCGAAGGACAGCATGGCGCTGACCCTTAACGGTACAACGAAATGGGCGAGCGCGAAGGAGTTGCAGCGACTGGGCGAGACCCGGATGGGAGGAACCCCCGCCCGCGTCCGGCAGATACTCGAACGCATAGAAGCTACGATTGCGGACACCTCAAAGGATCTGCACGCCTACATTAAAGCGCACCCGGAATTCATCGAGATAGGCAATCGCATGCTCCAGCAATGGGAGGAAGGTGTCGCTCTTTCGCTTAAGGTGGCCTGAGCATGCCCTATCCGTTTTTTGTAAGAGCCGAAAACGTGAAGGACAGGGCGCCCTACTGATGGAGCGAGATCAAAAGCCTAAGCTACCCGCCAACAGGGGCTACCTGCGGGGCGGGCTCCCAGTTTCGCTTTCTGTTCGTCCGCCGTGATAGGATTACAGTTAGCTTCGAGAGTTTGCCATAATAAGTGCACTGCGGTCGGGCCAGAAAGACAAGATTAGAAGAACGCCACTATGTCAGACTGGGCACGCTACATAAACTCCCTGACTCCGCTTCCGGCTCCGCTGCCCGTGAAGCGGAAGGTGTTCATCTCCTACAGCCATCGTGATCAAGCCGAAGCAGAACAATTTGTTTGGAATTGGCGAAACGTCTTCACGCATCGAGCGTTGGGGATGCGGTTCACGGATGACATTATTGACAGCGACAACGCAGCTTACGTCATGTCGCGCATACGGGCGAACTACATTGGCGATGCAAGCGTAACCGTGGTGTTGATGGGGAATTGTACTCACTCGCGTCGATTCGTCGATTGGGAGATCAAGGCTTCTCTACAATGTGGGAGTAGTGCCCCGAACGGACTGGTCGCCTTCCTGCTTCCATCGGCGCACAATCTTCCCGGTCGGCTTTACCCTTACCTACCTACGCGATTCGCTCCGAACTATCGGTATCTCGACAACTCTTCGTATGCTCGCTATTGGTTCATGCCTGATAACGAGGCGTGGATGCGCCAGTGCATCGAGACTGCCTTCGAGAGCCGGACCAACAAGAACCTCGTAGACGACATAAGCAATCCGAACGAAATGATGAAGAACAACGGATGGTGCTTTGCGTGTGGAGTCAACCACGGCGTATGAATCTCTTCCGCCTGTATATCACGGAGAAGTACTCGCTCGGGATCGAGGTCTCATCTTGGGTTGTGGCATTAGTGCTTCTGCTGATAGTTATCTTCGTGGTATGGCGGCGAGTAGCCAAACAGCATCACGTTGTCGAAGTGAATATCAATCTAGGCGGCATCGGCTGCATGAAGATATGCCCGACTTGGGAGGACATCCAAATAGCACATCAGATTTGGACGGAACTTGTCACGCGCAAGGCCGCGATACCGTTCAACCCGAAAGATGATGTGATCGTAGAGGTCTACGACTCATGGTATGCGCTGTTTCAGCGGACGCGACAACTTATTGGGGACATTCCGGGCAAATGCATCAGGCGAGACAAGAGCACTCAGCAGATTGTGAAAATCGCTACCGATACTCTGAACTTCGGCCTCCGGCCTCACCTGACAAAATGGCAAGCTCGATATCGCAACTGGTGGCATAACTCTGAAGATGCGTTGAAGAAGACAACTCCACAGGAGCATCAAAAGACGTTCCCGCAATATGCCGAACTGGTTGAGGAGATGCTGCTCGTCAACACGGAGATGATTGAGTATGCCGCACAATTGCGCAAGATTGTGACGGGCACTCGCTGACGGTATGAGAATCAAGATCGGGACTTGGGCAGATTACGACAAAGAAGATGCGAAGGCTGCTGTGCCCCTGATTCTGTTGCTGCTGGGTGTAGCCTTCACGACGCTGAGGAAGGAGTGGCGCTTAGCCGGAGTGGCGGTTTACTACGCTCTGTACTTCTTTCTGACTCCGGGCTCCAACGCGATCAAGAAACTGTTTATTCGGATACACCACTGGCGAACTTTCAGGGGCCCGTATTGCAACTCATTTTGCAGGGGATGCAAGACTTTCATGGCGACGTCCCGTATGACTGGTATCTCTGTCACCGATGTCGCGAAACATCCGTGTATGTAAGCACTGTTGGGGCTGAGAAAATGATCGCGCCAAAACTCGCCGACGCTAAATAAACCAGACGAAGAAGAGACAAAACGGCATAGGTGGTGAAATGGCGACCAGCGTAATGAGCGCTATCGGCTTTTGGCAAGCGACAGGAGATGAGTTGAGTCCTTATAAACGCGCTTGTCGCCAGTGACCGTGTCGGCCAACCCGAGCCGACTTTCCAGGAGCAATCCGAGATCAATTGCTTCGGTCTGACCCAGCATGAAAGCCCAGACTCTAAACATGGCTAGAGCGCGCCAACATCACTTTGTGCAGGCCCGATACCTCGATGGCTTCCTTGCACCGGGGAGCACACAGCTTGCTTGCTATGGTCGCGGCCGCTCCAAGTTTCATCGCTCAATCCCTGACGGCGTCGCGACACAGCGTGACTTTTATGCGATCCCGAGCGGACCACCCGGCGCCAACATCGAGACATTCCTCGAAAGCAAAATCGAAACACCAGGACTGGAGGCATTACGTCGGCTCGTCGAGAACAGGGTTCCGCCATCTGTCGAGGATCGCATCAGCCTTAGCAGATACATCGCGTTTCAAGAGACGCGTGTCCCCTATTCCAGAGAATTGAACCGTGAACACATGCGCCGATTATTTGAGGATAAGGCCCTGCAGTTGGAGAAGAGCGGTAAGTCGTCTCTGATTTTCCAGAACGTGGCCACCGCCGAAGGTATCCCGGTAAGACATTCCGAACCGTATGAGGTCTCCCGCGACGAGGTCGAAGAGTATCTCGCGAACATGAATAGCAACCCAGATACTTTCGATCTCGAACAGATGATCGATCTGGCGAACGATATGACCAAGTTTTACGTCTCCATGAACTGGACTGTACTCTTCGCTAGGCCATCGACGGCCTTCGTTACGTCCGACTGCCCTGTGTTTCGACAGTTCGATCGTCCCGGTGGGGACAATGCATTGCTGCGACCCGATTGCTCCGTGTGCTGCCCCCTTAGCAGCAGGGCCTTTCTCATCATGCGATCCGATATCGAATACCTCAAAGTTGCTGCGAGGGAAGGAATCGAAGGGAATGGCCACACCCTGCCACCGACGGAATTTCGGACTGTTTCAAATCAAGGAGTCGCCAATTTCAACCGCAGAGTCACAGCGTACGCTCAGCGCTGGTGCTTTAGCGGGACAGAAGAGGACTGGATTATCGGCGCGATGCAGGGTCCGAGCCTGCGACGGAAGCCTGCCCTCGTTTCGAAAAACGGAGGCACATGGGTGCAATGGAGACGAGATGGCGAACCCTAATCGGAGAAGACCGCATCTCCGATAATCGAAAATAGTGAAACTAGCCATTTACAACGGGGTGCGGGGGCCGCACTTTCAGGTGGGCGGGGGCCAGTCCTTCGCTCGACACAATAAGCTAAAATTGATACAGCTTAATAGCATAATAAAAGTGCAGCGCAATAGTATAAATACGGCGCAACGCGATCAGATAGTGGAAGCACGAACCCCAAAAGAAGTCGGCCATGGCCAGACCGCCTGAAAAACTCGCGCAGTCCCTCGAAATCCTGCGGAATTTCCAGACCACGGAGGGTGCGGGGGCGATCCGCGCGCGCGACCTGTCGCGCACGCACCGGGAGCGCCTCCTGCGCAACGGCTTTCTGCAGGAAGTCATAAAGGGCTGGTATATCCCAAGCCGCCCGGACGAAGTGAAGGGCGATAGCACAGCCTGGTACGCATCCTTCTGGCGTTTCTGCGCCGCATATCTGGAAGGGCGTTTCGGCGCGCGCTGGTGCCTGTCGCCGGAACAATCGCTCTCACTCCATGCCGGCAACTGGACCGTGCCCGGCCAGCTCGCGGCGCGATCGCCGCGCGCGGGCAACAAGGTCACCAAACTCCCGCATGGCACGTCCCTGCTGGAGCTTCGCATCGCGTTGCCGGGGGTGGCGGACCGGAAGGAAGAGGCCGGCCTGCGGCTGTTCTCGGTGGAGTCTGCCCTGATTGCGTGCTCCCCCAATTATTTTTCGAACAACGCGACGGATGTCCGCGCGGTGTTGCCGATGATACGGGACGCCTCCGGCCTTCTCCGCCGCCTCCTTGAGGGTGGTCACACGGTGATCGCCGGACGCTTGGCCGGAGCCTTCCGCAACGTCCGCCGCGACCGAATCGCGGACGATATCGTGAAAGCGATGACGGTGGCCGGTTATGCCGTGCGGGAAAACGATCCCTTCACAGATAAGCCGTCACTGATTATCGGGGCCCGCGAAACTTCGCCTTACGTAAACAGGCTGCGGCTGCTCTGGCAGAAAATGCGCGAGCCGGTCATCGAACGCTTTCCGAAAGCGCCGGGCCCGCCGCGCAACATCGAGGCGTACCTCAAGCGCGTCAACGACGCCTACGTCACGGACGCCTACCATTCGCTCTCTATCGAGGGCTACCGGGTCACGCCAGAGCTTATCGAGCGCGTCCGCGGGGGGCGGTGGAACCCGGAAGGTGACGAGGGCGACCGCGATCAGCGGAACGCCATGGCGGCGCGGGGATACTGGCAGGCCTTTCAGGCCGTGCAGAAAAGCCTCGCCAAAATTCTGAGGGGCGAAAATCCGGGAGAGGTCGCGGATGCGGACCACGGCACGTGGTATCGAGAGCTGTTCGCGCCGAGCGTCACGGTCGGCCTGCTGAAGCCCGCCGATCTCGCGGGCTACCGCAACGGCCCGGTCTATATCCGCAAGTCAATGCATGTGCCGCTGAACCGGGACGCGGTGAGAGACGCCACGCCGGCGTTCTTCGACCTGCTGCGCGAAGAGCCAGTTCCGGCTGTCCGCGTGGTGCTAGGGCACTTCATCTTCGTCTACATCCATCCTTATATGGATGGCAACGGCCGCGTCGGGCGCTTCCTGATGAACACGATGATGGCGTCGGGCGGATTCCCGTGGACGGTCATTCCAGTAACCGACCGCAACGCCTACGTGAACGCTCTCGAAAAAGCGAGTGTCGGCGAGGACATTGCGCCCTTCGCGGACTTCCTCGCCGGGCTGGTGAAAAAACGACTGGCGGGCGAGCCCTTGCCGACGGTGCCGAAAGCTTCGCTCTAGACGAACGCAAGGACAATTCTCGATTTAACGGTGCGATTGTTCACTGTCCTTTAACTGTCCAATAACGATTCCTTAACCCTACTTACAAGGCTTTTCAAGGGCCACCCGCGTCTTGTAAGTTGTTGAAAACAATAGTAATTTTGGACTCATAACCCAAAGGTCGGTGGTTCAAATCCACCCCCCGCAACCAAAGGAATCATAAGCTTACGGGAATTTGGGTTAAACCGAGAAACCCCCAAAAACCCCCAATAAGAAAAGCGCAATTGATCAGGGAGCCGCAACGTCGGCTCCCTTTTCATTTGTCTGCACCGAGACTGCCGGGTTGAGCACCATTTGAACGACCTTGCTGTTTGCTTGGCGCTTTGTGCTCGATAGAGCCTGCCCATAAACGTTCATGGTCGTCTGAATACTGGCGTGCCGCATTAGCTCCTGCTGCACCTTCATCGGCGCTCCGGTTTCGTCGAGGAGCGTCCGATATGTGTGTCGGAACGTATGCCAGCCGATTCCGCTGCCCAAGCCAGCCGCTTTTGCGGCGGATTTGATGTGCTTCTTCTGGATTTCTTCCTGCCAGTAAGGCTTCTCCGTGGCGGGATTTGGGAAAACCCAATCCTCATCCCGTTGGAAGCAGCTCTGCTGTTTCCAGTTGAGCAACACTTTTGCCAGATCATCATCGAGCGGAACAAAATCGTGTGAGTATTCGTTCTTGACGAAATCCTAAGCTCCTCAGCCACTGATCGAAACCTTCGAGACGAAGAAGCAAGTCAGAATACTTAAATGAGGCCACGGTTATCGCTCCCGGTGCATAGCCTGATGGTAGCGCGGTAAAAACCTCGCCATGGCGCCAATCGTTGTTCTGTACAAATCGACCGACCGAACCGATTCTGGTCGGATCACTGGCAAACCGGAAATTGGCCACTGTTTAAGCAGAGAAATCGTGGCTGCGGTGTCCAGGGTTCGAGGAGAACCTTGATAATACGGTGAACCATTTCAAGTTGCTGCGGGTTGCACTTGGTGGAGGAGAGAATCAACGCGCTCGGAAAGCGGGGAAATCGCGTCTTGAGCAGAGGCTTGCGCGAGTGAGGTTCCACTTCGAGACTGGACAAAAGCATAGGCTTACTGCGGTTTCACATCGACAAACAAGAATCCATCTACTTTGCCCAGGTCGTCGGTCTCGCGGTTGAAGACCACTTCGCGGCGCGAATCGGAATAGCGCGTATCCCAAAGCAGAAACTTGTGGATCACCGTCCCCGTTTGCTCTCCCGAGTCTGGTGTGCCGCTGGCCGTCCACTGATAGACGATTCCGTGCACCACATAGACGCGCGAGTTCCACTGCATGAGCGCGGCATGATGGTTCTGAAACCAGGTGATGAGCATGCCGGAATTGACTGCCCCCGTTGCGGAATAAGTCGCGGTCACCATAATAGGTCGGCCATCGCTTAAGAAGTGCCGGCCTTGCAGCTTGCTGGCAACATCTTTTAACGACTTCGGGTCGGCTTCTCCGGCGCTGTCTTCGAGAGCCGAGTCTTTGCCGCAGCATATCTCACGATCGTGAAAGATTGTATCGAGCGAGGTCAGCAGCACGTCAGCGGAGTGCGGCGACCGTGCCATTAACGACGACAACTCGCGCACTTCGATTTCCTGATCCTGATAAAGCACTTGGCCCTGCGCGCAGGCGCACGCCGCAAGGCATGACGCCGCGAGCTTCGTGAAAATCCAGCCGTACGAACGGAACTTGTTCACGCCGCACATCCAGAACCGCAGCGAAGCTTGCTCATGAACCACCCCGCTTACATCTCAATTGTAGGTGGTTCTTATAGCCTTCGGAACGAGCTTTGCATAACTTTACATCCGTTGAGTCATGGTTTTTGGTAACCAAATCCCGCTGTCGAGCTGTACTCAACCTGTAGACAGCCTATCATTTGCCGTAGACATTGCAGTGAACCCGTAGATAGACATTATTGCGGTTAGCGCTTCGCGAACCACGGGTTAGTTACGCGATACTCTGTCCACTCTGGGCTAAAATCGGACCCTGCCACTTTCCTTGCTTTGCGCGTTGGATCATTCCAGAAGCTTGCCGCACCCGACATGCGTAGGCAAGATGGGGTTCAGATATCGCTCACGGAACATTGTCATGCCAAGTGGCAGTTCCAGGAATGGTGTCGACAATTTCGGGTGGCTGACGAGCAAACCAGAACTGACTCAATATCGAGATTTAGGGTTCGAGTAGTGCTTGTAGTACTCGATAGGCTTTTTGAAGCTGCTTGGCGTCAATCCAGGAGTAGGCCGTTCACTGACAGATCGTGTTGAAATCCTCAGGACGTGCGAAGTCCTGTTCGTCAGCGGTCAATCAATCCTGGGCTGAGTTTGGGTTGCTTGCTAGATGTGCGGCCCGATGGTTCGATTGAGTAACGCGGCGAAGGCGTGCCAGGCAGCGGTCCTTCCGACGGGGACGGCGAGGGCGACGGACGCGAAGACAAGCGGTGCGGCCCACATGGTGGAGCGGTGGATGCGGCGGATAGAGATGAGTTCGTAGACGACGAGAATGAGAAGCAGGATGCCGAGGCCGGTGACGGCTCCAGCGGCGGGCGGAAATCCGATGCGGTCCCAGGGAAAGCGGCCGAAGGCGGCGGCGACGAGACCCGACGTGGCGATCAGGATCAGACGCTTGTGCGCGTCGGGCCTGCGCCGGGCGCGCCAGGAAGCGTAGATGACGATGGTGAAGCCGACGATGCCGATCAGTGGGATGGCAGCGGAGACGGCGGGGTCGAGCGGGCCAATCTTCACTCCACGATGAAGCGCGTCGATGGCAGCGATCACGCCAAGCACGATCATGATGGGCGGAAGGCAGAAGGCGACGGTGCCCAAGGAACGATGCCATTTGACGCGGCGAGCGGAGATGAGGGCGGCCTGCACAACGAATAGCAGCATCCAGAGGGTGAAAACCGCGCCATGGATGTGGAGGATGGGGCTGGGAAGCGGCGCGCGCAACATACCGGCCTGGAAGTACGTTGGTGAGAAGCCGATGTAGACGCAGATACAGAGCAGGATCGCCATGCCGCTGTAGAAGGCGCGTTCGGCGGTTCGCTTGACAGGTCTGTAGCGGGTCTGCTGGCCTGATGCAGGCGCAAAGACGGCGTCTGTTGCCATCTTCTTCTCCGTTTGCGGGGTTGAGTGCTTCGGGGCCGCCCGAGATGGATTTCCCGCAATTCGTAGAAGATACACGCGAGGGGACATTTCACAAAGATATTTCGACAGGAAGCCTCCTTGGGCTTGCTGCGCGATTCACACGCCTATCATCAATTTGTCCAGGTGAGTGCGAGGTTGGTGAGAGGTTGGTGAGAGGTTTTCGCGGCGCAGATCGTGCCCGGATCACGCTAGTGCCTTTTCGGACGCGACGCCAGGACGACTGCGGAAGGCTGAAAGAAAGTGTGGGGCGTCGCCTTCGAAAAGGCCGTCACTGACGGGCAAACCGGAAATTGGCCGCTGTCTAAGCAGAGAAATCGTGCTTGCGCTGTTCAGGGTTCGAGGAGAACCTTGATAATGCGATGAACCATCTCAAGTTGCTGCGGGTTGCACTTTGTGAGAAGAGAATCAATTCGGTTGCGGATAATTCCTCGGCCGCTTCTTTTTTAAGAAGAAGAGATTGCTCGGGGCCCAAAGCAAGACTCTTCGGCTTTGCGACCATTTCCTTTCACTTTCTCTTCTTTGGGTATTGAGAGAATGAGGGCGCTAGAGCAACCAGCAGCAGAATAATACATTGCTCGAAAGTGATGATCCGTGATCCTAGCAGGCCAATGCAGAGCAAGAACGCCGTCCTGGCCCAACCCACGCTCTCAACGAGCGACCGGACTTTACGCGGATCGAACATACAGATATGTGGTGGCTCAATATAGCAGTATCCTGCTACAATGCAAACGATATGGCTCGGCCAATTGGGATTTCCCCTCGCCGGAGAGTCGATACTGTTGAAAGGGCAATGGGAACAGTCGTGGCTAATCACCGTGTTAGTAACGGTCTGTCCCAGGCAGCACTCGCCGAAAAGGTTTGCTGTGATATTTCGTACGTCAGTCAATTGGAACGTGGCCTAATTAACCCCAGTCTGCGAAGGATTCTCGATCTTGCTTCCGCCCTCGGCGTGAAAGCTGCAAAGCTGATCGGCGAAGTGGACGATACAGTTCGGAAGCCCAGATCCAGACGCTGAAACATTTATCTGGCCGCGCATCGGCGTTGGCGGTGCATCACATTTTGCCAGGCATGGCTTGCAGTTGTGCGCTAGGAACTTGGGGTATGGGGATCACAGAAGCTTGTCATATGCGCCGGCAGAGATTAGACGTTTGATCTCTGCTCTAAAGCGAGGCCCGTGCCCCTGCTCTTGCTTTTGGTCGCAACGGTGGCTGTGGAGAAAAAGCTTCGAATAAGCCATTTCGTGCAACAAGAGAATGCGCACCAATTTTTCAGAACGAAGGATGTCGACATGGGCGTGGTTCCTGGCTGCAGCAATCGTTATCGATTACTTTTCTCGCAGCAGGACGACGTCCGAAGTGTTCTGGGCACGGGCGACTGCGAGGATTTTTCCATCCGGCGACCATTGAAATTCCGCGATGTGTTCAGAGGTGAAGTTGGTGATCTGGTGTCCAGGTGAGCCGTCGAGCGGTTGCACAAAAATGTTATCCACGCCCCGATCGCGAACGATGTAAGCCACGGATTTTCCATCGGGAGTGAAGGCCATAGCATTGGTGAAGCCAGTTCCGCCTCCGGTAGCTAACCGTGGATCGGGTTGAAGCAAAATGGGAGAGGACGACGAAGTTGAGTCCAGGGCTACCAAGGCCAATTTGCTGAGGGCTACACTATTCGGGCCGCTTATATCCGCATTGAAAATCAGCCGTTTTCCGTCGGGCGAAATAGCTTCGCCTGCGCCAAATCCGTACATGTCATGAACGTCGCTGGCCGGCACTGGCTCCGGTTTTCCACCTTCAACGGGCACTCTCTTGGAAAAGTGTGGGACCACGTCGGAGTAGTAAACCCATTTCGCATCCGGGGAACAAACCGGAGAACGATCAAAGACTCCATTGGTGAGTTGCGTCGGGTTCGAACCGTCGGGGTTGATTCGCCAGAGATGGACCTGGTTCGTGCCTCCATGGAACGCCCAGGCAACAACGATGTAGTGATCGCCGCAGCGCGCCATGTCCGCGATCCAGGAGTTCGGATCATTGAGTATGGTGGCTCGCTGTCCGCCATCGGGATTCATGGTTTGCACGCTCTGTCCGTCGGAAACGAGCAACTTGCCATCGGCCGTCCAGGCGACGGACTGCACATCTTGAACTTGGGGTAACGGTTGAACGGGAGTAGTTGCCTGAGCTCCGGCGCCGGGAAGCAGGCTGAGGCTGTACGCTGTCCTTACCTGCACGGTGGCAGCGGTCTTGCCATCGGCGGATAGGGTTAGCGTGTCATACTCATTCGTATCCCGGGTGACGGGCTGGATTTGCCCTCCGCTGTGAGAGAGCATGCCGATTTGCGAGCGCACGTAACTCGGACCTTTTTGGTTATACCTGGCGAGAAGCCACTGGCCGCCTGGCAACCAGGCGATGTCGAACAGAAGTTCATTCTTGAACGACGCTAACGGCTCCTCTTGCTTCCCGGCAACATCAAACGATTTGACGGTGCCCAGCACGTCGCCGAGGGTGAAGAGGGTGTAAGTAATTTTTTTACCGTCCGGCGACCAGGCCGTGCTGCGAGGGAGAGCGCCTGCCCCGTTGGCGGCGATTTGCAGGATGGTTTCATCGCTGCCATCGGAATTGGCGGTGAGCAGGCGATACTTGCCTACCTCTGGATCATTGGCACGAGCGTAGGCGATGCGATGGCCGTCGGGCGAGAATGTAATTCCGGTATCGAGATCGCGAAGAATAAGCTGCGGCGTGCCGCCCAGCACCGGAGTGCGGTAAAGATCCCACTCGCTCTGGGTGCCGATGCCGGCTTTACGAAAGTAAACGTAGTTTCCATCCGGCGAGAAAATCAGGGAATGGTAGACCGCCGCTGCCGGCGGGACGATTTGCGTATCGCTGCCGGTTGGAACGTTTCGCAGCCAAAGGCTCTGCAGACCATTATCGTTCTGCACGTTCAAGACGTACTTGCCATCGGGCGAAATGGCAGCCTGTTGTGCCTTGCCTGTGTTCGTGATCTGCGTGATGGTGAAATTTTGAAACGGGGCCGGTCCGCTGCGGCTTAGCAGCGAGTAGACACCGAAACCGCCGGCGGCGAGCAGGACCAACGCCACTACCACGACGGCCGCAAAGCCAAATTTGTGCTCCCGTGCGACCGCGCTCACGCTGGATCCGCTGGACGTGACCCGAGGCGCAGACGATTGGTGCGCTGAAGACAGCGCCGCTGAGGACTGCGCGACCGGACCAGTTCCGCCCACTGGAGTCTGCAAGGATGTCACACCTTGCTGCTCCGGGTTCACTGCTGTTTCCTGCGTCTGGGCTGCGGACCGATGGCCGGAACCGCTGTCCCGCTGCAAACGCTTTAGATCGCTGCGGATCTCCGAGGCGTGCTGGTAGCGCATGTCCCGGTCTTTTTCCAGAGCCTTGTTGATGATCTCCTCGAGCCGGGCCGGTACATCAGGATTGAAGCGCAACGCCGGTAACGGAGCACGATTGAGGATGTCGTCAAAAATGACGGCGGAAGTGTCTCCTCGGAATGGTACGGTGCCGGTCACCATTTCATATAACACTGCGCCAAAAGAAAACAGGTCAGTGCGCAAATCGAGTTCTTTGCCCTTCGCCTGCTCTGGCGACATGTAGGCCACGGTTCCAATCGCTGTGCCTGGGCTAGTCAGGTATTCCAAACTGACGCCTGCGGTTACGTCAATTTCCCCTGCAGTTGCCTTTCCCGTCGCCGGCGTCAGTTTAGCGAGTCCGAAATCGAGAATCTTGCCGTGTCCACGCTTGGTAACAAAAATGTTTGCCGGCTTAATGTCGCGATGAATAATGCCTTCGCTGTGAGCGGCATCGAGGGCATCGGCAATTTCAATGGCCAGAGACAGAACAGGCTCGATCTCCATCGGCCGCCCGGCGATGCGGTGTTTCAGCGTCAGGCCGTCCAGAAACTCCATGGCGATGAATGCCTGGCCATCCTGCTCGCCAATATCGTGAATCGTGCAGATGTTCGGATGGTTCAGCGCGGATGCCGCCTGGGCCTCACGTTGAAAACGGGCAAGCGACTGCGGGTCGCGGGCAACTTCCTCCGGCAGAAACTTGAGGGCAACGAAGCGATGCAGCCGAGTGTCCTCGGCTTTGTAGACCACGCCCATGCCGCCACCGCCGAGCTTTTCTACGATGCGGTAGTGCGAGATGGTTTGGCCGATCATTCTGGGGATGAGTAGGTTTTAGGTGGCTTCATATTACGGAGGCGCCATCGGGGAGTCAACGAACGAGTGCTTTATCGCCGTCACGTGGAGCCCAGAGCAGCATCACGACGGGGAGTAACCGCGGGTGCCGCGACATAACTCCCGTGTGGTCAGCGACTCGGAAGTAATCCAAAACTCGAAGACCGTGCCGGATTCGTCCTGACAAGTCGAGCTGTCAGAAGCTTTGATAGCGACTGCGAGCGAGTCGCGGTCAGCCGGAAGCGCGCGCAACACCTCCTAGTTGGGAGAATCGGTGCTGGCGGCTCAGGGTTCGAGAAGAACCTTGATAATGCGGTGAGCCATCTCAAGTTGCTGTGGGTTGCACTTTGTGAGAAGAGAATCAATGCGCTTGCGGATATCTCGTGGGTCTTCTTCTCTTTCCAAGAGCAGAAGAGTGCTCGGGGGCAAAGCAAGACCCTTGGCCATGGCGACGATCGTGTTCAGGCTTGGCACTTTGTTGCCACGTTCCACATCCCCCCGGAAGTTTCCAGTGATATTGCCTCGCTCCGCAGCGTTTTCGAGGCTGAGTTTCGCCGCCTTTCTAAGTTTTCTGATCCGTTGTGCGAATAATGTTCGGTGTTTCACGGTGTAGCCTCGTCACAACCGTATGCGGGGATCGGAACCTTACTCAGTATCGAGATTTAAGGTTCGAGTAGCGCTTGTAGTACTCGATAGGCCTTTTGAAGCTGCTTGGCGTCACGCTTTGCGAGCAGGGCTTGCAATTGCCGTGTTAGGAGCTTGGGATCTAAGTTTGCGTTCTCGAAATGGAAGAACGCCGAGGGCGAAGCGCCTAACTCCCGAGCGAGAGTGACGATGAGTTCGAACGAGGGCACTTTCTCACCACGTTCGATCCTGCCCAGGTATCTGGGTCCAATGTCCCCATTTCGGCGAGCAATTTCCGCTTTGCCGATCATCCTGGAGATATCGCCGCGTTGCTTATGTGGAGCGTGTCGAGCACGACCACTCTTCCGAGAGGCCTTTCAGCGCTTTCGCTGGCCTCCGCATCGCTGAACGCCCGCTCTACACCACATTGATTCTGGCCGCGCTGCGAAAACAGCCGTGACCGCATCGAGACTTGTTTTTCGCCCATGAATCCAACCACTTGCGGCAACGTTACCTACGATTCTTTCGGGTTCCCTCAGATTTGCTATGCTCCGAAGCATGGGTACGCACCAGAGCCGATCCCAGAGCTGACCAGAAACAAAAAGCGGTCCAGGGGGAATTACATGCGGTCGCCTGCCATAGCGGTCTACCTCGGATGGATTGCTTTCGCTAGCTGTCAGTTGGCAACAGCTCAGGAACCTCAATGGTGGACGGACCAAAAGAAAGCCTGCGGGTTGGCCTCAAGTCTGGACTATAACTCGTGGGTGAAAAGTGGCTCCCCATGCAGCTCGGGAACCTCAG
>JBAVQD010000017.1:0-74293 GCA_049693675.1 Candidatus Sulfotelmatobacter sp. | reverse complement strand
GCGCCTCCCATTATGCCGTGCCGTTTGCCTTGGTCAGCTTGGCAGGGCTTATCCACGCGGGCTTTGAAGACTGGTTGTTTGCGCCAGGGTCCTATATCTGTTTGTTTTTTTGGGTATTGGCTTTTCTGCTGATCGACCTCACATCGGAAATCAATGTCGATCTTCGAGTTCCCAACTCTAAATCTGTTTCGGGGATCTCTCCGGGCCGCGGGTTTCTGCAGCCAACGGGCTAGTCTCGACGTCCGGTTCGGGGTGGTCCTCGCTGGTCTGCCCGGAGAACCTTAAGTTATAACCCGCGCCGAAGCCCGAGAGTGGTAGCGCGCCATAATTAGTACCGCACACAGCAGTAAAATCAGCCAAGCTTCGTGGGTAAGGATCAATGGTTCCCACAACCAGCTGCGACTAAGCTCTTGGAGCGTTTCATATTTATCCGAGAACTCGTGAAGCACGGTCGCACCCGGCACCAGAAACGGACTTGCGAGCAAGAGGCATGCTGCCGCGAACTTCCTCAACTCTCCTTCTAGTTCATTGAGAGCCCAAGCGACGGGAATAAGCAGGATCCCGGCATCCATGAAACGATGATAAACGGGAAGAAGTGACGCCGAGGCCAGAATAGCCAAGTCTAAAAGGCCGAGGCGGCCGTCGCGGCGAACAGCAAAAAGCCACAAGCTTAGCATCGCGACAAATATGAACGCTGCCGCAACTTCCGCAAGCACCCGACCTTGAAAAAGCGGAAACAGCGGGACCGACAAATTCACGAGCTGAAAATGGAGTGGATTGGCTGTGCTGAAATCGTCAATTGCGCCAGGAGCGAACATGCGTTGACTGTTTGCCAGGAAGCTCTGCCTCCACAGTGTTCCAGCGTGGTGCGGAATGATAGCTACACACAGCATCAAGATTCCTGTCGTGATTGCGGCAGGAACTACTCTGGCCCGCTTGCGGTGAACAAGGATGTAAATCAGAAACGGCAGGCCCACTGTCGGTTTCAAAGCTATGGTGCAAATCAATAGCGTTCCTGCCAGCCGGTATCGGTCCTGCGTCAGGCAGAAGGCAGCCCCCATGCCCAGAGCAAAGGCAACCGTAAAAATGTTGGAAGTTGCAACCGCGGTCTGCACGGGAGCCCAAAGGAACACAGATACGATGATCATTATCGCCAGCGGACTATCTCGTCGAGCGTCGGCAAGGCGGACGAGAATCAGGGCAACTACGAATACAGCTACAACGGACGTTACCGCCCATAACCAAATCGCAACTTTCCATGGAAGCTCCGCTATGGGGAGAAGCAGAGGAAAACTCAGGGTCCAGTACGGAGAGGGTATGCCACGTTTTGCAGGCAGCGTTCCTTCGACGCTCTCTGTAACCACAAAATGTGGGCGCACAGAAGTTGGCCACAGGTCCCTCAGCACGGTCGGAGCATAAGGATCGCGCCCTGAAATCCAGGCACGAGTTTGTTCATACGGTGAAACAAAATCATTAAAAGTTTGGCTATATTTTTCGAGAGCACGAACAGGCCCTCGCAGTGAGAATTCCAGGATCGCCAGGCAGGCCAATAAGCAAAGGGCGAACAAGCGAAAGCGGCGGCCACTCATGCGGAACAATCCATTGCGTGCAATTGTACTTGCTTGACGGCTCCGTAGCCGCTATGTTGCAGGATGCTTATCTTGGTGGATCCTTATCAGATGCTGGACCATCAACAATTCGGTACAAGTTGGTGGGGGGATAACCGGAACCCCACCCCGCCTTTCGCCACCTCGCGGGTTCCTTTCCCAGTTTAGCGGTGAAGCTTGCTTCCAGAATCAGATTCGCCGGGACCAAGTCGTGCGGAAGCGGATCGTCCTTCGGCCAGATAAGGTAAACGGGCCGGCCATCCTTCAGCTGTTTCCGCCAATCGACATCGTGATCGAGTTTGCCCAGGAGACCGGGAGGAATTGTGGGCTGCACAAAAAGATAATGCGAACCGGTTGCTTGCACTGCATAGAAGTAGAACTCTCCGGGACCAAACACTCGTGAATTGATCGGCACCTTCTTGCTGATGAAATCCTGTAAAGGTTGAGGATCGCGCTCATTGTACGAGGTAAGCCAAGCGACAACCTTCCCCGAGCGCACGGCAACCAGGACAATGGCCAACATCAGCCAACTGCCGAGCACTACCCTATGAAGTGCATGTCGATCGCTCTTTCGCAGAATCTTAGCCGTTAATGCAGTTAGAACGGGTACTACGAGGGGAACAACGAATATCTCGTAGTCCCAAAACCGCGCGATCATCATAAATAGGGTGATGTAGTTGATGAGCACCGCGATCGATGCGAGTCTGATGCCAGAGATGACTTCTCGCCCTTCTATCTTCATATTGCTCTTAGCCGTTAGCGTCGCACCTCCGAATATCAGAACCATCAGCAGAATGATGAGCAATCCCGAAACTAAGGGAACTAGTGGGCCGCTGAAAAGGTGCCACGAGCCGTGCAAGATGGGAGAGACGTTTATCTTGTCGCCCCGGCTGGCGGCGGCAATGACGCGCAGCCAGCCCATCGGATTCAACCCCTGAGTCGACGTCCATAGCCATACCGGCAACAGAGCGATGGCTCCGATAATCAGGACCCGTACCGCGAATTCCCAACTCGGATCAAGGACCAGTTCGAGACCCAGCGCAATGAAGAGTCCGAGGACAAACGGAAAAGCTCTCGGAGTGCTGAGGGCGGCGAAACCGCAAAAAAGGCCGGCGAGCGCGGCGTTTACACGGACAACGCGTCTTGACTTCTGAAATCGCAATGCCCCTAATGTGCAGGCCAGCGAGAGAAGCTCGAGCATGACGGTAACGGTGTCAAGTCTTCCGCTTGTAGCTCGGGCTCCCATCCCTTGGGACAATGCCACTACCATCGCGGCCGCTGCCATCACTACTCGAGAGCGATCCAATCTTCTAGCCACGCAGGCGGCGGCAAAAACGGCCCCCACTCCACCAATGAACCCCAAAAGGCGCCAATTCGTGGCTGACAATCCCAAGAGCCTGATATCCAAGGAACCCAGGAAAGGAATCATTGGACCGTAAAGCAGATCGAGCCGGACCGTGTGCGGGAAAGCCGCCATGATGGTGGGTATTGGCGGTCCTCCCTGCGCGACGGCCAGTGCTGCGGAAGCATAGAAAATCTCATCCAACCAGGGCAGCGGACTGCGAGGAAGCATTAGAAGAATTGAACCCAGGGCCAGCAGAGTAATGAGCCAAAAAATCCTTGCCAGCGGCAAGAGTTGCAGCGAGCGAGGTTGAATCATATCCTCGAACTGATTCCCGACGACGTAATCCTATTCATAGTCGGTTCCGGTCCGCTCCCACACCCCGGCTAGTTCGCCAGGGGGAGATGCACAGCCGCTAAGTCCACGTTGCCTGATGACTGTGCGAACCACGTAATGCGGACGCCCCTTCGCTTCTTCGTATACCCGTCCTACATATTCTCCGATGATTCCCAGAAAAAACAGATTTACCCCTGAAAGGAACGTAATAGCCAGGATCAATGCTGTGAAACCCTGGGGTGAGTGCTTCCAAAACTTCACGTACACGGAGTAAATGGAATAAAGTACTGATAGCAAAGTTGCAGCAGCCCCGAATATTGCCGCAGCCCGCAAGGGGACGATGGAGAAAGCAAAAATCCCATCCGAGGCCAACTTAAGCAGCCGTATAGGACTATATTTAGTTCGGCCAGCCCGTCGGGCGGCGCGTTCAATGGGAATCCCAATCTGGCGAAATCCCACCCATGTCCTCATTCCGCGAATATAGCGGTGGTGCTCGGGCATTTTCCTGATTTCCTGGATGACGCGACGGGACATGAGTCCGAAGTCACCGGCATCAAGCGGCAACCGAATCGAAGAGAGAGCAGCCAGCAGCCGATAGAAAAGGTAGTAACAGGCGCGCAGCCACAAAGCCTCTTTGCGATTTACGCGCTGCACGTACACCACGTCATACCCTTGCTTATATGTGTCCACCAGGGTGGGGATCGCTTCCGGAGGATCCTGCAAATCCCCGTCCATAAGTACGGTTACGTCACCTGAAACGTAATCCAAAGCTGCGCCAAGTGCGGTCTGATGACCAAAATTGCGTGAAAGTTGGACTACTATGAGCCGCGGATCTCTCAGGGCTGCCTCTTCCAGCAGTTGCCAAGTATGGTCCGAACTACCGTCATCCACGAGCACGATTTGATGCGGACCACCAGGTATTCCGTTCAGCACCGCGCTCGCTCGGCTAAGCAATTCCACCACAACCGCTTCTTCGTTGTACACCGGGATGGCTACAGAAACGCTAGGTTTCTCCCTGATTTCCATTGTTCCCCTCAGCGCGCCTCCAAACTCGCAGAGCCTTGCTGTCCTGATTCCGTCTGCTCATTTTGGTTCTCCAGTACGGCCATAATGGATGTGCCCATGATTCTCTGTGGCAGCGGTTCACATCGCGCCGCGAACGAGAGAAGACGGTTCATGGTGTTGCCCCGGGCGTCCATTCCAACCTTGCCGTTGCTACGTTGCATGCTTATCGCTCTCCGTAGCAAAAGGAGTGGAACCAGAGGAAGCCCCCAATAGGTGTAAGCGCGTATCTTCAGCCCACTGCGCTCCGCGATCGTCGTCAACTGATTAACCGAATACCGTCGGACATGTCCCGCAGCACGGTCGTAATCGGAAAAGAAGAACTGATGCGCTGGCACATTTACGAGGAGAGTGCCCGCTTCAGCCAAGTGGAACTTCACCGATCGCAAAAATTCGGACTCATCGTCTATATGTTCTAGCACGTCGAACAGCAACAGGAGATCAAAGTGAGCGCGGAATTCGCGGTTACGCTGGTGAATGTTGTAACAGTAAAGCGGGCTCCGGCGGCTCACGTTCTTCTGTAGCGCGATCTCATTGAGCTCGAAGCCTGCAACTGAAATTCCGTAATGATCTTCGATATCCCTTTGCAGCAAACCATTGCCACAGCCAATCTCGGCAACGCGCCTGGAACTAAGGAGCACTGAATCCGCTAACTTTCTCATGACCTCAAAACGCCGGCGAATCCAAAAGTGGTCCGTGGTTGCGACATCGAACCACCAATCTCCCATGTTCACAGGTACGGAGGCGGATAAGTAGGCGATGGCACCATGTGGCGACCCCATGACAGAGCCTTTCTAAGAGTTTACTAGCGTTGGGATTGCTGAATAATATCAGGATGCCTGGGTCGCATACAGCCTGCTTCTTAGGATATTCTTCAAATCCTACAAGCCGTCCCTGAGTGCCGAATGAAAAGACGAAGCCGGAGCTTCGCCTGTCCGTGGATGGAGCTGTACAATACCGAGCAAACGCGAACACAAACTGAGAGGAATAATGTTTTTCAACAGAGTCAACCGATGCTTCGCAATTTTCATCTCTCTTATCATGCTTACAACTACAATGCTGGCGAAGACCACGGTTACCAAGCAGCCATTCGGCAAAACTTCTGACGGTGCGGCCGTCGATTTGTACACGCTGGCCGATGGCAAGGTCGAAGTTCGCATTATGAATTATGGCGGGATCATTGTTTCGCTGCGCGCGCCCGATCGCGAAGGGAAACTTGATGATGTGGTGCTGGGCTATGACTCGTTCGATGGCTATCGCACCAACCCTGCTTATTTTGGGGCGATCATCGGCCGTTACGCGAATCGGATTGCCCACGGCAGTTTTCAACTCGACGGGAAGACTTATTCGATTCCCAAAAATAATGGTGACAATACGCTTCATGGCGGCATCCGCGGCTTTGATAAAAAGCTTTGGACGGCCCGCGAGATAAAAGATGGAATCGAACTCACCTATGTGAGCAAGGATGGCGAGGAAGGCTTTCCGGGCACGCTGACTACGATCGTGCGCTACACGTTAAATGAAGGCGCGCTGCGCATCGACTATTCGGCAACTACCGACAAAGATACCGTCCTGAACTTGACTAACCATTCCTATTTCAATCTCGCTGGCCAAGGAAAGGGTGAAGTTCTGGGGCATGTGGTGAAAATCGATGCGGCGCGGTTCACGCCGGTAGACTCGTCCCTTATTCCCACCGGAGAATTGAAATCCGTGCAAGGCACGCCATTCGATTTTCGAACACCTCACGTCATAGGCGAGCGGATTGACGCCAATGACGAGCAGTTGCGGCTGGGCATGGGATACGACCACAACTTCGTGTTGGACCATCCCGAGGGCCAACTGGCAGAAGCAGCAGAGGTATATGAGCCAACTACGGGACGGATTCTGCGAGTGCTCACCACTCAACCCGGGGTTCAGTTTTACACGGGGAACCATCTTGATGGATCGATTACCGGGAAGGGAGGCGTTGTTTACAAACCACGATTCGCATTTTGCCTGGAGACGCAGCACTTCCCCGACTCGCCGAACCATCCCAGCTTTCCGTCGACTGAGTTGAAACCGGGTCAAAAATTTCACAGCGTGACCGTTTTCCAATTCAGCGCAGGCTCGCGCTGATGCGCCGCTGATCGATTGTCCTGAAATCGATTCCCGGTCCTGAAAATGAATGCCATGAGGTTATCGCTCTGAGTCGGTTAAATCGCCGCAACTTTCTCGTCCGCTGTTGCCAGGGAGCCTCAGCGGCCATGCTTCCCACGAGCTTGCGTGGGTTTGGCTTGTCATCGAACTCCCCGTTCGATCCTTCCAACGATACTTCTTCACACGGCGAATTTTATTTACATCCGCACTATCGCGCCGAGAGGCAGCTGGATAAGACTCTACTTAAAGTGCAGGCGGGGCTCGATGGTTTTATCAGCGAAAAATATCATGACCAGATCGCCGCGACCCTTGCGGACTGGAGTTCAGCCCTGCTGCAGTCTCCGCTGCAAGTACTGCCGATCGAAAAGGTCTTGTCTGCCGATTTCACCGGCTCATCGATGATTCCGGTTGAATCGCGACTGATCCGGACCGGTCCACCGATCGAGGTTCGCCAGAACAAATTCCTTCCCGGCGCCGATCTCGGTCGCGATGCATTTTTACGAGCGTGGCTTTCCTCGTTGAGCGTTTTTTCGAAGATCGCAACCGCCGAGTTTCAAGTGACGAGGATGCAAGCGACTCCCGCATTCACATCTCAGCCTCCGCGGCAACTGCACACTCGCGTGCGGTACGAGTTAGTTGGGACAGGCCGTGGCTTCCACCGCGAGCAGCGCGTGGGATATTGGGATCTCGAGTGGGAGAGCCGGCCGTCATCATCGTCACCTGAATTCACGTCACCTGAATTCGGGCTCCGGCGGTGGCAAGCGCAAGTCGAGACGCGGAGCCGCTCCGCATCTCCAATTTTCACGGACATTACTGCCGCCGCTTTGGAGCTGAATTCCTCGTACTCCGATCAGTTGCTGCGTGGCGTTGAGCATTGGAGGACGGTGCTCGATGGTGCGTGCGGCATCGACATTTATGGCCACAATGGAGTTTCCGTCGCCGACATCGACAATGATGGCTTCGACGATCTCTACATTTGCCAACCCGCGGGCCTTCCTAATCGACTCTATCGAAACCGGGGCGACGGAACATTTGAAGACATTACCGCAACATCGGGCTTGGGAATTCTCGACAACACAGCTTGCGCAATCTTCGCTGATTTCAATAACAACGGACACCAGGATGTAATCCTTGTGCGTGCAAGTGGCCCACTTTTGTTCGTTAACCAGGGCGACGGCACGTTTCGCCAGAAATCTGACGCATTTCCATTCGCCAACGCACCGCAGGGAACTTTTACCGGCGCAGCGGTTGCCGACTATGACCGCGATGGATGGTTGGATATTTATTTCTGTCTGTATGTCTATTACCGGGGCACCGACCAATACAAGTATCCCGTTCCTTATCATGATGCCGAGAATGGCCCTCCGAACTTCATGATGCGCAACCATCGCGACGGTACTTTTCGCGACGTGACTGCGGAAACGGGACTCAACAAAAACAATACTCGCTACAGCTTCTGCTGTGGCTGGAGCGATTACAAGCGTGATGGCTGGCCCGATCTTTATGTGGTGAACGACTTCGGCCGGAAGAATCTCTACCGCAACAATGGCGACGGAACGTTTACCGATGTCGCTGCCCGGGCGGGAGTTGAAGACATCGGTGCCGGAATGAGCGTTTGCTGGAATGACTTCGACAACGATGGTGACGCGGATCTCTATGTCGCTGATATGTGGACTGCCGCCGGAGAACGCATCTCCTCCCAGGAGAATTTCAAGAAAGACGCTTCCGAAAACGTACGAGCGCTGTACCGGAAGCACGCAATGGGAAATTCGCTTTTTCGAAATACCGAGTTTCACGGAGCCGGTGTTCAAGCAGGCGAACGTGTTTTCGAAGATGAGACCTCCTCAGCCGGCGTTGGGATGGGCCGGTGGTCGTGGTCGAGCGACGCCTTCGATTTCGATCACGATGGATGTTCCGATCTCTACATTGCGAATGGAATGATTTCTGGCCCTTCGGGCCAGGATCTGAATAGCTTTTTCTGGCGACAGGTAGTAGCCAGTTCCCCGGGTCAAGCAAAGCCTTCGCACGACTACGAAGAAGGATGGAGCGCTATCAACGAACTGATTCGCGCGGATGGTACCTGGAGTGGTTTTGAGCGAAATGTTTTCTATGCGAACAATCGTGATGGAACGTTTTCTGATGTTTCCGGCGCGGTAGGATTAGATTTCATCGAAGACGGAAGAGCGTTTGCTTTGGCCGATTTTGATTTCGACGGCAGGCAGGAAATTTTCCTGAAAAATCGTAACGGCCCGCAGTTGCGCGTATTGAAAAATCAGGTGGAGAATCTGCCGCCGTCGATCACTTTCCGCTTGCGGGGCACCAAGAGTAATCGGGACGCGGTTGGCGCTGAGATCACAGTGGAAACAGAATCAGGCCGCCAGACCCGCGTCCTTCAAGTGGGATCGGGATTTCTCTCTCAGCATAGTAAAGAAGTATTTTTCGGCTTGGGAGAAGCTAGCGGTCCGGTGCGAGCGTCGATCCGCTGGCCGAGCGGGCTTGTGCAGGATATTCATAATCTTCCCTTGAACCACAGGATTTGGGTCGAAGAAGGATCTGAAAACTTTCGCAGCGAACCGTTCAAGGTGCCAGCGCGTTTCCCAAACACGCCGGGCCTCGTCGATAAGATCGAGTTGCTCCCCGCGGCGGTCGCGACTTGGTTGCTCGTGCCCGTAGCCGCACTGGATTTTTCGCTTCCCGACCTGGCTGGCCGAGTAAGGACCCTCTCCACATTTCGCGGGACGCCTATTCTGCTGAATTTCTGGACAAGACAATCCTCGGATTGCATGAAGAACCTCAACACGTTCCAGTTGCTGACCAGCCGCGCAGAGGCGCGGTGGGTTCAAGTTATTACAGTGAACATTGATAACGAAGCGACTCCCTCTCTTAGCGCGCTGGCTGGCGAGCGTCGTTTAACATTCCCAATCCTTCACGGCACAGATGAAGTTTCTGCTATTTACAACATCGTGTACCGTTACTTGTTTGACCGCCATCGCGACATGGGACTTCCGACCTCGTTTCTGATCGACCACCGAGGCGACATCGTAAAGGTCTATCAGGGACTGGTGAAGGCGGAACACATTAGAGAGGACTGCCGCGCCATTCCGGAAACCAATTCCGAGCGGTTGGCGCGAGCTTTGCCTTTTCCGGGAATCAGCGAGACTTTTGAGTTCGGCCGAAATTATCTTTCCCTCGGCTCCATTTTTTTTCAGCGAGGTTATATCGATCAAGCCGCAGTTTCGTTTGCCAACGCCCTTCGCGATGATCCATCCAGCGCAGAAGCGTGCTACGGTCTCGGCAGCGCTTACTTGAGCCAGAATAAAACGGACGAAGCCCGGGAAAGCTTTGAACGCGCGACTAGGCTACAGGCCGGTTATCCAGATACTCTGGCCAACGCATGGAACAACCTCGGTCTTCTGGCCACGCGCGAGGGGCGCACCGACGAAGCCATACGATGTTTTAAGGAAGCTTTACGGTCAAGCCCAGATCACCTGATCGCACTCGACAACCTCGGAAATGCGTATCGCCTGCAAAAAAACTGGGATGAGGCTCGCCGAACTTTCGACCGTGGTCTGCGAGTGAATCCATCGGACCCTGAGGCCAACTACGGGTTGGCGATGGTTTTTGCGCAGGCTGATGACAGTGCAAGTGTGTACGAGTATTTGCAAAAAGCGCTGAAGGCGCGTCCTGTCTTCCCCGAAGCCTTGAACAATCTTGGAATACTCTACCTGCGTACGCAGCGGAAAGATGAAGCGGTCGCCAGTTTTGAAGAATGCATCCGAGTGGCGCCCGCCTTCGATCAGGCGTATCTGAATCTAGCCAAGGTGTATGTGCTCGAGGGTGCACCGGAGAAGGCTCGAGCAGTTCTGATCGAACTGCTTAAGCAGCATCCGAGCCACACCCAGGCGCAAAGCATGTTGGCTGAACTTCCACACTGACCGGCGGAAACCGTGTCTTCTAATTCTTAGGCGTTGGTGCACTCAATAGAGTCACAAACATTTTGTAGAAGCGATCGAGATCCAGATCGTCCTGCACTTCTACCGGCCGCACTTCGAGCTTTGGCTTGTCATGCTCCGTCCAATTCAGAGTGTTACCATAACCGGCGCCGCGGTCCAGGTCGACATCCATGTAACGAGTTTCTTTCTTTGTGATGAGAGTGGGATCGAGCCATGCCAACGCCGCCAGTTCGTCCCATAAATAATTGTAGTTACCGCTCAAGCTGGAATATTTGGCGACGTAACGCGCCGAAGGCGTGTCGGCCGTTTTGATGCGGTCAATCAAGTCAGCGGTCAAACGTGTTTTCACCGAAATATCGACGGGCGTGCAGACGATCTTCTTCCAAGGCGCCACCAACACGATGTGAGACGCTTCGGGATCGAACCACAGATTGAATTCGTGCGTGGGATTGTTGGCAAACTCAGGATCGTCGGTGCGCGGGTTCAAACTCCCGCCCATGAACACCAGTTCTTTCGCCAACCCAACGAACTCGGGATCGATTGAAATAGCGAGCGCGAGGTTGGTGAACGGCCCGCCTTCATAGATGGTGATCTCGTTCGGAAATTTATGCACCATGCGTATCAGGAAGTGAGCCGCGTCTTCGTTGGATGGCTTGGTCGTGGGCATGCCTTCTGGCATGTCACCCAATTGATCGTGCGGGTGATAAAACTTCGGAGTCCAGGCTCCCAGCCACATGATGCTTCCATATTGCTGCTCCCAGAGCTCAGTATCCTGTTGTCGCCTTACCAGCGGATACTCGGCTCCCGGCACAACTGGAATGTCCGTTCTTCCGATGAGTTCGAGCATGCGTAATGTGTGCGCGACTTCGGAATGCAGCCACTGGTCGCCGGTCACGACCGTGATCCCCAATACTTCTGTCTTCGGTGATTGAATGAGGAGCAGCATCGATTGCTGATCCGTCCCGCCAGGCCCCGCCGCGTCCTGATCAATGATAATTCTTCGTCTCTCCTGGCTCCAGCAAGTCAGGCAGGTGGTCAGCAATAAAAAAGTCGCGAGATAACGCATTTTGCAAAAGGTCATCGATTGGCCTCGAGGTCTTGAAGATAAACAGATTTACGTTTTGATTGGACAGCGTCCTGAACTTAAACGAAAGAAGTCGCGCTTTCAAGCGCATTAACCACAGGCATGGAGTGTACGCTATCTTGGCAAGGTCGAGCATGCCAAGCAATATCGAGATCAAAGCGTTTTTGAAGAATCCTGTCGCCGCCGAAAAGGTTGCGGCGCGGTTGAGCGACACTTCTCCGCAGACCATCCACCAGGAAGATTTCTTCTTTGCATGTAATCGCGGCAGGTTGAAGCTCCGGATACTTGCGCCGGACCGTGGGGAACTCATCCGCTACGAAAGGTCCGACGTTGCTAATGCGCGCGCGTCCCGTTATCTGATTGCACGTACTCCGGACCCGCAAACCTTGAACGATATCCTCACAGTTATCCTCGGTAGAACTGGAGTGGTTAAGAAAACGCGGATCCTCTACCTCATCGAGCAGACGCGCGTTCACATTGACGAGGTCCAGGGGCTGGGCGACTTTCTGGAACTTGAAGTCGTGCTCCGCCCCGGACAAAGCGAGCCTGAAGGTAAAAACATTGTGACAGCATTGCTAACAGAGTTTGGAATCGCTCAGGACGAACTCGTCGCCGAAGCCTACGTGGACCTTTTAGCTCGGCGAGCGGCCAACAGCTAAAACGCTGGGCATTACCTCGATCGATTGCGGATCGCAACTGCAGCGACTAGAATTTTCGATTACGCGCGCACGATTAGGCTACAGTTTGCCCTTTCGACTCGCGCTCGTCTTATGGGACGCTTGCTCATCGTTGCGGCTTGCTCTATCACGGGGACGATGCTTCTTTTTTCGTCGATGGTTCTGGGACAATCGACTCCTGTAACAGCGAATGAGGCACGGTCGAACTCGGGGGCCACGGCGACCTTGCACGGCGTCGTGAGGGATTCGCTCAATCGTCCCGTCACCGGGGCTATCGTTTGCCTGCAAGGCCAGAGCTCGCTGGTGTTAAAAGCGCATACCGATTCTGCGGGAGCCTACGTTTTTCCCGAGGTTCGCCGCGGAGATTACAGCGTACGCGCCGAGATGGCCGGATACATATCGGCAAATTCCCGCCCCTTTATTCTTGAGTCGAAAGAATCGAAAGCGATCGATCTGACGCTAGATTCGGTTAAGCCGGAAGCAGCGAGACCAACAGCCACGCGGCCCGAATTCTTCGACGAGCCACACTTTAATGTCGCTGGTGTTACCGATACCACAAATCTCGGCGGTCATGGTGGCGACACGATTATTCGCAACAGAGAGGCCTTGGCCCAGGAGACCGCTGCTCGCGGTAAGCAATCGCTCGCTGTTGCTCCACTTGATCTTTCCCGGATGGCAATGGAGAATTCCTTGCGAGACCTAGCAACGCGACGACCGGAAGACTTCAGCGCAAATTTTCATCTGGGTAAGCTACTGGTGGAAGACGCAAAACCACAGGAAGGGCTGCCTTATCTCGAGCGGGCCTTTCGTCTGAATCCCGAAGATATAGACAACGGCTACGAGATGGCGCTGGCCCGCGCGATCACGGGAGACTACGCGCAGGCGCGCAGCGAGGTGCGGGCGCTGCTCGCCGTTCAGGACAAGTCTCATCAGCAGCACGCTGAACTCCATCATCTACTCGCTGAGGCTGACGAGAAACTGGGCGATCCTCTGGAAGCTGTTCGAGAGTATCAGCGAGCGGCCGAACTTAACCCGAGCGAAACCAATCTTTTCGACTGGGGCGCGGAACTGCTGCTGCATCATGCCGCCGAACCCGCTATCGAGGTTTTTACGAAAGGGCACCGCTCGTTCCCGCGGTCGATTCGCATGCTCGACGGCTTGGGTGCGGCCTGGTATTCCAACGGATCCGACGAAGACGCAGTGCGGAATTTTTGCCAGGCATCAGATCTGAATCCTGGCGATCCGAATCCGTACCTCTTCATGGGAGAAATACAGGCGGCCGAGAGTACTCCCTCGCCAGAGATCGAGGAGCGACTGGCGCGATTTGTCAGGCTTCAACCGCAGAATGCCTGGGTTAATTACTATTACGCGGTCAGCCTTCGGAAGCGTTGGAGTTCGCCCGATCAGGCTGAAGGTGCGGATCAGGTGAAGTCATTGTTGCAGACTGCGATCCAGCTGGATCCAAAACTTAGCGTCGCCTACCTGCAGTTAGGGATTCTTTATTCGGAGCAAAAAAACTTTCCGCAAGCAATCTCCGCCTTGCAACAGGCAATCGATGTGGATCCACAATTGGAAAAGGCACATTACCGTCTGGCGCAGCTGTATCGTCTTGCGGGAGAAACCAAGAAAGCACAGTCCGAGCTGCAAGTGTACGAGAAGATAACGAAGGAAAAAACCGAGGAGGCTGGGCGCCAGAGACATGAACTGCAGCAGTTTGTCTATGAACAGAGAGATCGTACAACGGGTTCACAACCGCAATAAACGGCGGAGACTCGGCAGGGTTCAATTTATTCGCCGTACGGAACCCAGATGTTCTTCACCTGAGTAGCATGCTGCAAAAACCACCGTCCCTCGCCTTGCTGGGCGTCAAACCAGTCGATGGCACGGCCTTCGTTGGTGAATACCTGTTTCAGGTTTCCTACGGAAAACGACTTGGCCGCCGCAGCATTGGGTTCATCCGAAAAACACCAGATTGCGTCCACATCGTCATGTTCGGCGATCGTCTTAAGAAGTTGTGATCGGTATCCGGTGACAATATTGATCGCGCCTCCCGGCAAGTCGCTGGTATCGAAGAGCTGATAGAGATCGCCGGCGATAAGAGGATACGTTTCCGACGGGACAACCACCGCAACGTTGCCAGTGCATAGAACCGGTAAGACGAGAGACAACAAACCCAATAGCGGCGCATCATCCGGGCAAACGATGCCAACGGTTCCGATGGGCTCATTCATCGCAATCGCGATTGTCCGCGACGGCGGATTGTGCACCGCTCCGTCGAACTTGTCGGCCCATGCTGCGTACGAGAAGATGCGCTCGATGCTGGCCGCGACTTCCTTGGCTGCCTGGGTTTCGCCAAAGGCAGCCCCTAACCGGCGAGCGATTTCTTCCTGACGCAGGGAAAGATTTTCTGCCACGTAATAGAGAACCTGAGCGCGATTGTGGGCTGTGGTCTTGGCCCAAGTTGTCGCTTTGCGCGCCGCCTCCACTGCGTTTCGAATATCTTTTCGATTTCCTAGTGGCGCTTCGCCCAGCAACTCGCCATTCTGGCCGCGAACTTCGAAGCTATAGCCAGAATCCGGTCGCGCCTGCTTTCCGCCGATGTAGAGCTTAACCGTGCGGTCAATCGCCAAGTCCCGCTGGTGTCCGTCCGTCGATGGTTCAGGTCTTTGCCTTGAAGCGGAAAGAGTGCGAGCATGTTTAAACCAGGCTGGTTCAAGATATTCAAACAAACCTTCGCGCCCTCCCTCGCGGCCGTAACCGCTCTCGCGGTAGCCGCCGAACCCGCAAGCAGCGTCGAACATGTTTGTGCAGTTCACCCATACCACACCTGCCTTGATCTGCGCCGCCACTTGCAACGAAACGTTGATGCTCTCGCTCCACACGCTAGCCGCCAGTCCGTAGACAGTATTGTTGGCTAACTCCACGGCTTCGGCAGGCGTGCGAAACGTCATGGCGGCGAGGACGGGACCAAAAATCTCCTGCTGCGCAACCACTGACGTCGGATGCACGTTGCTCAATAAAGTCGGCGGAAAATAAAGTCCTTGTGCCGGCATTTCAAACTGCGGCTGCCAGCAAGTCGCTCCATCAGCGATTCCCTGATCCACGAGCCGGCGAATGCGCTCGAGCTGCACGGGCGCAACGATGGCGCCAATATCAATCGCTTTATCCAGCGGAGGTCCAACACGGAGCGTTTCCATGCGGCCGCGGATTTTTTCCATCAGCGTATCGGCAATGCTTTCCTGCATCAGTAAGCGCGAGCCCGCGCAGCAAACCTGCCCTTGATTGAGCCAGATCCCATCGACCAGACCTTCCACCGCGCTGTCGAGATCGGCATCCTCGAAGACGACAAACGGAGACTTGCCGCCAAGTTCCAGCGAAAGCCGCGTATGACTCTCCGCCGTCGCGCGGCGGATGGCACGTCCAACCTCAGTCGATCCGGTAAATGCAATTTTGGCGACTATGGGATGCTTTACCAATGCCTGGCCAGTCAAACCATCGCCAGTGATGATGTTGACCACTCCCGGCGGAAGGCCGATCTCCTGGCAAATCTCCGCAAACGCAAGCGCGGTTAGCGGTGTGAACTCAGCCGGCTTGAGCACGACAGCATTTCCCGTCGCGATTGCCGGCGCAATCTTCCATGCCAGCATCAGCAAAGGAAAATTCCACGGGATAATCTGCCCGACCACTCCGCAAGCGACATAGCCTGGGAACTCAGATTCCAAAAGCTGCGCCCATCCGGCGTGATGGTAGAAGTGGCGAGCAACCAGCGGAATATCGATATCCCGGCTCTCGCGGATCGGTTTGCCGTTGTCGATCGTTTCGAGCACCGCGAGCCGACGGGAATGTCGTTGAACGGCTCGGGCTATGGCATACAAATACCGAGCCCGCACGTGTGGCTTAACAGATTGCCATTTCGGAAAAGCAGTTCGCGCGGCTTGCACCGCCGCATCTACATCGGCCGCGGATCCATGCGCGACGGTTGCGATTTTTTCTCCGGTCGCAGGATTTGTCGTGTCAAAAAATACGCCTTCCACCGGTTCGCGCCATTCACCGTTGATGAAGTGGACGAAACGTCGGTGATGCCCGTCGAGCCAGAGCAACGCATCTTTTGGATCTTCCAGCGCCGGTCCATATTCCATGGTGAGAAATTTGTCAGCGATGCTCATTGTCGAGTCTTTTATCCCTCGCTCCCCTATGCAATCGGATGCCGGTAATCTGCGGAGTACCTTCCTGTGGCGTGGTGTTCAAGCTGCCGTTCAATATCGTTTAGAAGTCCGCTCGCTCCGAAGCGAAATAGTTCCGCCTTCATCCAATCGATTCCCAGCTCTTCTTTCATCACTGCCAGCCACTCCGTGGATTGTTTGGCGGTACGAATTCCTCCAGCCGGCTTGAAACCGACCGCCATCCCGGTCTCCTGCGCATACTCGCGGATCGCGCGAGTCATCACAAATCCAACGGGAAGCGTGGCGTTGGTAGATTCTTTGCCGGTCGAAGTCTTGATAAAGTCCGCGCCTGCCATCATCGCCACAAAGCTGGCACGCGCAACATTGCGCAGTGTGAGCAAGTCGCCGGTGGCCAGAATCGCTTTCATATGGCAATGTCCCGAGGCTAATTTAAATTCAGCAACCTCGTCGTACAATTCCTGCCATTTTCCACCGAACACGTGAGCTCGCGTAATCACGATGTCGATCTCATCGGCTCCGGCTTCGACCGAGCGGCGAATCTCCGCCACGCGTTCTTCCACCGGCGATAATCCTGCCGGAAATCCTGTGGAGACTGCTGCCACTCGAACCCCGCTACCCTCGAGTGCCCGCACTGCAGTTTCAACGAAGCGATGGTACACGCAAACCGCAGCTACCTTGATGTCGAGGTTTTCAATCTGCAAACGCTTTACCAGATCCCGCTCGATCGGCTGCCGCGCTTTGGCGCAAAGGCGGCGAACGCGCTCATCCGTATCGTCACCGGAAAGAGTCGTCAAGTCCATGCAGGAGACTGCGCGCAGAAGCCAGGCGGCTTGCCATTCTTTTTTCACGGTGCGGCGTGCCACATGAGTCTGTGCTCTTCGCTCTACCGCACTGGTATTGACCCGAACCTGCTTCACCCAATCGAGATTCAAAGGAATGCCACGGTTCGAAAGTAGCGGATGACCAGAAAGGGTAGCGATTGGGGCCTGCGAATTGGTTATGACTTCTTTCGCCGCGCCGTTGTCCGGGCGGTCAGCAACACTGAAACGTTTCTTGTGCTCTTCTGACATTGCCTTGTACGGTAGATTGTACGGCAGAAGGCCGGTCAGCCGCAGTTTTCTGCTATAGTTTCGTTCCTCGGAGGTCCCGACTCATGCCTCGTATTGTGCGTTGTGCCTTGATTCAAGCCAGCAATGCGCTCAGCACGCAGCGTCCCCTTGCCCAGATCAGAAAAGCGATGATCGATAAGCATCTCAAGTTGATCGAGCAGGCGGCACGAAAAAAGACGCAGATTCTGTGCTTGCAGGAACTTTTTTACGGACCTTATTTTTGCGCCGAACAAAACGCTCGCTGGTACGAACTGACTGAGCGAGTGCCGGACGGACCGACTGTGCGCATGATGCAAAAGATCGCCGCAAAGCATCGTATGGTGATCGTGGTTCCGGTTTACGAAGAGCAGATGCCTGGCCTTTATTTCAACACCGCCGCAGTGATCGATGCCGACGGGCGCTACCTGGGAAAATATCGTAAGCACCACCTTCCGCACTGTCATCCTGGATTCTGGGAAAAGTTTTATTTCACTCCCGGCGATTTGGGCTATCCAGTTTTTGAAACGAAATATGCGCGAGTCGGAGTTTACATTTGCTACGATCGACATTTTCCTGAGGGCGCGCGCATTCTGGGATTGAATGGAGCCGAGATTGTCTTCAATCCTTCGGCCACGGTTGCAGGGCTTTCGGAATATTTGTGGGAACTCGAACAGCCCGCGCATGCTGTAGCTAACGGTTATTTCGTGGGCGCAATCAATCGCGTCGGGACCGAAAAACCATGGAGTATTGGAGAGTTTTACGGCAAGAGTTACTTCTGCAATCCACGCGGAAAAATTATCGCGCAGGCCAGCCGGGATAAAGATGAGGTCGTCGTAGCGGATCTTGATCTCGACATGATCGAGGAAGTGCGCAAAGTTTGGCAGTTCTTCCGCGATCGCCGGCCAGAAAGTTACGGTCCGATCACCGCGCAGACTGGGAAAGCTGCAGCAGTCGCTGACTAAAGTGTACGCCGCAAGAAATCATCAATCGTAGTTTTTCTCAACGGAATTCATGACCACGCCCGAACTTTCTCCATCTCGAATCGAAACAAGTTCTCTGTACAATCCCGACCTGGCGCCTGCCTCAGTCGATCGCCGGCATTGGGGCACCTATAACTTCGCCGCGCTCTGGATCTCGATGTCGGTGAACATTCTCACTTACATGCTTGCGGCCAGCCTGATTCAAGGAGGAATGAATTGGAAGCAAGCGGTCATGACAATCTTTCTGGGCAACGTGATCGTGCTGGCTCCGATGCTGCTGAACTCGCACCCCGGAGCGAAGTATGGAGTTCCGTTTCCAGTGCTGGCGCGTGCGTCGTTCGGAGTGCTTGGAGCAAATGTGGCTGCGGTCCTGCGTGCACTGGTTGCGTGCGGATGGTTCGGTATTCAAACCTGGATCGGCGGCGAAGCAATCAGTATTCTGCTGGCTACCCTCGCTCCCGGATGGAAGAATTTCCCTTACGCAACCGCCATTTGTTTTTTTTTGTTCTGGCTAATCAATCTGGCCGTCATTCTGATGGGGATTGAATACATCCGAATCCTGCAGGGAATCAGCGCACCGATATTATTAGGCGTCGGATTGCTACTCCTGGCGTGGGCCTATCGCGGCGCAGGAGGATTTGGGCCTATGCTGGCCGCGCCATCACGATTCACCAACTTCAAAGATTTTCTGAAATTTCTGATTCCAGCACTGAATGGCACGGTCGGTTTCTGGGCGACAGTCTCGTTGAATATTCCTGACTTTACGCGGTTTGCCCGTAACCAACGGGAACAAATCATCGGCCAGGCGCTGGCGTTGCCGACGACGATGACTCTCTACGCTTTTATCGGTATCGCCGTGACCTCGGCCACGGTAGTGATCTACGGTACCGCCATTTCGGATCCAGTCCAACTGCTCAGCCGTTTCCATTCTCCCGTGGCCGTCGTGGTCTCGCTGATCGCCATTCTTCTCGCCACGCTGAACGTCAACATTGGAGCGAACGTCGTCTCGCCCGCGAATGATTTCTCCAATCTATGGCCGCGAAAAATCAGCTTCCGTACTGGAGGGGTGATCACATGCTTAATGGGTATCGCTCTGATGCCATGGAAATTGCTCGCCGATTACAACACTTTTATTCTCGGCTGGCTCGGAGGTTACGCTGCGTTCCTCGGACCTGTGGCGGGCATTATGATCTGCGACTATTTCGTCGTGCGAAAATGCATCTTGCAACTTGATGACTTGTACCTTCGCGGCGGAATCTATGAGTATTCCAGAGGTTTCAACTGGCGCGCAGTGATTGCGCTTGCGGTCGGAGCGGGAACAGCGCTCGTAGGTCTGGCAATTCCGTCTGTTCGCGTTCTTTATGACTATTCCTGGTTTGTCGGTTTTGCCGTTTCGTTCGTTGTCTATTACGCGATGATGAAGTTTCAGCCCCCGCTTGTGCTCTCGCCGATTCGTGTCGCGCAATCTTAATTTTTTGTGCCCAGACTTTTCGACAGCCCGGGCAAGACATCGCGCCGGTAGGTTTCAAGCGATTGTTCTTCGTCTCCGCACATCAGGTACAAATTGAACTGAGTCACGCCGGCGCTGGCTAGCCTACGCAGCCTCTCCTGATGTGCTTCAGGCGGGCCGATGACGCAAAAGCGATCAACCACTTCGTCCGAAACAAAATTCGCATTGTCGCTTTCCACCACGCAGTGATGCAAATAATCATAGCCACCACGATCCTGCACATAAGAAGTAAGCGCCGGTGGCAGGTCTTCCGGCTTGTACTGTCGAATGAGATCCATCACGTGATTGGAAACCAGGGCAGGGAACCAGCGGACGCGTTCGCGCGCAACAGACAAATCATCGGAGACCCAAACCGGAGCTGCAGACATTACTTCAATCCGCTTTGGATCTCGTCCCGCCGCCCGAGCACCTTCTTTCACAAAGCCCAGGCACCATGAAATTAAATCAGGATCGGCAAACTGTAAGATAATGCCGTCGGCGACGCGTCCTGCCATGTGCAATACTTTGGGTCCATATCCCGCAATCCAGACTCGCGGAGAATCTTTGGCCCATGTGAGGCGTGTCGGCTGACCTTCATACTCGATCTCGCGGCTGGCCGTGAGATCCCGAAAAATCCTTACCGCCGTTTCTAACTGAGACCAACTGACCGGCTTCTTACCCAGCACGCGTCTCGAACTGTCTCCCCGTCCGATGCCAAGCTCCATTCTGCCACCCGAGATCAGATTCAGCGTGGCGAACAGGCTGGAAGTCACCGTGAGATCGCGAACCGCAGGATTCGTCACCAACGTGCCAAGCCGCATCCGCTGCGTGTTCGCGGCCATCAGCGTCAGCAAAGGGTAAGGGTCCATCCATAAAACGTGGGAGTCGAAGAGCCATCCGTAATCGAAACCGGCAGCTTCCGCTTGACGCGTCAAGCCGACGATGCGCTCAACCGAAATGTCAGGCTTAAGCGTAATCCCAAATTGCATGACGGACCTTTCATCACTCGAGAAATATGAGCACCTGAAGTGCGGCAGTGTAGCATAGAATTTCTGTTTCATCTCAGCCGCACGCGGAGGCATGGATGGGCTTTGACACGATCATCGGCAACGGTTCCGTGGTTACCGCAACCGACACCTACGTGGCCGATGTTGCTATCACGGATGGCAAGATTTCAGCCATCGGCAAAGACCTTCCGCGCGAGAATGCCACAAGAGTTCTGGACGCATCCGGAAAATATGTTTTCCCCGGCGGCATCGACGTGCATACTCATCTGGATATGCCATTCGGCGGCACCACCAGCGCCGACGACTTTGAAACTGGGACCCGTGCCGCCGTCTTCGGCGGAACCACCACGCTGATCGACTTTGCCATCCAGTACAAGGGGCAGTCCTTGCGACAGGCCTTTGATACTTGGATGGACAAGGCTGCGAAGAAAGCCGTATGCGATTATGCGTTCCACTGCATTGTGACTGACATCGGCAATGGGCAGCTCAAGGAAATGAATTCCCTGGTCGGCGAAGGCGTGACTAGTTTTAAACTTTTCATGGCATATCCCGGCGTGTTTATGCTGGATGACGCCAGCATCTTTCGGGCGTTGCAGACCACCGCAAAAAACGGCGGGCTCATCTGCATGCACGCTGAAAATGGTAGTGCAATCGACGTCATCGTCCAACAGGCGCTGGCAGAAGGGAAGACGGCGCCGAAATATCACGCTCTCACTCGCCCCACCACGGCGGAGGCTGAGGCCGTCTCCCGCGCTATCGCGCTATCTGAAATGGCGGGCGCTCCCATCTACATCGTCCATTTGAGCTGCAACGAAGCGCTCGAGAAAGTGCGCGAGGCGCGCGACCGCGGGCTGCCAGTCTACGCGGAAACGTGCCCGCAGTATTTGTATCTGTCCATTGAAAACTTTGACGTACCCGATTTTGAAGGTGCGAAATATGTTTTTACGCCACCGCTGCGAGAGAAATGGCATCAGGCAAAGCTCTGGAACGGCCTCAAGCAGGATCATCTGCAAGTAGTTTCTACGGATCATTGTCCCTTTTGCTTTAAGGAGCAGAAGGAACTTGGACGCGGCGATTTTACGAAGATTCCGAACGGTGGCCCGGGCATTGAACATCGCATGAGCCTGATTTTCTCCGGTGGGGTCGCTCAGGGACGTTTCAGTGTGAATCGATTCGTCGAATTGGTTTCCACGACTCCGGCCAAGCTCTTCGGTTTGTATCCCCGTAAGGGAACGATCACAGTCGGTAGCGACGCCGATCTCGTAGTTTTCGATCCCAAGCGCCAACACACGATCAGCGCCAAGACTCATCACATGCGCGTGGACTATTCGATGTTCGAAGGCATTCAGGTGACTGGTATGCCGGAAGTGGTTCTCTCCCGCGGCCGCATCGTCGTAGAGCGAGACAAGTTCCTGGGCAGCGCCGGACAGGGACAGTTCTTGCGACGTTCAACTTATTCGCAGATAAATGGGTAGTTCTCGAATGCGATTACTACCGAGCTAGCGCAACGCCGCGAATAGCGCCTCTTTCCAGCGCTTGTTATCGATCCTCCAACATACTTTTGTTTTACGCTTCGCCCGTAGTACGGGCTCCCAGAGCGCTCGGTTACGATCATCGTGGGCCACATTCAGACGATCGACCACCGTCATCCCACGCGTTAGCTCACTTTGTGTTTCGATATCTACATAATGTTCGGTCCAGTCGAGTGCGACAGTCGGGTCAAGCGCGATGCACATCGTAACGGGATCAGGCAAACAGATGCCGTCTTCTTGAGTCTGCACCTTATAAGCGTGACGAGCGTAGCTGTTGCATTCGACCGCGAAGTCCCCAAGCGCCGACTTTAATTCTTGAATTCTACTGACATCGTTCTGATCCACTACCGCGTCTCCTCGCGAGAGTTGCCAGCCGATAAGTTCAATGGGAAGCCCGGCCAGCATGACGATGCGCGCGGCTTCCGGATCGACCCAGATGTTGTATTCGGCAGCCGGGGTGATATTTCCTTCGCAACAAGGCGCGCCTCCCATCACTACGCAGCGGCTGACTTTGTCGACAATGGCCGGCTTCCTGGCCAGCGCGAGGGCGAGATTTGTAAGTGGTCCAAGTGTGACGACCACAAGTCCAGGATTGGCTTCGATCGTATTGACGATCGCGTCGACAGCGTGCAACCTTTCAGCAGTTCTACGAGGAGCGGGATAATTATGATCGCCCAATCCGTCGCGACCATGAAACCAGGTTGCATTCCCGTACGTGCGTAGCAGCGGCTTTTCCGCGCCAACGTACACTGGAACGCTGGCACCGCAAAGTTCAATGGTGTACAGAGCATTACGTGTGGCCTGTCGGACGTCCACATTCCCAGCGACCATGGTGATCGCAGCCACACGCACGTCAGGGGCGCGAAGAGCCATGATGAGCGCAACAGCATCGTCGGAAGCGGTATCGGTATCGATTAAAAAAGTGCGTGGCACATGCGTAGGATAGCAAACCACTCAGAATGCTTCCCCAGACTCGGTCTAGAGAAAGCCGAAGGCGCAGAATTCGTGCGGAGATTTCAGCCGTTTGGCATTACAGCAACATCCCGGCAATTGATGCTGACATCAGATTCGCCATTGTTCCGGCCAGCATCGCGCGAATTCCGAGTCTTGCCAGTTCGCTTTTTTTATTTGGTGCGAGCGCTCCGATGCCGCCGATCTGTATTCCGATGGAGCTCAGATTTGCAAAGCCGCAAAGCGCGAATGTCGCAATGGTAAATGAGCGCGGGTCGAGCGCGGCTTTCATGGGTCCGAGCATGGAAAATGCGACGAGCTCGTTGAGCACCATGCGCGTGCCCAGCAAGGTTCCAATCACACCGCAGTCGCGCCAGGGCACGCCAATCACCCAGGCAACCGGCGCGAAGACGGCGCCGAAAATCTTTTCCAGACTTTCTGGGACCCACGCGACCCAATGGTGTATTCCGCCGAGAATACCGTCTGCCAGCGCGATCAGTGCCAGGAAGGCGATTAACATGGCAGCAATGTTCAAAGCCATATGCAGGCCGTCAGTCGTTCCCCGTGCGACCGCGCCAAGAAGATTCTCTTCTTTTTCGGACTGCTCTTCACCTTCGGGCATAACAACCCGGCCAGCAGTTCTCGGCTGCTCGGTTTCGGGCACGAGCATCTTTGCCACTAGTAGCGTTCCCGGCGCCGTCATGATTACCGCGCTCAGCAGATGTTTCGGTTCTATCCCGAATGCAATGTAAGCCGCCATGATTCCGCCGGAGACGTGGGCCATGCCGCTGGTCATTACGGTCATAAGTTCCGAGTGCGTAAGGTCAGGCAGAAATGGACGGATGGTGACCGGGGCTTCCGTTTGTCCCATGAAGATGCTGGCGGCGATATTGAGCGATTCCGCGCCGCTGGCGCCCATCACTCGAGTCATTAGCCAAGCCGCGCCTTTGATGATGAGCTGCATGATTCCGAAGTGATAAAGCACGGCGAAAAATGCGCAGATGAAAATAATCGCCGGCAGTACTTGAAAGGCGAAATAGAAGCCGAGATGCGAGCCTTGTTTCCCGAGGTCGCCGAAGACAAACTCTGAACCGACAAAAGAGTAGCTCAGCAGGCGGCTCACTACGTCTCCAGCCTTCTGAAAGAGGCGACGCCCGGCGTCGATTCGCAATACCAATATGGCGAAGGCAAACTGCAGGCCCAAACCCCAAGCCACGGTTTTCAAGCGAATCGCGCGGCGGTTGTTCGAAAAGGCATAGGCCAAACCGAGCATAGCTAAAAGGCCTAGGATTCCAGTGTAGCGTCCCATTCAGTTTTTCTCTCCGGGGCTTCCGATCACCTGTGTTCGATCATGCGCGATCACGCGATGGATCAGAGGTCTCTTCCCTTGCACTGGCAAGTCGGTAATCCTATAGCTTTTCACAAGCAGTTCCCTGGCACGATCAGCGAGTGATTCGTCGTTGTAGTGAACCGTCGCCAGCGGTTCGCCAGTCGAAATCGCGTCTCCGACCTTTTTGTGCAGCACGATCCCGACGGCTGGATCGACCGAATCTTCTTTTCGCTCTCGGCCGCCGCCAAGAATTACACATGCTGTGCCGACTTGCTCACATTGCAGAGACGCGAGATACCCGTTGCGCGGACTGGAAAGGATCATCGCGTGTCGCGCTCGCGGCAATTTCTCTGGATCGTCGACCACCCGCGGGTCTCCGCCTTGCAGTTCGACCATCTGGCGAAATTTGTCGAGCGCTTTGCCGGATGCGATTAATTTCTCGCTCAGCTTCCTTCCTCCGGTGACCGTATTCGCCACTCCACCGAGTTGAAGCATCCAACCGGCAAGTTCGAGGCAAAGCTGACGTAAATCCTCCGGACCTTGTCCGCGCAGAATCTCGATTACTTCGACCACTTCAAGCGCGTTGCCGATCATGCATCCCAGCGGCTGATCCATATCCGTAATGAGCGCGACCACTTGTTTGCCCATTCGCTCGCCCGTTTCAACCATGAGTTCGGCGAGAAAGGCAGCATCTTCTTCAGTCTTCATGAATGCGCCGGAGCCTGTCTTTACGTCGAGCACCAGGGCGTCGATGCCTTCGGCAAGCTTCTTGCTCATGATCGAAGCGCAAATTAGATATGGACTCTCGACCGTGCCCGTCACATCGCGCAATGCGTAAAGCTTGCGATCAGCGGGAGCGATTTCGTCAGTCTGGCCAATCATGGCGCAACCACAAGTCTCCAGCACGCGACGAAATTGCGCGACGGAAAGGTTCACGCTGAAGCCAGGAATAGCCTCGAGCTTGTCAAGCGTCCCGCCCGTGTGCCCCAAGCCGCGTCCGCTGATCATCGGGACAGTTATACCTGCGGCCGCGGCGAGCGGGGCGAGCACGAGCGAGGTCTTGTCGCCCACTCCACCAGTTGAATGCTTGTCTACTTTCTTGCCGGGGAGCGAGGAGAAATCGAGAACTTCGCCCGATCGCAACATCGCATCCGTAAGCGCAGCAGTCTCGGCACGCGTCATTCCGCGCAAAACAACTGCCATCAGCCACGCGGAAACCTGATAGTCGGGGATGTCACCGGCAGTGTACGCGTCTACCAGAGATTCGATTTCACCACGAGACAGTTCCCCCGCGTCTCGCTTCTTGCGGATCACATCGATGGCGCGGAATGTCTGGGCTGAGGTCGCGGCGGGATTCACTGGAGACGGAACCCTTCCGGAAGCAACTCGGTGATATGGGCCTGCCGCGGTCCATCGGTTCCTTTAAAGAAAATTGTTGCGTCCGGTCCGAATTCGTAAATCACCTGCCGACAAGCTCCGCATGGCGAACAAGGAACGCCCTGGTCGTTGACCACGGACACTGCGCGAATCTCAATCTTAGGTCCGAGCTGTGCGACTGCGGAAAAGATCGCCGTGCGTTCTGCACAATTGGTCATTCCATAAGACGCGTTTTCTACATTGCAACCGCGAAAGATTTTGCCGTTCGATAGAAGGATCGCGGCCCCCACTCGAAACTTCGAGTACGGAGCATGAGCATTTTTCATTGCCTTCTTCGCCGAGCGCAGCAGTTGAGCCTGCACGCTATTTGAAAGACTTTTCTGGACCATAACAGAGGAGATCCCGCCTAGACCGTCGAAAACGAAGTCATTGTAACTCGTGAATACGCAACGCAGGAGTTTTTATTAATTCAGTAAGTGCATGGCTTATTGCTCACATCAATCGAAAGTGCTGCTGATTTTGATCACGCGGTCAACGAGTTTGCGTAACCTTCAAGCTTGCGAATAGCGCACGCAGTTTCCGCTCATCGAGCTTTCCCTGGCTGCGTACGCCCGTGCAGATGTCAAGCCCGAAGGGACCAACTTCCAGCACGGCTTCGTGCGCGTTATCTGGATTCAATCCTCCGGCCAAAAAAATCGGGATATCAATCTGCTCTCGGATGCGCTGGCTCAACGCCCAGTTGTGCCTCCGCCCGGTGCCCCCTAATTCTTTGGTTGCAAGCATTGGATTTCCTGAGTCGAGGAGAAGCGCATCCACATGGGCAGCAACTGCAATGGCTTCTGTTACAGATTCCTCGCCGGTTACGTGGACGACCTGCACAATCGATATTCCCGGAAGAGCGACCCTCAGCTCTTCATACGACCCCAGAAAACGATCCACAATTTGAATCGTGTTGGTGCGGCAGCGTCGCTGCTGGGCAACGATGCTCTCCGCATCCTGCTTCGATGTAAGCAAAAAAGTGGCGATCGGCGGAGGAACCGATGCGGCTATCATTTCAATTCGTTCTTCCGGGATTACTCCCGGGCCGCTAGGCATGGCGGAAACCAAACCCACGGCACTGGCGCCGCAATCGATAGCCATCCCGGCTTCATCGCGGCTTGAAATGCAACAGACTTTAACCCTGGGGTGCTCGATTGCCCTCATAAGTAGAGTATGCGTCTTTTGGCCGAAGCCGGGCCATCCGAATCGCAATTGCTTTTGTAATGAGTCAGGGCTAGCATATTTCCGTTATTCTCTTCGCTCGGAATCTTTTAGTTTTCGCTACGCGTCATGCAAGTTCTTGCTCGATCTCTCGTTCTTGATTAAGGAGGATGTTATGGGTATTGCAGTGTCGCCGCAGATTCATCCGCAAGTGGCTGACTTCATCGAGAAGCCGCGCAAAATGTTAATCAATGGCAAATGGGTGAGCGCAATTTCGGGAAAGACGTTTCCTACATATAATCCCGCCACTGGTGAGATTCTCGCTCAGGTGGCGGAAGGCGATCGTCAGGATATTGAAGAAGCCGTGAAGGCGGCCCGCAAGGCCTTCGACCACGGACCGTGGCGTCGAATGACGGCCTCCGAACGCGGACGCTTGATTTGGAAACTCGCCGATTTGCTGGAAGCACACACCGAAGAATTCGGCTACCTGGAGAGCCTCGACAACGGCAAGCCGCTTGCGATCGCAAAGGCTGCCGACGTGCCTTTGGCTGTGGACCTTTTCCGCTACATGGCTGGATGGGCCACGAAGATTGAGGGCAACACTATTCCAATCTCAGTCCCTTATACTCCCGGCGCGAAGTATCTCGCTTACACTCTGCGAGAACCGGTTGGAGTTGCGGGGCAGATTATTCCTTGGAACTTTCCGCTGCTGATGGCTGCGTGGAAACTGGGTCCCGCGCTGGCATGCGGTTGTACCGTCGTATTGAAGCCGGCGGAACAAACTCCGCTTTCGGCGCTGCGCCTGGGTGAACTTATCATGGAGGCAGGTTTCCCCGAAGGCGTAGTCAACATCGTACCAGGCTATGGCGAGACGGCTGGCGCAGCGCTGGCAGGTCATCCTGAGGTCGATAAAATCGCTTTCACCGGTTCCACCGAAGTTGGCAAACTGATCGTGCATGCCGCAACCGGCAACTTGAAAAAAGTTTCCCTCGAACTTGGAGGAAAATCGCCAAACGTCGTATTCAAGGATGCCGACCTTGAAACAGCCATTCCCGGCGCGGCCAGCGCCATCTTCTTCAATCATGGGCAGTGCTGCAGTGCCGGGTCGCGACTCTACGTTGAGAAACCGATCTTCGATCGCTTTGTGGAAGGAGTGGCCGACTATGCCAAGAAAATCCAGGTCGGTTCCGGTCTTGATCCTGAAACCCAAATGGGTCCACTGGTTTCTCAGGAGCAGTTGAGCCGAGTTTGCGGATATCTGGAATCTGGCTTCTCGGAAGGCGCAACAGCTCTTGCAGGTGGTCACAAGAAAGGGGACAAGGGATATTTTGTGGAACCCACCGTCCTTGTGAATACGCGCGAAGATATGAAGGTGGTGCAGGAGGAAATTTTCGGGCCGGTGGTGGCAGCAATGCCATTTAATAATCCTGAGGAAATTTTGCCACGCGCCAACGATAGTGAGTACGGCTTAGCGGCCGCTGTCTGGACGAACGATATCGGCAAAGCCCATCGAACTGCGGAATATCTGCGCGCTGGGACCGTCTGGATCAACTGCTACAACATTTTTGATGCCGCTATGCCATTCGGAGGATATAAGCAATCCGGATGGGGTCGTGAGATGGGACACGATGCTCTCAGCCTTTACACGCAGACGAAGGCGATTTGCACGAAAATAGCGTAATTTGGTGATTGAAAAATAATAAGGACGGCGATTTCTCGCCGTCCTTATTTTTTTTCATCTTCGCAAGATTATTTTTCCATCAACAGAACCTTTTCCGCATCATCGATTTCGGTTAACTTCACCTCGATTACCTCGTTCATGGTGGTCTGAACGTTGCGGCCCACGAAGCTGGCCTCCACTGGCAATTCGCGGTGGCCGCGGTCGATCAGCACGCACAGTTGCACCCGGCTTGGCCTGCCATGCGCAAAGAGGGCGTCCATGGCTGCGCGCACCGTCCGTCCCGTGAAGAGCACATCGTCGACCAGGACAATATTCTTGTCCTCGATGGAAAAGCCGATCTCTCGTTCCTGAACTACCGGCTTGGGCCCCAGCGTAGAAAGATCGTCGCGGTAGAACGTGATATCCAATGTGCCAACTGGAACATCGGAATTCTCGATGCGAGCAATGATCTTGCCCAGGCGCTCGGCAATCGGCACGCCACGACGACGAATTCCGATCAGCCCCAAGCCCTCTACGCCACCGTTCTTTTCAACAATTTCGTAAGCCAGGCGGACCAGCGTGCGCTCAATTTCCGATGCGGACATTAGTTGGGCTTTCTGGCGGAGAGCGGTTTGGCGCGTAGAAGTTTGTGGATTCATGGTTGAAAGTGCCTCACCCATTTTTCGTGCTGCCCTTTGTGATTCTAGGCCTCAATCACTTTAGTGGCATTCCGGTTTATCTGCAAGGAGGGTATGAATTCAGACGCCCGTCGGTTTCTGCGAAGTCAAGCTTTCGGCGATCGCTTGTTTCAGATTGCTGGAGCCGATATTCTGCACCGTCACAGTGCAGGTGAGCACACCAATATCTGTTTGCAAATCGCGGAGAGAGATTTTGTGCTGCGGGGCCCATGAGCCGTCCGCTGGCAAGATTCCAATCCCCTGATTTCTCCCTCCGGCCTTGGCTCGGTAGAGCGCCGTATCCGCCAGTTCAATGGTCTCTTCCACGCAAATTGCCTCGTAGGCGCGGCGGCTCCAGGGGAAAGGTGCCCAACCCACCGAACAGGTCTTGCGCACATGAATGCCGTGTCCAAGATCAAACGGCTCACCAGCCATCACATCCAGAATTCGATCACAGAACGCGGGCGTGCCGGAGGGATCTGCGGAACGCGACATGATCAGGAATTCCTCTCCTCCCCACCGGACCAACACATCGGATTTACGTACTACTTTGCTCAGTCGCTCGGCCACTAATTGCAGCAGCCGATCGCCCGCGGGATGGCCATGCAGATCATTGACTTCCTTGAAAAAATCCACATCGACCATAAGAAAGACAAGGTCGCGATGATCCATCTTCCGGATGTCGCCGCCCCGCGCCCTCTCGTAGTTTCTCAATACTTGTCCAGATTCGGCTGTAAGGATTTCTTCCAGGTAGCGCCGGTTCCAGACGCCGGTGAGCGGGTCGGTGTAGGAAATCTGCTGTAGTTCGAGATTCTTGCGCTGTAATTCCAGACTGTGCCAGCGAAGAGATTGCTCTTTATTCTCCAGTTCGTCTTTCAACTGGCACATCTCATCGAGATTCTGGCGAGACAAGCGCAGCAAGTGAAGCAGCTTGCGGTCCATCCAGTGCTGCTTAACGAACACCAGAGCGCCCATTGAAACCATCGCTGCTGCGGTTAACAAGAGCCTGTAAGAGCGCACGCGCTGCGGAGCGTATCCTCCAAATTCCGCCCAGACCACCATCAGCGGCGTCGAGAACACCGCGAGCATCGCCAGCCTCGCGGTCCACATGCTGTGCCCTGGTGGGGGTTGCTGTTCAGAGGAAGCGTCGGTGGAGAGTCCGCGGGCCATGAATCCAATCGTCGCGAACCACGCCATGGACGCGACGAGTGGGACGTCATAAAGACTCCCGGTATAGTAGCGATGGAAGTCGATGGCTACGCCGGCCAAAATAGAACTAACGCTGTACAGCAATGTGGCCTTGAAGAACTGCGAGTAGATGATCCGCCACGAGCCGCGGCTGTTCTTCCAGGCCAGGCCTACGCCAATAACCAGCACGATTTGTTCACAAGCGTAGAGCAGATCGAAGCTGCGTCCGTAAATCACTTCGTTCGGAGAAACGTATTGCCAGGGAATAACGATAAACAGATACAGATAGAGCCACCACGCGAGCAGTAGAAAAAAATCGACACTTGCCAGCCGGAGAGAATGATCGTTTCGGCGAATGTGAGGTTGCACCGCCAAGGCGGCCATCATAGGCACCACATGCAGGAACAATCCCACATCTGCGACGAACGGATTCGGCACCTCTTGGCGAAGGAAGACTTCAAAGTAGGTCCACAAAACTTGGACGCAGAGCCACATCCCGCAGCCCAAAGCCATAAGGGACCAGAAGAGCTGGGCCTTCTTGTCGGTGGTTTTTATATTTGAGAGGATGGAGAGCGTTCCAGCGAAAAGCAGAACGCACTGCATGAGGTCCCCGAACGCTGTGAGTCCAATGCTGTGCGGGGCCAGCAGCGTCACTAAAATGTGGACGCAAACCACCGCACACAAAATTCCCATCCACTTGCTTGGTTGCTGCACAGAGATCGATCCCACTTTAAGAGTGTAAGTTCAGGCTGCGACATCGCCGTATTACGGAAGTAATCTCAGGATTGAACTACGCGCTCTTCGGGAAACTATCCAATCGCGTTGGCGAATCTCTGGGCAAACCGGAAGACGTCGCCATAACAGTTGTAGAGGGGAACAGGTGCAACCCTGTAGGTATCCGGTTCTCGCCAATCGCCCACAATGCCTTCGCGGGTGAGACGTTCACACAATGCCCGCCCGTTTTTTGGGATTCGGATAGAAAGCTGCGCTCCACGCCGAACCTGTTCTTGCGGCGTAATAATCGAAAAGGCGGAAGAGAATTTCTGATCCAGCAAAATCTGGTTTAACAAGAATTCCAGGTAGCCGGTTAACATCACGCTCTTAGCCCGCAGGCGTTCCATATCCGCCTCGTGAAAAATTTGCATTGAAGCGCGCAAGACCGCCAGAGTGATAATCGAGGGATTGCTCAGCTGCCAGCCCTCAGCGCCGGACATCGCCTGGAACGTCGGCCCCATTTCGAACCGAGATCGTTCGTCGTGACCCCACCATCCAGAAAACCGTGGCAAGTCCAAGGAGTGCGCGTGGAGCTCATGAACAAAGCAGCCAGCCACGCACCCTGGACCGCCATTCAGATACTTATAGCTGCACCAAACCGCGAAGTCTGGACCCCAATCGTGCAATTTCAAAGGCAGGTTGCCGGCGGCATGCGCCAGATCGAACCCCACCACGCAACCCTTTGCGTGGCCAGCGCGCGTAATGTTCGCCATATCGAACGCCTGGCCGGTCGCGTAATTCACTCCCCCCAGGAGAATCAATGCGATCTCATCCCCCAAGCGCTCGATCAACAGGTTGATTTCTTCATCTCGTAGACACGACTCGCGCGGCAGTGAACTTAATTCAATCAGAGAGCTGGCAGGATCGTAGCCATGAAAAGCGATCTGCGATTTCACCGCGTACTGATCGGAAGGGAATGCCCCACGCTCGACAACGATTTTATGTCGCGCCGGCGTCGGCCTATAGAACGACACCATCATCAGGTGAAGATTTACCGTGAGCGAATTCATAACCACAACTTCTGTGGGCTTGGCTCCTACAAGTGCGGCGGTCTGGTTCGTAAGCAGCCGGTGATAAGGCATCCACGCATTTGCAGCTTGAAAGTGCCCCTCGACGCCAAGTTCGGCCCAGTCTTTTAGCTCCTGCTGTATGTATTCCGCAGCTGTCTTGGGCTGAAGTCCTAGCGAGTGCCCGCAGAGATATACACAATTTTCACCATTGGCGGTTTTAGGAAGAAAGAAGCGCTCTCTGTAATTCCGCAGCGGATCGCTTTCATCCATCGCGATAGCGAAATCCTCACTCCAGCTAAACTCCGGACTTGTCAATGCGGTAGCTCCAGCGGAGTTAAATCGCGATGGATCAATCGGTCTGCTTTATCCCAGTCGAGATCCGCTACGCGCTGGATGCTCTTGCTGAGTTCGTTCAGTATTTGCTCCTGGACGGCACCTCGAGACAGAGCGACGGAGTAAGGAATTCTATGGAACGTGACCATAGCATACTTCGGGATGAAGAGGTTCGGATACCGCGCCTCGATCGCCAGTTCCACTTTCTTGGTGAGTAGAAACTGTGAATCCGCAACCCGATCTCGCATTTCGGTAAAGTTTTCAATCGCCATATCTGCTATGGCATCGGTATTTACCTTGCGCTCTTTTTCGAACTCCGCGAATACTCTGGTCCAGTCTGCGCCGTGCCGGTCGAGCAACTCGACCAGATAAGTGCAATCTTCAAATCCACAGTTGATTCCCTGGCCAAAGAAGGGAACGATCGCGTGAGCGGCGTCGCCCAGCAGCAGAGTTCCGTGTACATGCCAGGGAGAGCACTTGATGGTGACCATCGCGCCCGTCGGATTGGCAGCATAATTCTCCGCGAGTTGGGGCATCAGTCGATTGGCGTCAGGAAAACGTTCCTGGAAAAAATGAATTACGTCCATTTCGCTGCTGAGGCTGGCGAAGCTGTCTACACCCTGGAACGGCAAAAAGAGAATGCAAGCGAAGGTGCCATCTATATTTGGTAACGCAATCAACATGTGATTGCCCCGGGGCCAGATGTGAAGGGCGTTCGGCTCCAGAAGAGGTTTTCCGTCGGGACCGGCTGGGATTGTCAACTCCTTGTACCCATAGTCAAGATGCTGTTGAGAAAAGTCGAATTGACTCAACTTGAGCATCTCTGCTCGCAGGGCGGATGCTGCACCATCGCAGCCAATCAGGACCTCAGTCTTCTGTTTAGTTTCTTCGCTTGTATCTTCATTGCGCAGTCGGATCTCTCCGGTTTTTAAATCGCACCCTTGGCAACGCCGATGAAAATGGATCGTCGCACCCTCTTCTTCCGCAGCATTCATGAGCTCCATATTCAGTTCCGCCCGCGAAATCGAGTGAATGACCTCGGCCTCATTTTTCCCATAGGGTTGGAACGTAAGTTCTTCGGCGATCGAATGCATCATCCTGCCCTTCATTGGGATGGTGATACCGCGCATCTTCTCCCAAAGGCCGGCCTGCCGCAATGCGTGAATTCCTCGTGTCGATAACGCCAGATTAATCGACCGTCCCGCACTGGTGCGTACTCTCCTCATATCGGGACGACGTTCGTAAATCTCGACGGAAAATCCCCGCCGCATCAGGAGAATGGCAAGCAGAGGTCCATTCAAGCCCGCACCGACCAGCGTTACTTTTTCAGATGTGGCTTTCATTCGGATGAAAAGACTGGATACTTGCTGAGCAAGGAGCGCAGCAATACTTCACTCGGTCAACAACGTCCTGGCTTCCCACAACTCCGGGAAAAATTTCTTGTCGAGCGTCAACTTCAAGTAAGACGACCCCGCACTTCCGCCAGTACCCATGCGGATGCCGATAATTCGTTCGACCAGCTGGATGTGCCGCAGGCGCCAGCTCACTACCAGTTCGTCAAACTCCGTGAGACGTTCGCAGACGTCGATCCAGTCGCGATGATGACGCTCATTCTGATAGAGTGCATGGACCGCGCGGGCGCGAGCCTCGAAATTCTCTTTTTCAGTTGCGTTGTTACTGAGGGCCGGGAGTTTGCCCATAGCCTGCAATGCTCCAAAGAATACGTCGCGCAGCGAGGGCTCTTCCAATCGGCGCTTCAGGCTTGCGTACGCTTCCGGAGTGGGACGGTGATAGCGCAGCATTTTTTCATCTTTTAACCCGCACAGAAATTCGATCTCTCGAAATTGCTCCGACTGGAATCCGCTGGCAGGTTCCAGCAGACCGCGAAAGGAAAGAAAATGCGTCGGCAGCATCGTTTCCAAAATGGTGAACTGCTCCACCAACACTCGGGTAATTTCCGTACAACGTCGCAACAGCCGCGCTGCTTCATAAACCTCATCATGCGATTGCGGAGCCGCACTTGCCCTTTGCAAGTTCGCGACCACCGCATCAAGATCGTGCAGCAATTCCTTGAACCATAACTCGTAAGTCTGATGCACGATAATGAATAACAATTCGTCGTGATGTACCGGCGAAGACTTTGGCTGCTGCAAGTCAAGCAGTTCCGGAACCTTCAGATACGAGCTGTAGGTGAGGTGTTCGGGTTCTGGCGCTACAGGACTGGAGCCGACTACAGCGATTGATCGTTGCTTTTCATCGGCTTCGTGCGTCTCAGGTTCAAGTTTCAAGAATTCAGTTGCGTTTCTGCCCAGCAGTTTGGCCTTCGTATGTTGCGGCAAATTGCTTTGGCGGATCAGATTTCCTACTCGCTCTTCGCCCAGAGGAAAAGGATAATCCGATCCCAGCAGCACGCGATCCGCCCCCATCGTTCCTACTAAAAACTGCAACGTGCGCTGGTCGAACACAGCAGAGTCAGTGTAAAAGCGGTTGAGATAATAGCTAGGCGGATGTTGGCAATCACCGCGCGCAACCGGATGATGATGCCAGGCATTTTCCAGGCGCCCCAGCAAGAATGCGAAGCTTCCGCCGCCATGTGCAAAACATATGCGGAGCGATCGAGGCAGGCGATCCAATGCTCCGCTCAAAATCAGAGCGACGACCGAAAGTTGTGTTTCCGCCGGCATACCGACCGTCCAAGGCATCATGTATTTCGGCATCCGCTCCTGCCCCAGCATTTCCCAGGGATGCACGAGGACGGCAGCGCCTTCATCCGCGCAATGATGCAAGAAAGTTACGATGCCGGCGTCATCCAAATTCTTGCTTCCTACATGATTGCCGACTTGTACGCCTAGATGCCCGGCCCGCATGCAGCGGCTCAGTTCCTTACAAGATGCATCAACATCTTGCAGTGGCACTTGGCAAAACGCTTTCAGCCGCCCTTGCCCGCGGCTGCAAAGTTCGAGCGCCGCATCGTTGAACATTTCTGCACAATCGCGCGCATGCTCAATCGGCCGGTCATAAGCGAACAGCACCGGCGTCGCAGACATCACCTGCAAATCAACGCCGTCGCGATCCATTTCACGAAGCCGAACTTCCGGATCCCAACATGCAGAATAAATGTGGCGGAAGAATCGATTTCCAACCATGATGTCGGCTTTTCCCCGCTCTGTATGTTTGATCCACGGCCAGTTCGGCGTGCCATAGCGTGCCGCAAGATCAGGCCAGGAACTGGGGAAGAAATGATTATGGATGTCGATAACTTGCATGCTTCATTTGCCAGGATGAACGGTGCCGCAGTGCCCGCATTTGCGCTTACTCTCGTTGCCATAGAATTGCTCGAACACAGGCGGCAGATCCTTAACGATGCTCTTCAGCTTCAATTCTGCGCGATGAACCAACTGATGGCAATTCGGGCAATACCACTCGAACGCATCAAGTGAGCCTTCCGGACGCGGAACTTCGATGACCACGCCGATGGTTTCAGCCGGACGTTGCGGCGAGTGGCGCATGTGTTTCGGTAAAAGAAAAATCTCGCCTTCGTTAATCGGAATATCTAACGGCGGCCTGCCGGGCGTCTCTATGACGCGAAGGACAATGTCTCCTTTCAACTGATAAAAGAATTCTTCCGTGGGGTCGTCGTGATAGTCGCGGCGTTGGTTGGGGCCTCCAACAACGGTCACCATCATTTCGCCGTCTTCCCACACTTGAGCGTTGCCGACCGGAGGTTTGAGTTTCTCCTTGTTCTGTTCGATCCAAGCCTGGAAGTTGAAAGCCTTCAGATTCTTGATGGACGCCATCGTCTCTCCTATTTCTGGGGCTTGTAGGCCATCGCTTTAATCTCGATCAGCAAGTGCGGATGCGGCAGTTGATGCACGGCCACGGTCGTCCTTGCCGGACCGTCGTATCCGAAGAACTCTCCATACACTTCGTTGTAGCCGGCGAAATCGTTCATGTTTACAAGGTAAGTGGAAAGTTCGACTACATCTGTTAGCTGCGCTCCCGCGCTCTGCAGAATGTCGCGAATGTTCTCGATTACTGCCCGGGTTTGTTTGCGGATATCGAGCTGCGTGGCGCCAAGTGGGTCAACTTCGGCCCCGGCAATTGTATTGTCGGCGCAGCGCGCGCTGGTTCCAGAAACAAACAGGAAGTCACCCGCCCGCTTGATATGAGGATATTTGCCGCGTGGCGTCGCTATCCCTTCCACTACTTTGCTCTCGATCGTGCCCATATTCTTAAAGTCGGATGCAAATATTGTTCAGCTCGGAATAAAAGTTCAGCGAATGGATTCCGCCTTCGCGGCCAATTCCTGAAAGCCCCACTCCACCGAACGGAGTTCGCAGATCGCGCAGGAACCAGCAATTTACCCAGGTGATGCCCACATTCATCTGTTGCGCTACGCGATGTCCGCGTTTTAAGTTGCTTGTCCATACCGACGCCGCCAGTCCGTACTTTGTATCGTTCGCCATCGCGACAGCCTCTTCTTCCGAATCGAACGGCGCGATGTGACACACCGGACCAAATATCTCTTCCTTCACGCATCGGGCCGATTCCGCTAGCCCAGTATAGATGGTTGGTTGGACGTAGAAGCCGTTATTGCGGGCGTCGTCAAATTTCGGAGTGCCTCCGCCCGTGATAACTGTAGCGCCTTCTTCTTTGGCCAATCGGAAATAGGAGAGAACTTTCTCTCGATGTTGCGCCGAGATGAGCGGTCCGAAATCGGTTTTCGCGTCGGTGGGCCAGCCTGCGTTCAGGCTTTCCGCTTTTTCTTTAAGTGCATCTACGACCTTCTCGAAAATATTGCGCTCCACATAAACACGCTCCGCACACAGACAGACTTGTCCGGTATTAAGAAAGACGGCGTCGGAGAGACCGCTAACGGTCTCTTTGAAATTGCAATCCGCAAACACAATGGCCGCATTCTTCCCGCCCAGTTCAAACGAAACCGGTTTGACCATAGGCGCCACAGCTTTCATAATGGCGGCTCCGGTTCTGGATTCTCCAGTAAATGTGATCGCGTCCACGTCTGGATGCTGAGATAAGAATTCTCCCGTCGACCTCGGACCGAAGCCATGTACAACGTTATAAACGCCGTTTGGGATTTCTGCATCTTGCATCGCCTCGGCGAGAAGCGTAGCCGTGGCTGGAGTTTCTTCTGAAGGTTTGACAACTACTGCATTCCCGCAAGCCAATGCCGGCGCCACTTTCCATGTAAGCAAAAGAAGGGGCAGATTCCATGGAGTGATAACGCCTACCACGCCCAACGGCTTACGCAGGGCGTAGTTCAAGGCGCTGGTGCCGTCTGGAGTTTCGGTTTGAAACGCTTCCATTCCTGACATCTTTACGAGGTCGGCGAAGACTCGGAAGTTTGCCGCCGCGCGAGGAACGTCGAGTTTAGCGGCCAGAGAGATTGGCTTGCCCGTGTCCGCTACTTCGGCCTGAACGAAGCAGTCAAACCGCTTCTCGATCGCATCCGCTACTTTGTGCAGCCGCGCCGCCCGCTCGCGTATTCCGAGTCGGCCCCATTCTCCGCAAAGAGAGCGCCCGGCGGCGTTGACCGCCTCCCCCACCTGCTCTTGCGTTGCTTCCGTGACCTGCGCGATCACCGTTCCGTCCGCTGGATTTACATCGTCGAACTCGTGCTCTCCACGCACGAAACGGCCATCAATATAATTTTGGATTAATTTCACAAGGTCCTCAGGCAGGTCTCCGCAATCGTAGCAGGCTGGCGGGAAACGGGGCAATCTGCAGGGCAGCTTACTTCAGCTTAAGTCGCTCGTCCAAGTATCGGTTCAGCGCATCTTGCCAGGCAGGCATTGTGATTCTCAACTTCTCCAGACTTGTCGACGATAATACCGAGTAAGCCGGTCGCGGCGCCGGACGGGCCATCCGTTCGGTACTGGTGGGTCTTACGTCTGCGGTCAGGCCGGCACTTTGCACGATCTGTTGCGCGAATTCAAACCAAGTGCAGTCCCCCGCATTCGTTACATGGATAATCTCTTCTGCGTTTTTTCGGCACAAGGAGATGATCGATCGCGCTAAGTCGACTACATAGGTGGGGCATCCACGTTGGTCGTTCACCACGTCGAGGGATGGACGGCTGGCCGCGAGCTTCAGAATCGTGTCGGGAAAACATTTCCCTCCGACTCCGAACAGCCATGAGGTTCGGACAATGCAGCACTCCGGAATCAGGTCCAGCAGCGCAATCTCCGCGTCCGCCTTGGTCCGCCCGTACACGCTTTGCGGATTTCGGAGATCGTTCGTTTCATATGGCGTGGTTTTCTCTCCGTCGAAAACGTAGTCGGAACTCAGGAACATGAGGCGCGCGCCGATCGCTCTTGCCGCGCGTGCCACGTTGACGGCGCCGTCGCGGTTCACTGAAAAAGCCAGCTCTGCATTGCTCTCGCATCCATCCACATTCGTATACGCCGCGGACAAAACGATCCATTCCGCACGAGTGTCGCGTACAACTTGGAGAACACGACCAGCGTCACGAATATCTGCGTCGCGGGAACTGAGGCCCGTGACCGCATCTTGGTGCCATTCGCGCATGAGAGCCTTACCTAAAAGTCCGGATGAACCCAAAATAGTGACTCGCATGGGATTTATTCGAAGGTTTCGGCGTCGGCCAATGCCACGCCAAGCTGGTCTTTTGCCGACACGATTGGCTCGCCACTGATAGGCCACTCAATGCTAACTTGACGGTCGTTCCATGCGAGCGTGCGTTCGTAGTCAGGTGCGTAAAAGTCGGTTGCTTTGTAAAGTACGTGTGCCTTCTCCGACAGAACTAAGAATCCATGAGCGAACCCGATGGGAATCCAGAACATACGTTTGTTGTCGCCCGACAGTCGCACACTCTCACAACGCCCGAAGGTTGGAGAACTTCGGCGCAAGTCGACGGCAACGTCCAGGATATCCCCCTCTACGACTCGAACAAGTTTCGCTTGCGGCTGCTTCACTTGATAGTGCAACCCACGAAGGACATTGCGCGAAGAACAGGAATGATTGTCCTGAACAAAGTTATCGATGATTCCGGCTTCTGCCATGATCCGCTGGTTATAGCTCTCCAAGAAAAAACCGCGTTCGTCACGGAACACGCGAGGCTCCAAAATAAAAGCTCCGGGAAGCGAGGTGGGAATTGTCGTGATTCCGCCGCTCATGGATCGGATCGCCGGACTACGTTCATCAGAATACCTTCTCTCGCAGCAGTTGGAGCAGATAAGCGCCGTAACTATTATTCTTCATGGAAGTGCCGCTTCTCTCCACCTGATCCGCAGTAATGTAACCGGAGCGCAGAGCAATCTCCTCGGGGCAGGCCACCATGAGGCCTTGCCTCTTTTCTATGGCTTGGATGTAGAGCGATGCCTCCATCAGCGATTCATGAGTGCCCGTGTCCAGCCAAGCCATGCCCCGTCCCATGACTACGACTTCGAGCTGGCCACGTTCCATGTAGGCACGATTCACGTCGGTAATCTCTAACTCGCCTCGCGCGCTGGGCTTTAACGACTTCGCAATCTGAATCACCTGATTATCGTAGAAATAGAGTCCGGTTACCGCGTATCTCGATTTCGGTTGCTGAGGCTTCTCTTCGATGCTGAGGGCTCGCCCCGATCCATCAAACTCCACCACTCCATATCGTTCGGGATCGTGCACGGGGTAGGCGAATACTCGCGCACCCTGACTTTTGCTCGAAGCTTCCCGCAAATCCTTCGCCAGGTCGTGCCCATAAAAAATATTGTCGCCCAACACCAGGGCACAGGCCTTGTCGCCGATGAAAGTTTCACCGACCAGGAAAGCCTGCGCGATTCCTTCTGGCTTGGGTTGCACTTTATATTGCAGATGGATTCCAAACTGACTACCGTCTGCCAAAAGGGCCTGAAACTTCGGCACATCGTCGGGCGTGGTGATAAGAAGAATGTCGCGAATGCCCGCCAGCATCAGAGTGCACAGAGGGTAATAAATCATGGGTTTGTTGTAAACCGGCAGCAGGCTTTTTCCCATGGCATGTGTGATGGGATACAGACGCGTTCCGGAGCCACCGGCAAGAATGATTCCCTTATATGTTGTGCTGCCTACGAATTGCGTCATGAGGATTATCGGCTCGCGCTAGTCGAATTCAAGAAGCGTAGTGCGTTTCAATCCACTGCCGGTAGCTTCCACTGGTGACATTGCGAACCCATTCGTCATTCTCCAAATACCATTTCACGGTTTTGCGAATTCCTGTCTCGAATGTTTCCCGGGGACGCCAGCCAAGGTCGCGCTCAATCTTACTTGCATTCATGGCATAACGGCGGTCGTGGCCGGGGCGGTCCTTAACAAACGTAATCAAACTGCGGCGGGAAGCGCCGCGGCGGCCGGCCAGCTCGTCCACAATGTCGCAGATCGTTTCTACGATTTCGATGTTGCGCTTTTCATTCCAGCCGCCAATGTTGTATGTCTCTCCCACGCGCCCCTTGCGCAATACCGTGGCAATGGCTTCGCAGTGGTCCTCGACATAAAGCCAGTCGCGAACGTTCTGACCATCGCCGTACACCGGAAGTGGTTTGCCATTGAGAGCATTCAGAATGATGAGCGGTATTAATTTTTCGGGAAACTGAAATCGGCCGTAGTTGTTCGAACAATTTGTAGTAAGCGTGGGCAAACCGTAAGTGTGGTGATACGCCCGCACCAGATGGTCTGAAGCTGCCTTGGATGCCGCATACGGACTATTCGGAGCGTACGGAGTCTTTTCAGAAAAAGGCGGATCCGCGGGGGCAAGAGAGCCGTAAACCTCATCTGTCGAAACGTGCAGAAAACGGAAGTCGGATTTTTCGTGCGCGTCTAGATTACTCCAATAGCTCCGCACTTCTTCCAGTAGAGCGAAGGTGCCGTCAACATTCGTGCGGATAAAATCTTCCGGTCCTCTGATGGACCGATCTACGTGGCTTTCGGCGGCAAAATGCACAATCGCTCGCGGCTTGCGCCGCTCCAGCAGGCTCGCCACCGCGGCGCGATCCGCGACGTCGCCATGGATAAACTCGTACCGCTTATCCTCCGCGATGTTCGCCAGGTTGTGAAGATTTCCGGCGTAAGTGAGCTTGTCCAGGTTTACAACAGATGCTGCATCCCGTTCCATCCACCGCAAAATAAAATTGGAACCGATAAACCCGGCTCCGCCGGTGACGAGAATCGCGTTGTCCATAAGAGAGATGATGCCATACCGCGCCGCTACCGCGGCTTATACTCAGATCGCGAAGTGAACGCTAATTGTAAAACAAAAAGGACGGGAATCCTCCCGCCCTCATGACTCACGCTGATTGGAGTGGCTTTCGCGCTGGTGGCGCGATCGAAGACCTTATCCGGCTCTCCGTACGGTCGATGGATCACGGGCACTTACTCCTGCGCTTGGCTTCCTCGTCGTTGACTTTCCCGCACCGGTCCAGCCCATCACCTCGAAGTAAGTCTGTTCCATTTGCCGGGCAACTCCGCTCCACTGGTATTGCTCACGAATACGCCGTTTCGCCGCTGCTCCTGCAGCTTCTCGCACTACGGGATTGGCGATTAGAAATTGCAAGCGTTCCGCCAAGTCGGCGCTGTCGCCCCTTCGGAATGTAAAACCTACGTCTTCGACCGCTTCACGGTTTTCTGGGATGTCGCTAGCCAGAACACACAGGCCGGCCCCCATCGCATCGAGCAAGGCAAGAGATAAGCCCTCCAGATCCGACGGCAGGACGAACAACATTGCATTCGTCAACAACTCATCGAGCGTGTTGCCTGACGCCCAGTCCATTATGTTTATTCGTTCGCCGGTATGGGTTCTGAGCTCACGAGAATACTCGTTGCAAAAACTCGACCCCCCGGCCAGTACCAGTTTTATATCCGTATCTAGACGTTCATATGCCTCCACCAAAAGATGGCAGCCTTTTTCCGGGGAGAACCTTCCCAGGAAAAGAATGTAGCGTTGCGGCTGCAGTCCCCACTGGAGAATTTTGTCAGGCGCTCGTCTCTCCCGCAGCAACCCGCCGTTCGGCACGTAACGCGTTTCCGCACGGTGGCGATCCCAGTAATGCTGACGCAACGTACGCGAGACGACTACCGTTTGTGTCGGCAAACTGACCGCGGCGTACTCCCCAATTCGAAGCACAGCCGAAGCGAGACGGCCCCATTTCTTGCGCTGCCAATCCAAGCCTTGCACCGTAACGACTGTCTTTTTGCCGGCAAGGCGTGGAATAAACGAAAACAATGCCGGACCCAAGGCGTGGTAGTGCACTATGTCGCAAGGTTGTACGAGTACATGAAGGGTGCTGAGAAAAGTGTGCGCCAATGTTTCCAGATGTTTGGACCGGAACGTGGGTAGCCGTACCACTCGCATGCCATTGTGTTCCGCTATTGGAGGCGTGAAGTAGGTCCTGCAGTAGGCTGTAACCAGATGTCCCATGGCTGCTAGCCGTTCTCCGGCTTCTTCGTAGTAAGTCTCGATACCGCTATATTTCGAAATCACACCGCGTCCGCCGATGAATGCGATGCGTAGCGTCGGCTTGGGTAAGTCAATCGTTGGCATCGAACTCAGTTGTGGTACTTGGGCTAACTCGAGGCGATGAAGTGGAACGAAACTAATTCCGGCGGGTCGAGTGGCCGGGGTTTCTGTGCGAGCAATAACCATTTTCCGGTTCGGCTCCTCTAAGGCTGGCGAACTCTTCTTGCCGTTAGCCAGCCGATCATACAAATTGATCAAGGCTGCATAATGTGCTTCCGGGGTATACTCTCGCTGCAGCAGGTCGCGGCCCGCCCGTCCCATTTCGCTCGCCAGCTTCGGTCGTGAGCTTAGAAACGCGAGCGCCGCGACCAACTGAGGCACGTCGCCCGTCCTGTACAGCAGCCCAGTTTTGCCCTCTTGTATCAGTTCGCGTCGCGAACCCAGGTCGGATGCAACCACGGCTCGTCCATGTGCGTGGGATTCGAGTATGGTCTTACCGAAAGTCTCGTACGCATGGGACGGCAGAACAGTAAAACGCGAACTCGCAATTGTGAAATCCAGCTCTTCTCCCTTTATATGGCCGACGAACTTCACGTTGGCCAGTCCCAGCTTTGCGCGTAGTTGCTCTAATTCGCCGCGCTCCGGTCCATCCCCAGCTACGAGCAGAGGCAGTTGAGGCAGTTGTTGCATGGCGTGCAGCAAATCGGAGACTCCTTTTTCCTTCGACAGCCGGCCAAAATAAAGCAGCGGCGCGTTCTCTGCGTTCCGCTCACTTACCTGGTGAATCGGCTGGAAGTGCGGAAGAACCTCGAATTTTGCTGGATCCCATCCGTGCTCGACAAATTTGTTGCGTACAAACTGGCTGGGGGCGAGAAAACAACTCACGCATCTGCGGTAGGAGCCCAGTCTCTTGTGGAGGTAAGCCTCCGCCACTAACGTTATCCGCGCCGCTAATCCTGGATAGCATTTCTCTTTTAGCATGTGCCAGTAAGTTTCGCCTTTACAAGCCTCACAAGCCTCTCCACGTGAAACCAGGTTGTAGTTGGGGCACAGGACCTTGAAGTCGTTCAAGTGATACACAACGGGAACCTCTTGCCTCTTCAGTTCCCACAGAATTGACGGCGAGAGGTGATGATAGATGTTGCGGACATGGGCTACGTCCGGCCGAAATTCGGCGATCATTTCACGAATCTTGCGCCGAGCCTCGAATGAATAAATCGCATGGGCCGCCAGTATGGCTTTTGGGAATATTCCTTTCTGGTTCTTGAAATCCTTGTGCGGTACGAAATGGCGATCATAGGGAGTAGCCTCGCCGCGTGGATCGGCCATGGAAAATAGGGCTACGGTGTGTCCTTTCGAACGCATAAGGTCCATGGCCGCGAACATATATGCCTCAGTTCCACTGAATGGGAAGTTGTATTTATTGCAATAAAGGATGCGCATGGGAAGAACTCCAAGGGGGTTGAATCCGCCGCAGGAACGCGTCGGCAAATCGGGTTAGATTCTTCTGGCGGTTAAAATTGTGGAGAACGTGAACTCGAGCTGCATGGGAAATCCAGTGCAGCCGGCCTCCCGAAGGGAGATCCTCGAACGGCCAGAAAGATCGAAGGAAGAGGATCCTCCACAAGAAATCTTCGAGATCTCCAGGTTTATAGAGAAATCCCGTTTTTCCAGGAATCACCAGCTCTGGGATGCCCGTAATCGCCGGCGCAAGCACAATCCTGCCCCTTGCCATTGCTTCCATCAGAACCAGTGGAATGCCCTCGCTCAGGCTGGTAAGAACGACCACTTCCGCTTCCCGGTAAAGTGCTTCCATCTCTGGCCGCGCCACGTGACCGAGCAATGTGACGTGTGGTTGCAATCGATAACTGCGGATCAGCAGTTGGAGACGCTGCCTTTCCGGCCCTTCCCCGGCGATAGAGCATTTAAAGTCGAGGCCGGTATCGCGCAGTCGGGCACACGCGCGGAGCAGGAATGCGTGACCCTTGACTGCATGTAACCGGCCTACGGCTAGCAGTCTGAAACTGTCCTGCGGGGTGGGAGCAACTCTTCGCGAAGGCTTTGCTGCCGGCAGTGTATCGGCTCCCAGCCGCGACACAATAACTTTCTTCGGATCAATTGCCGGGAAATGATCGAAGATATAACGGCGGTTGTAATCGGAAATGGTTACGCAGGAGCGACAATATTTCAGCTTCGTATCGATATAGGCGCCGTGCAGCAGCAGGTCCGAACCGTGCAGTGTAAGGCTGAAACTTATTCCCAATAAACGCGCGGCTACCATTGCAATCCACGAGCCGAAATAGCCGTGATGCACGTGGATATGATCCACTTCGCGTTTCTTCAGCAAGACCGCGTAATAGACCCCGAGCCAGGTGTGTAGTAAAGCTCGCAATCGCAGATTCGGGCTTTCCTTTCCCAGGAAAAGTACCCGCACCAAGAAGATCGAAACCTGTTGCCAATGAGTCGCGGCGAAAAAGAGAGATCTCAGCAGGGTTGGGGCGCGAATCGCCTGAAGACACAAGATTGGCGATGCCAAGTTCCCATTTGAGGATGAATCTTGTGCCTTATCCGGGCGTCGCACGCTTCCAGAGATGACCTTTACGCCGCGGCGGTGCAGTTCCTGAATTTCTTCACTCACGTAAGGCTCAACCGCTGCTGGAAACTGATTCGCGAGATAAGCGACCGTGAGCACAACGCAGAGACTGAGAAATTAGAATGAGCCGGATTCAGGCGGCGGAACTACACCTTGCCTTAAGAGAAAGGACTGGTTCAGAATCTGAGTTCGTCGGCGCGCGACGCTGCTGTGCTGCCAGCATTCCCGCCAACACAAACAGAAGGCCATTTACGAACTGATAGTTCATCACCACGACAGACGCATTTGCGAAATAAACGCCCAGCAAAACGGGCCACATGGCGTGAAATTGACGGTTCAAGAGACCGTTGCGTTCGTTGCGCGGGACCGCTCCCCGACTTAGCCTGAAAAGCTCCCACATCAGCCATAGATAAAGCGCCAAGCCGACGATGCCATGCTCCACCAGCAGTTCAAGGTAAGTATTGTGCGGATACAGTTCCTTTTCCTTGTAACCGCTCACATGCCGGGCCAGCTCCGTGGGCATTTGGTTTACCCCCCAGCCGGTGAAGGGCCTTTCCAGAAACATTTGCCAACCTCCGGTGTACACGGCTTCCCGGAAATCCAGCGGGCCAGATTCGTGTAATCGATCCATGAGAGCGCGCCGCTGGTCGTCAAAACTCAACGTGACAAGCAACGCTAGAGCCCCCATTACAGCCACTGCTATGGATACTCGACGGAGCCGTCGGTTATGCGAGCGAAAAATCAACACACCCACGCTGACGACAAAGGAAAGCCATACCGCCCGGGTCATCGTGGCAAGAATTGCCAGTGGAAGGGAAGCCAGTAATATGGCGGCCTTGAGTCCTCTTATTCTTCCGCGCAGAATCGCGTGCAGGGCAAGCAGTCCGAGCAGATTCAGGGAAACGCCATTTGCCACGGCTTGCAGCAGCGGTCCGCGTGCCCGGTCGGCATGGTAGCCCAGGCTCTCATCCAGGATAAAGCGGGGAAAAATCAATGACTTTGCGCCGACCAGAAACGCGATCGACGTGAAGCAAAGATACGTCAACAACACCAAAGCGAAGAGTTCGAAAAGTTCTAACCGCCGTCGATCTCGAAATAAAAGCACCGACGGGTGAAACAGCGTGAACGGCACAATAAACTTTGCCGCCAGCAGCGACCATGTGCCGTTATCGAAAGGTTGACCGATGACGCTGGTGACGGCTAACAATGTCAGCCCGATCATCGGCCATGACGCCCGTTCGAAGGTCCAGAATCGCTCCCTTGCAACCATAGCTTGCCCAATCACCCCCGCGACCAGCAACGCGAAGACGACTCGATCAATTTCGTAGAAAGGAACGTCGGGAGGTCGTAACAGCATAGCGGTCAAGGCCGCCACTAAAAGCGCCATCGGCATTGCGAACAGCCCCTGCAACGGCCGCAAGGTCAGCTGAAATGCGCCTAACGCTGCATTCGTCGGCCACTTTGCCGCCGACCCTGTTCTCATCGAGAACCGTGGCATCACTCCCCACTTCCCCGCAGGACGGCCACCGCCGTCCTTAGCAAAATAGATAGGTCCATCCTCAAGCTCCAGCGGCGGATATACTCGATATCGAGCTTCAGTCCATTCTGAAAGGATGGATCCTGTCTAGCCGTCACTTGCCAGAGCCCCGTAATCCCCGGCGTGACGTCCAACCTCGGCAAATCCGCAATTGCGTACCTGGAAACATCATCCAGGGGATGGGGTCGCGGCCCAACCATACTCATGTCGCCCCTGAGCACATTCCAAAGTTGGGGCAGTTCGTCGAGACTGTAACGGCGAAGGAATCGTCCAACTCGCGTGATACGTGGATCGTGCGTAATTTTAAAAAACGGCCCGGATCTCTGATTTCGCTGGCGCAAACTTTCTTTAAGGTCATCCGCATTGCTGACCATCGTGCGGAATTTGTAGCACGGAAACGGTCTGCGCTTGCGTCCCGCCCGCGGCGCAGCATAGAGAATGGGGCCGGACGACTCCATTTTGATCAGAATCGCGATCAGAAACAATGCAGGTGCCAGAACGATAAGCGCGATTCCAGACGCCGCCACATCCATGGCACGTTTCACAAGCAGTCCTGCGACCGGCACTTTCTCTTCATGCAGAGAGATTAATGGGATGTTTCCCAGACTTTCCGATCTCCCAAACGGCTCACAACCAAAAAGCTGCGGTGCCATTTTCAAATCCAACCGTAACTGCCGGGCGGCATGCAGAACGCGGAGCGTGACTTGCTGATCTTGCGGTGAGGCCAGAATCACTTCGTCCACGAACCCCGATCGCGCCAGTTCGGTCAGGTCGCTCGTGCGCCCGATTATGCCATTCGCCAACGGCCTCTGGTCGTCTAAGAACCCGTACACGGAGCGGTCCATCTCGGGATGCTCTGCAACATGTTTCGCTAATCTTCGCCCAACCGCACCTGCCCCCACGATGAGTACATTGCGCACGCCTCGAGTAGACCGCAGACTACTTCCGCAGCTATCTCGACTGAGCCATTTCCACGCCGAAAACAAGATGAAATGTAGAATCCCGGCGCTCCAGACAGCGGCCTCGGCCCGCCTGGTGCAGCCTTGCAGTTGCAGCGCCGCGCTCAACGTCAGCGTTCCCCAGAAGACCGCCTTGCCCAATACCTGCACTTGCTCGCCTAAATTTGTATTTGCGGTTTGCACACGGCTCTGAGAGTTCCACCGGTTGATTAACACACCATGGAGTAAGGCGATGCCAATGAGAGTATGCGAAACCGACCAGGCAGGAAATAAGTCTGCAAAAGAGGGCACGCTCGGAAAAAACACGTGAAGCTGCAGACAGATTTGTGCGACCAGAACCCAGGCAAGCATCACAATTGCATAGTCCGGAAGAGTCGACCACACGTAATTCGCGCGGGCTAACCCTTCCATTCCCGGGAATGTGCGAACCGGCAAACGCGAAGAGTCTTTCGCTGGCGCGGAGGGGGGTAGTGTGGCGGCACCGCGGAACGATACTTTCGTGCCTGCACTACGGCGAGCCTTTTTCTCGGTCACCGAGGTGCCGGCGCCTGGGATTAACCGCGCAGCCCATTCGGTTCCCATCGGTTTCGGCTGCCCTGGATGTAAAGGAAGATACGACACTTCAGATCATTTCCAGCTCATACCCCTCGAGATCAATCGCCAGCGAGCGCTGAATCGATTGAATCGAGATCACCAGCTTACTTGTCTCGTTACGCAGGATGATTCCTTCCAAACCGTGGAGGCAACCTCCTCGGATGCGAACCCTTTGACCCGCATGTACGAAGGGATGGAGCGAGAAGAGTCCGTTTTGCTGTAGCAGAAGTTGCAAGTGTTCAATCTGTTTTGGCGGCACTGCCACTACGATCCCTCCAAAACTGACGAAGCGGATCAGTCCAGCAGTTCGCAAGACGGTTTGCCACGATTCTCGTGATTGATCGACGAACACGAACGCATACCCGGGAAAAAGCGGGACTGTTATGACTTCTTGGCGGTCGCTCCACTTGTGGTGTTCCGTCAACAACGGAAGAAAAACCTCTACGCCCTGGTGATGGAGTTGTGCGAAGACCTTTTTCTCGAAACGGTACCGCGTCTCCACCGCAAACCATTGCCGCGAAGAGCGGGCTGTACCCGGTTGCGGCGACAAGTCTGGCTTGCAGCTAAGGGCCTTAGCCGCGCCATAGCTACCGCCCATTGAGTCCCACTAACATTTCGTCCTCATTCTGCACTGCACTCAATTGCGAACCTGTTCATACTTCAGCAACGCCACCGTCTACAGGCGGCGATAAATTCGTTCGGGAATGGGGAACATTCTCTGCGTGAGTACCGTCCCCAGCATTCGACACTGTGCCGCATCTAATGTTTCCTTGGCCATCCGTGCGGCGGCTCGACGCGTGCTCCGAGCATCGAGCACCAAAATGATGCCATCCGTCAGTTGCCCCAACAATGGGGCTTCACTCGATGTTCCAGCGGGCGGTCCTTGAATGACCACAAACTCGAATTCGTTTCGCAACTCTTCCAGCCAGCGAAGCCAATCTAATCCAGTTCCAGGTCCCTGGCTGACTTCTCCAACACCTCTCGGCACACGCCAAAGATTGACCGCGATTCGAGAGGAGCGTGACTTGATTGAACCACCCCTGGGGGAGGAAGGGCGAATGCACGTCTCCTCTACAGCTGCATAGTCCGCGCCGACAAGAGCAACGTGTTCTACTGTCTGCTGCGCCAGAGCTCTGGCGACTTTGTCGCAAATGCCGACCATATCGATGTTCCGTTCCACCGCGCTGAAAACAACTTGTCTTGCGGGTCGATCGCTATTCGTAAAGAACACTCGGCGAACCAGGCTCAGAATTTGCTCGCGTGCGAAATCCTCAGGATTCCACTGATTGGCCGCACAATCGGACCTCGCTGCAGACAAAACAGATTTCCGCATCGATGACCCTATCACCTCGGGCCCTTGCACAATGTTTGCATTCGCGCTCATCTAAGTCCCTTCATGCTGATAGCCTCTGTCCAGTTCCTTCTGGCAATGAAGCCAATACCGGTAATTCCAAATATGTGAGGGCCTCCTCCGGGGTGCGCAGCGCCGGGTCAAAATAGTCTGCGGCAAACGCCGCGCCCGCACCCGAAGTCAGAGCCGCCATGATCCCGGCCAGTACCACCGCCGTGGGCGGCCACACAGGGAGTGCCGGTACGACCGGCTGCTCGGCAATTGCTACGTTCACGATGCCATCCTGGTCCAACGCATCGCCCATCCTTGCCTCTTCGCGCTTCTTCACATAGAGCAGATAGTTCTCCTGGGCCGCTTTCTCACTGCTCATAAGATCATCCTGGGTAATTGCGTCATCGCCCAATTGCCGTGCCTGACTGCGATATTCAGTCAGCTGAGCGCCGGCCGTCATTTCTCGTGCTTGGAGTCCCTTCAGGTCAACCCGGGCTTTCTGCGCTTCCGCTTTGGCCCATTCATAGCGGGCATTCTGGTCAGTGGTTTCGTCGCGTACCGGAGCAAGTGTCTGGGAAGCAATCGTGGACTCCGCCTGCCGGATTTGCTGCTCCACTTCCTGTACGAGCCGGTGGGTAGGCTCGAATTTGGTGAGCAGCTGGATCTTCTTCAACTGCAGGTCGAGCAAGCTTGCTTTCAAAGCCCGTAACAGCTCCGGGTTATCCGCGGTGCGGACTTGTGTGGTGGCTCGCTGCGGCAAGTCCGCGACCTCGGCCTCAAGCTCACGCGCACGATGCTCCGTCTCGGAGATTTGCAGTTCGGTTTGTCCGTAACTCCCCTCTGCTGCGTCCAGTCTCTGCAATATGAGGTCACGCTGCTGTGCTGCCACGACCACCCCATGGCTCTTGGTGAAGGCCAACAACTTCTGTTCGGCCTCCTGGAGTTGCTTTCGGGACTCGCCTGTCTGCTGATCGAAAAAGAGAAACTGCCCGGCGGGACGATGTACCTGCATATGTTTTTGCAGATAAACACCGGATAATGATTGCAGCACATGTGCCGCCTGTTGCGGGTCGGCAGCGTCATAACTCACTGCGATTAGATTTGATTTTTTGATCGATTCCACGGTCAGACGGTTGGCGAGCCGCTGTGCCGCACGTTCCAAGCGAGCCTCCGGCTCTTCTCGGGGCCGGATCCAGCGCAGCCAGTCGTGTGCGGCTAAGTTGTTGGCTTCCGCCACCTGCCGTAAGACATCGTCATCTTTAAGCAGCTCCACTTCAGAATTCAGTTCTTCCTCGGTGACCTCCACTCGAGAAAAATCGGGAGGGGCGTTCTGCTGGCCGGTTACAGGAGGATCGGAGCGGCCTCGACGCACCAACACGCGCAAATGGGCGCGATACGTAGTGCCCGCCAAAGCATAGATCACGGCCAGGACGAAGACGAAACTTGCGATGCCGACAAAGAGCGTTCCCCGGCGAAACAGTATCATCGCCAACTCTCGCGCTGTCGGCGCCGGGTGCTCTTTCCCGGAGTTCGCGTGATCCTCTTCTGACATGGGAATTGGCCTGCGCTAGAACTGAGTTGAACTCACGTACATGCTCATGGAAGGTTTGCTGATCAAATGCTCAATCTTGGAGATGGAATTTTGAGGAACGAAGACCAGATCTCCCGGTCGCAGGGTGGGAACTTCGCTCAAACTCTTTTCTCGGAGCATCTTCTTTATGTCGAAGATGCGCGCCTCCACCTGATCATCATTTACATGACGGAAGAGCACGACCTGAGAATGCTTCGCCTCATGAGTGAATCCGCCCGCGATTTGCACGGCCTCGATGATCGAAGTGTTCGTGCGCAATTCGTATTTCCCGGGATGTCCCACCTCTCCGCCGGCTACAAAGTAAGGATGCTCGAAGTCCTTGAGTGCCACGGCCACTTGAGGGTCGTGGAGATATCCGCTGTACGCCTTTCGGACGGCTGCCTGAAGCTCGTCAAGCGTCAAACCGTAGGCGGGCACCGCGCCTGCATCCTTCAGAAAGACATAACCATCGGGTTGGACGATAAGGATTTGATCGAACTCGGGAGACAGGGTAAAGCTGAGGGAGACTACATCGCTGCGGTTGAGCCGGTAGAGCGGACGGCGTAATCCTCCGAGCTGAGGGTTTCCCATGCCGTCCGCTGGCCCCGGTTTTGCAGCCGTCGTAACTGCGCTTCCCACGCCGGCCCCGGTTTGGCCAGTTTGAGAAGACGTTATGCTTGGCCCCAGGTTTTGCCCTTTTGCTTCGTCCTGGGCGACGACGGCTACGCAAAGTTGCGATATCAACACCCCTACTAGCGGAAATATGGTCAGCCAAGCGTTTTGCTTCATTGCTTTGATATCGCTGTCAGCAACCTATCTTTCCTCAATGTCCGCGGCAAGACATGGGAAGTACGGTCTACCAACGTGGTCACGGTGAGTTTTCTGAGCGGAATATGTTGCTTCGGCGCGGAGCACGGCCGTTCTTCGCCCTGCTGCTTTTCCGACGGAGTCGTAAGGCTGCTGCCTCACCGGCTATCTACGAAAGTAGACTTGCATGTTCGCTGAATCACAGGAAGCCGAAACATATACGCGGGCAGAGCACTGCATTTTAGCCGTTTCGGCCCACAATATCGAACTCTGCAAGAAATAGCCCGAGGCAATTTCGCAAACTCCCAAGGCCATCCCAGAGGTTTCCACAACCCGGGAGTTTATTGTCCCGAATTGAGAGTCTGTGCTGAATATAGTTGCGTGTTTCCTTGAGTACCGGCCAATGCACTCCTAAGATCAAAACGCGGTTGAATCCGTTTCATTTGGGGTGCCATTTTCATGAGTCCGCTATCGGCCGCCGCTTCGGCCGCAATATCCGTTCTCATTGCGGACTCCAACCGTATGCAATCTCACCTGCTGACCGGTGCCTTGCGCCGGCGATCGGAGTTCCGCGTCTCCACTTGCCTGGTCGATATAGACTCCATCGTGCAGGCGATAGCATTCACTCCGGTAAAGGTTTTAATTCTGTCCCTCAATCCGTCGGTTGAAATTGCCAATCAAATGGCGGCCATGCGTCAGATTCACCTCTCGCATCCAGTGGTCGCAAAAGTGCTTTTGGCGGAAGCCTACGATCGGGAATTGATCGTCAGCGCCTTTCGCTCCGGTGCCCGGGGGATTTTCTGTCTGACTGACTCGCACTTCCGCTTGCTTTGCCGGTGCATCCAGCGGGTTGCCGAAGGTCAGATCTGGGCCAATACCGAACAGATGAACTTCCTGCTGGATTCGATTTCCGAAGCGCCCTCGCTGCGGGTGGTGAACTCCAACGGCCGGATGCTGCTTACGCCGCGGGAAGAGCAGGTGGTCGCCCTGGTTGCGGAAGGTCTCAGCAACCGCGACACGGCGCGCGAACTCAATCTCAGCGAGCACACCGTTAAGAAGTATCTGTTCCGCATTTTTGACAAGTTAGGCATCTCGTCTCGAGTTGAGTTGGTGCTGTATGCCGTGCACCACAGCGATCCTCGTCAGGCCCAATGGCTTGCTGGCATCAGCCGCTCAGTTCCCACCGCGTGATTGCGCCTCTCGCCGTCTCATCCTGTCGAATTCTAAAAGTCAAGATTTGAAAAGCTCTCTCATCGTCTGTATAAATCTCGGGAAAGACTTTCGTGTCTGATATCTCGCCCAATCCCGGTCCTGAGACTCCGCCGCGCCGCCCGACGATCCTGGCCGCGGGATTGCTACTCCTGGCTTTAGCGCTGGTTGTGATTTATACCAGCCGCAGCGCGTTCCAGAGTCCGCTCGCTTTAGTTGTGGTCGCGGCCATCGGGTTGGCTGCGCTGCTCTTGCAACAGCGCTTGCGTCCGGATCTCGCTGCTTCTGTTCGAGTTCCGGTTTGGTTGAACGGGATTGGCGTGGGCTTGGCCCTGGCAGCCGTCTTTGCTGACTTTCTCCACCTGAGCGCAGCGCTGCGGCTGATTGCGGCTCTGGCATCGGTCCTCTCTTTTGCCCTAAGCGGTGTCATCGTTCTCAATGCGATGCGCAAGCGCAGGGTTTAAGCGCATGACCCGAGCCGCGCCTCTGATCGATGACCCAATGATGAGGGTTACCGGCAAGGCTCGGCTTCGCAGCTACGGTTTGAACTCAACGGCTACTGTGGTTTCCACTACCTCAGGATTGCCATCAACGCGGTAGGGCTCGAAACGCCACCAGCGCATGGCTTCCATGGCGGCCTGCGCGAGGATTTCTGGGCCATTTAAGGCACGCACTTGAGCGACCTTCCCATCGCGTCCTACGATGACGTCGAGAACAATCACTCCCTGCAGGTGGGCGGGCCGCGCACCTGCAGGATAATCGGGATCCACGCGGTGGGTTACGAGTTTTTCCATGACCTCAGCCGGGACATGGGCCTGCGGCTGGATTGTAGTTTCGCCTCTTCCCAGGCCGGATTCCAGATCCGCCCAAACTTGATTCCAGCGCCACCAAAAAAGAGCCAAGAGGATGGCAGCGAACACGAGAAAGAAAACCCACGCTTTTCCGCGCTGCCGGCGGGCAGAAGGTTTTAGACCGCGCGGCTGGCCGCCTTCAGAAAATGTGCCTTCCGGAGGAAGCTTCGCGCGCACATCCTTTTCCGGTTCTGCCTTCGTCTCTTCCGCAAAATTGCGGATCGCCGCCTGCTGGTCGGCCGAAAGCCCGACAAACTCCATACCGCAACGCAGCTTGTCGTGATGCCGAACTCGCGCCCGCGCGCGTAGCGGAGCCGCGGTTTTCGGCAAATGGATTTCTACTCCTACTACTTCACCCGGCAATAACTCTCCCGCCAGAACCGCAGCCAGTCCGCCCGCTCCCAGGTTCAACGAGCGTCCCGGAACGGAGTCCGGAACGCCAGAACGCAGCACAGTCACATCCAGCGGCTCTTGCAAGCCGTACCGCAAGCTGTGCCGGCGGGAATGCGGATGCTGCCTTTGCGCCTGCGCCGCCGTAGTAGTCGCGACTGATTCGGCATTCGCCACTGTGGTTCGGCCTCCTGCGCCCTTCTCTCTGCGTCGCTTCCCTCGTTTAGTCAGCGCCGCAGTTCGATGACTTCACTGCCATTTGCCACCAGAACCACACTGGCCATGCCAATGAAGAGGCCATGCTCTACGATTCCCGGCATGTCGCTCAACCGTCGCGCCAATCCGTCGGCATCCGGAATCTGTCCGAAGTGGCAATCAAGTATGTAGTTGTTTTCGTCAGTAAGGAAGGGCTTATCATCGACGGTACGCCGCAGCTCAACCTGCGCGCCCAGCTCCTCAATCTTCTTTTTCACCAAAGCTTTCGCAAATTTGATTACTTCCACCGGCAGCGGAAACTTTCCCAGCACCGGAACTCTCTTGCTCGCGTCGGCCACGATTACAAGCTGCCGGGTTGCCGAGGCGACAATCTTTTCATGCAGCAGCGCGCCGCCGCCGCCTTTAATCAATCGCAATTGCTGATCCACTTCATCCGCGCCGTCTACGGTCACATCGATCTGCTGACACTCATCCAGCGTGGTGAGGGGAATCCCCAGGCTTGCCGCCTGCTCCCGCGACCGATTGGAACTGGGAATGCCCCGAATCTGCAGGCCATTTCTTACCCGCTCGCCTAGCAATTGAATGAAATACGCGGCCGTTGATCCTGTCCCCAGGCCGACTACTTGACCATCTTGCACGAACCGCAAGCTGGCCCGCGCCGCCGCTTCTTTTTCCAGTTCGTTGGCCATAGATGAGTTGAAACTTACGAAACTCAGCGCAGGTCCTCTTCTCCGCGTACTCTGCGGCATTTCTCAGAGATCTCTGCGTTGCAAGATTCTTATTCCACAGCCTTTACCAACAATGCCCCTACTCCCGAAATATTCTTGACCAGATCCTGGGGCACAGCGTGTCGCTGCTGCAGATACTCAGGACTATTGTAGGTGATCCAAACCTTACCACTCTCGTCTTCGGAGATTAGAGCCTTCAAAGGCAGATCGATCGCGATAGTGGGCGCGGCCACCATCACGGGAGTTCCGCCCTTTGGGCTGCCGAAAATTAACAGTTTGGTCGGCCGCATTTTTAATCCGACCTTTTCCGCTTCGCCGCTATGGTCGATCAAAGCGAACAACTGTAAATTCCGCTCTTTGAGAACCGACTCGAGACGTTCGACGGTCTCTTCCACTGAACGTGGACTTGCGACTCGAGTCAAGCCATTGCTCTGCATCGCTACCTCCTCTTGCGCATTTCGTGCGGTCAACCGTCCTTAAAGGAGCGCACCGTTCGCCGCTTCAGCGATTTCCGCAGTCTACATTGATTCCGCAACTTTGCGCCGCCTACAGGATTAACCCTAGATAGTTTGGCAGGGTGTGGAAATCCTTTAATTCAATCTTTCGTAATGGGCTTCCACGCAATCGTGCAACTGGCGGGCCATTCCCATTAAGCGAACGCCTGTGATTTTTTTTTCATCAGGAATTCATCTCGAATTCACCGTACTGTAACCGCCGCTCGACTACCTTGTCGTGTGGGTAATCCCTTCGTACTACGCGTCAAAGAATAACTTTGCATGGTCAGAATCTGCTGAGAGCCCCGCTCTCGCTATTTATCTGATCAAAAAAAAATCATGCAGTACGTGCGCGGAAAGTTTGACTGAGTTTGAGCCTGGGGACCAGCCGATGTTAAAGAACCTCCCGCTAGTGTTGTTCCTATCTCTTTGCTTCCCTGGCTCTATCCTGTACGCCCAGGGTGCTCAGGAAGCGTGTGCTCGCCCTGCGATAGGAAGCGTCGTCCCCGAGCCGGAAGATCTGCGCAGCCACAATGGTGTGCTGAAAGTTGAATTAACCGCTCACAACGCGAAGCAGGCCGACGGATCCATTCGCTACTGCTACATCGATGAGAACGGAGCAGAATCTCCCACTCTTCGTGTGAATCCCGGTGATCTTGTCGTTCTGACTCTAAAAAATGATTTGACGTCTTTCGGCCCTGATGCGGTCACCGCTGCACACCAACACCTGCACATGGAAGCAGGGAAGAACGAAAACTCCTGTGCCAGTGACTTGATGACCCGGGAATCCACAAATCTTCATTTCCATGGTTTAACCATTCCGCCAGTTTGCCACCAAGACGATGTCCTGCACACATCGGTGCAGCCCGGAGATGCGCCGTTTGAGTATCGTTTCCGCATCCCGGATAACGAGCCCCCTGGATTGTATTGGTACCACCCGCACATCCATGGTTTCACCAAGGAGCAAGTGCTCGGCGGCGCTTCGGGCGCCATCATCGTCGAGGGAATCGAGCGTGCCGACAAGGCAGTTGCAGGATTGCCGGAAAAAGTTTTGATCATTCGCGATCAAGACCTGCTGAACCCGAACGCTCCGCCCTCGAAATGGGAACCCGTTGTTCCCAAGATGCTGTTCGATCGCGATGGCGATGCTGCCAATACCGGCACTGGATTCGGCAAACCGGCAAAAGATCTCTCGGTCAATTTTGTGCCCGTGCCCTACCCGGACTATCACCCGGCCATCATCGAAATGAAACCCGACGAGGAGCAACTGTGGCGCGTAGTGAATGCCTCGGGAATTACCTATCTCAACCTCGAAGTTCTATTTGATCGCAAACCTCAGCCGCTTGGCCTCGTGGCAATGGACGGAGTGCCGCTGAATGCGAACGGCTTACCCTTGGATTTTGTTGACACCCAAACCCACCTCGGAGTGCCGCCGGGGGCGCGGGTGGAATTTATCGTGAAGGGACCTCCCGCCGGTGTTTCGGCACTTCTGGTTACGAAAACTGTAAATACTGGGCCAAGCGGCGAGAACGATCCCAATCGCGCGCTCGCCGCAATTACCGTTTCCAAAGATGCACCGGAACCATCGTCGGTGCTCCCGGCGACGCCCCAACCTCTACCCGCTTCGCAGCTGCCATGGCTTGGAAGCGTTGCGCCAGTGCGCGTTCGCAGGCTTTATTTTTCCGAAAAGCTTCTCGACCCGAACGATCCCAACAGCGCGACGGAATTTTATATCACCGTGGACGGTCAAACGCCGGCTCAGTTCGATCCCAAATCCGGAGTGCCGAACATCATCGCCAAGCAGGGAACAGTCGAGGATTGGATCATTGAAAACAGGTCAAGCGAGTTGCATGCCTTTCATATTCATCAGCTGCATTTCATGCTGATTGATTACCGGGGCAGGCCTGTGAACGAACCGTTTCTTCGCGATACGGTCAACGTCCCTTACTTCGACGGAAAAACACTCGACTATCCCAGCGTCAGATTGCGGATGGATTTTCGTGATCCCAATACCGTCGGCGACTTTGTATACCACTGTCACCTTTTAGAGCACGAAGACGGAGGAATGATGGGACTGATTCGCGTAGAGCCATGATCCGTGAACCGGTCGTGGTTCAAGCGAATTCGTCCTGAAACCAAGACTGATCAACCCAGCACGACTCGCAGACATAGTTCGACTCTCGCTCGTTTTTCCGGTGGAGTCTTTCGACTTGGGGTTCACTTTAACCGGCAACTTCAACCAGGAACAGGAGAAGACAAAAAATGACGGTCACAGCACTCGCATCAAAGGGCGTTCATTATTTGCGGATTGGACTGGCGGGCCTCGCAATGTTCCAGTTCACAATCGGAGCACCCTTCGCCAACGCGGCTTCGCAACCAAAACCACAAACAAAACGCGACTCGGAGACCACCTCGCCCATCAAGCACGTGATCGTGATCATTGGCGAAAATCGCAGCTTTGATCACGTCTTCGCCACCTACGTGCCAAAAAGCGGAGAGACGGTAAATAACCTGCTTTCCGAAGGTATCATCACGCTGGACTCTAACAAGAACGCGATTCCCGGACCGAACTTCTCGAAGGCGCAACAGCTCTCAGCTACAGATACCGATAGCTTCCTGCTGGATCCGCCGACTAAGGAATTTCCCAGCAACGTACTGCCGGCACCGCTAGTCGGAGGTCCCAGCGGCGCGAATGGCTATTTCACCGGCCCCGCGCCGTGCCCGGCAGACCCATCGCTTTCGCCGGTCCAATGCGCGGAAGTCTCGGAAACCGGATTGCCCGGCTATACCTACTATCAGGATCTGGCCAGCGGCGGCACGGGACTGAAGAGTAAGACGCCTGACAGCCGCATCACCAACGTTGAGACACTGCCGGCTGGACCATTCCAGATCACCAACGGCAGCACGTTCAACTACAACGACTATGCCGCTAGCCCGGTCCATCGCTTCTATCAAATGTGGCAACAGCTGAATTGCAGCTTGGGGCGCGTCAACGCGGATAATCCTTCTGGCTGCAATGCCAGCTTGTTCTCGTGGGTTGAAACGACTGTTGGCGCGGGCACAAACGGCGTCACGCAGGCGCCGCTTTGCTCCTCTGACAAGGACGCGCTGCCCTGCTTCACTTACAACTATTTGCCCTCGGTTCCTAAAGCAACCACTACGGGTGAAGGATCGACCTCGCTGGCTTTTTACAACGTGCAGCAAGGCGACGCCCCCTACTTCAAGCTTCTCGCGGATAACTTCACGATGAGCGACAATTTCCATCAATCCGTCAACGGCGGCACTGGCGCCAACCACATCATGTTCGGTCACGCCGATATGATCTGGTTCAGCAACGGTTCCGGAGCTCCGGAAGTACCGCCGAACAATAAGGAGGTATTCACCCAACCATATGACGGCGGGCCTAATCCCGACGCAGGAACGGTGAATCAAATCGAAGACCCCAACCCCGCCCCCGGCACCAACAACTGGTACGCCGAAGACGGCTATGGCGAGAGCTATAACGCTGGTTTTCCACCTCCGTATACGGTTTCCCCGGTCTATGGCGGCGGCTCCTATAGCGATTGCTCGGATGTCTCGCAGCCTGGCGTGGGGCCGGTCGTGAGCTACCTTGCCGCCCTCGGTATCAACTCGCGTTGCCAACCCGGTCACTACTACCTGCTCAACAACTACAACCCGGGCTGGTTCGGCAACGGCAAGAATGCCTATATCGACCAGAATCCATCCAACACTCCGTTTACAGTTCCACCTTCCTCGACGCCCAGCATCGGCGACGACCTGAACGCCAACAGCATTTCGTGGAAGTATTACGGTGATCAATGGAAAAACTACGTCAACGACCCCTACCAGTTGAATTACGGAACCAATGGGCCGAACGCAGACGAATATTGCAACATCTGCAACCCCTTCCAGTACGACACTTCTATCATGTCGCACCCGGCTATGGTGGCAGCCCACATTCAGGATTCCGTTAACCTGTACTCCGATATCGCCAACGGAACACTGCCTGCAGTCTCGGTGGTGAAGCCGAGCGGCTATGTGGATGGCCATCCGGCATCGTCGAAGCTCAATCTGTTCGAAGGCTTCACGGAGAAGATCGTGAACATGATTCAGAACTCTCCGTACTGGCAGGACACCGCGATCTTTATCACTTTGGATGAAGGCGGCGGTTACTACGACTCCGGTTACGTTCAGCCGCTCGATTTCTTCGGCGACGGCACCCGCATCCCGCTGCTCGTAGTGTCGAAGTATTCGACGGGCGGCCACGTCAACCACAGTTATTCCGATCACGTCTCCATCGATAAGTTCATCGAACGGAACTGGAGCATCGGTCCCATTACCTCACGCAGCCGGGATAATTTCCCGAACCCGGTTACGAAGGCGGGCAACCCATACGTTCCGCTTAACGGACCAGCGCTTGACGATCTGTTTGACGCGTTCCATTTTCCTGAATGAGCCGTCAATCTAATTGTTAAATTTTTACCGGCCAGGGAACCATCCCTGGCCGGATTTGTTTGTTGGCAGAATCTCCTGCATCCCGCCGCGCATCCGTTATTCTAGTAAAGAACAAATATGCCAACCCCGAAATCCAGACCATCCAATGGTGGTGCCGCAGTCGCCGAAACGTCTTTGAACCGCCAAGTAAACCATGCGGAACGCGAACGCGTCTTCAACGCCTTCCGCCAGTGGGGATACCTCGAGGGCGATCTCGATCCCCTCGGCTTTCTACTTCCGCGTCCCACTCCCGAATTGCAGATTGAGAGTGAGTACACGCGCGAGGCCCGCGCCATCTACTCCTCGACCATCGGGGTCGAGATCAATCACATTTACGCTCCGGAACGCCGGCGCTGGATCTACGAGCAGATGGAATCGGAGCCGCAACCTGTCGATCAGGCTCGCGTCCTTGACTTATTAATCCGTGCCGATGTCTTTGAGCAGGTCATGCAGCAGCGTTATCTCGGCAGCAAGCGTTTTTCACTGGAGGGAGTCACCGCGCTGATTCCGTTGGTGGACGAACTTCTAGAAACTGGTTCTAGCCTCGGCGCTACCGAACTGGTGATGGGCATGAGCCATCGTGGTCGTCTGAACGTGATCGCCCACGTTGCCAAACGCGATCCCGAAGAAATCTTCGCCGGCTTCGAAGACGTCGACCCGCGCAGCGTTCTGGGCTCCGGCGACGTGAAGTACCACATGGGTGCGACGGGCGAATACACCACGCGCAGCGGCAACAAAGTCCACATCCATCTGGTTTCAAACCCCAGCCATCTCGAAGCAGTCGATCCGGTCACCGTTGGCCGCACTCGTGCCAAACAAGATCGCAGCGGTGAAGGCGGACGCGAAAAGTATCTGCCATTGCTGGTTCATGGCGACGCTGCGTTCGCCGGTCAGGGCATTCTCGCGGAAACCATGAACTATGCTGACCTGCCTGGCTACACAGTCGGCGGCACTATTCATGTGGTGGTCAACAATCTGTTGGGATTCACCACCAGCTACACCGAAGAGCATTCGACGCGATTCGCCGCCTGCATCGCGCGCCGCCAGTCGATCCCCATCTTCCACGTCAATGGAGAAGATGTCGACGCGGTGGTTCGCGTGGCTCGCCTCGCAGTCGAATATCGCTACCAGTTCGGCACCGATGTCGTCATCGATCTCATCGGCTACCGCCGTCACGGACACAGTGAAGTCGACGATCCCACCATTACTCAGCCGCTGCTCTACAAAAAGATTAAAGAGCATCCTCCGCTCTGGGAAATCTACGCCGACGATATCGGCGCGGCCGATGCTCCCGCGCAAGCCGCCGCCATCAAGGCCGAGTTCGAAACCGCGCAGAGAGATGCTGGCAAGATTACCAAGAAGCCAACCTTGCGCGAGTTGCCCAATTACTGGGACCAATACTATGGCGGCCTGCACAAGCCGGAGTACGAGGTAGAAACCGGAATCTCCACGCAGGAACTCGCCGAGCTGGGTACTCACCTCACCACGTATCCGCAAGGCTTTCACATTCATCCGAAGGTAAAGAAACTCCTCGAACAACGCGGCGAAATGGCTGCGGGCAAGCGACCCGTGGACTACGGCATGGCGGAAGCTCTGGCCTTCGCGAGCCTGGTGAAAACTGGAATTCCGGTTCGGCTCTCCGGCCAGGACTCTCGCCGCGGCACCTTCAACCAGCGCCACTCCGTCCTTATCGATATCGAAAACGAGAATGAATATGTCCCTCTGGAAAACATAGCGGCTGATCAAGCTCGCTGCGGCATACACAACTCCACTCTTTCCGAACCGGGTGTTCTTGGCTTCGAATACGGCTATAGCCGTGACTATCCTGAGGCGCTGGTTCTCTGGGAGGCGCAGTTCGGAGATTTTGTGAACGTTGCACAAGCCATCATCGACCAATTTATTTCCGCCGGGGAAGCCAAGTGGAGCTTGCTCTCCGGCCTGGTGATGCTTTTGCCCCACGGCTACGAAGGTCAGGGCCCGGAACATTCCAGCGCCCGCATCGAGCGCTTCTTGCAGCTCGCCGCGAAGCACAATATTCAAATTACGCAGCCTTCGAATGCCGCGCAATATTTTCATCTGCTGCGCCGTCAAGCGTTGCGCCACTGGCGTAAACCGCTGGTCGTATTCACCCCCAAGAGCATGCTGCGCCATCCCGACGCGTCGTCGCCCATCACGGACTTTACCCGCAAGAACTTCCTGAACGTGATTCCTGATACAGAGATCGGCGAGGCCGATCGCATCCTGGTATGCACGGGAAAAATCGGCCATGAACTCCAGGCCGAACGCAAAAAAAGAAAAGATAATTCCACTGCCATCGTGTTTGTCGAACAGCTCTATCCCTTTCCGGAAAAAGAACTCGCCGCCGAATTTGCCCGCCACGGCGAGTCGGGTGACATCGTCTGGGTGCAGGAAGAGCCTGCCAACATGGGAGCTCTATTCAACATGCTGCCGCGCCTCGAACGTATCGCCGGAGCGCGCCACGTGATGTCGGTAAAACGCAGCTCCAGCGCCAGCCCCGCGACGGGCAGCGCTAAAGCGCATGAAGTAGAACAGAAAACACTGCTGACGCTGGCGTTCACAACGAAGGGATGATTCACGTTGGGGCAGCCGCGCTCGGCTGTCCACCGAGCGGTTCTCGGTTGCATATGGTGCCATGCGTCAATGAGTGGTGTCGCGATGTTACGTCAAATTGACGACCCCTCTAGCGCCGATGGCCTTGTGCTGTTAGTGTGCCTGATGGACTGAAGGATGGCTGGGCGCGAATTATCACTGCGAACGCTGCGTACCGCGAAGATCGTCTTTGTTGGAATGGTCTTCCTTTATGCCAAAGTCGGAGAGACGAACGGTCCTCTACCAAGGCCCGTTAATCCATTACTACGCATCGCGGTTTACGCGCTTGCGCTTAGCATAATTCCCTCGGCGCTATTCTTACGTAGCAGAGAGCTAAAGCGTGCTAAGGACACGTTGGCTCGTCAACCGGGTGATGTGGCGGCGCTTCGACGCTGGCGTGCAATCCAATTGGCGATACTCGCATGTTTCCTTGCCGTACCGCTCTACGGCCTTGTGCTGCGCTTTCAAGGCGGAACGCTTCTTCAGGCGCTTCCGTTCTATATCGTGGGAATCCTCCTGTTGTCGTTCTTACCTCTGCATGAATCTGGGATTACATAACATGGGCGTGCCCACAAACCAGAGCATCTCATCTGGCCGACTGACGAAATCAGGTGATTACACGTTTTGACCCCTGGCCAAATGAGTGAGATCGCGATTTTTCGCCAGCCACCGGGCAAGAACGCATGGAATGGTGAGCAATATCGAACATTTTATAGTTCGTTTGTGTGCTTAAATGCGCTCAAGCAGAGCAATAGACGGCAGTCGCCATGGCCAAGCAAAGACGCGCCTTCAACCCGACGACCTTTCTCACAACCGTTGGCACCGGTCGGAAGATGATTTCCTTTAGGAATGGGCAAACAATTTATGCCCTGAATGATGCGGCAGACGCCTTATTTGTCATTCAAAAGGGAAAGGTAAGACTCAGCTTTAAGCCCCGAACTGGGAGGGAAGCAATCCTCGACATATTGAGTGACGGCGATTTTGTTGGCAAAGATTCCGTTGCTGGTCGGTCTTCCCGCACGGCCTCGGCCAGCGCAATGACAGACTGTACCCTGCTGCGAATTGAAAAAAAAGCTATGCTGCGCGCCCTGGCGAGGCACGTAAAGTTGGCCAATATTTTTTGGGCTTATGTGCTGGCAAGGAACCTCCGATACCAGCAAGACTTGGTTGACCAACACTGCAGTTCCAGCGAGAAACGACTAGCGCGTGTTCTTTTGCTGCTCGCTCATTTCGATGGCCACGGGGCAGCCGAGACTACGGTTCCGAAGATGAAGCATGAGACGCTGGCAGAGATGGTTGGGACGACCCGTTCGCGCATTAGCTTTTTCATGAACCGGTTTAAGGAATCCGGCTTCATCTTTTACGAGAACAAAGGCAAGCTGTTGCGAGTTCATCGGACGCTTTTCGCTTTCTGCGGACAATAGTCTCCGTATTCGAAAACGAATCCCCGCGGCCCGGCACCGGCCCGATGGGGGATGTTGGGTATTTGTTGGGCTGTAGTTTGATGCAGAAGAAAAAGCAAGTACGCTGAAGCCAACGAGCGCAGACTTAAGAAGGTGTTGGCGCGTCTCACGAATCCCCAACCAAGTACCGCTCAAGACAATTCGCTCGAAGAAACGAGCACATGGTTGTAACCTTGGTCACCTGAGGCTAGTACCTTTCGTTAGCCGCGGATTACACCTTTGGAACGCGACAAGTGCGCCCGGCTGAGTTCTCCTTATAAAGAGCGGTCTTTGTCTTGTCCGGACGATCTTGGTCCGGACGATCTTGGCAGGACGGCTCCGGGGGGCTTATGAAGCGAGTGGCGTGGGCGATTTTCTTCGTCGGACTATTACTGAATGCAGCTGCAATAGGGCAGTCTCAGGCGGGAAATTCGCTGGCCGATGTGGCCCGCGCGAACCATGCGAAACAGCAGGCAGAGGAAGCCGTCGGATCGACGCCCAAAGTGATTACGAATCGGGATATTCCCTCTGCTCCGTCGAACATCCCGGAGTCCTCGGAGCCGATGACGACCGTATCCGGCGTAAAGCAGTTCGCAGAGAGCTACTCGGACCAGCACGCGAATCAGCGGCTGTTGGCCGAAGAACGTGCCAGCCAGTACTGGAAGCCGCGGATCGAGAATCAGGAAGCACGGATTGCCGATCTGCAGGCGCGCATTGACCGCGTAAATCAGTCGATGCATGCGGCGGTGGGCACCGCACAGTATGAAACTCCGGTGAACCGCTATCAGTCCATTCAGATGGAACGCCTGGCACACATGCAGGAGCTGCAGGACCAGCAGCAGAGAAGACTTTCGATGATACAAGATGCAGCCCGGCTCACGGGTATGGGACAGTAGGAAACGGACAGTAGAAAACTTCAGCACAAGAGCCAGGGGACCCGACGAGGCTCACGAGACTCATGTGGGGCTACTTGTGTCTAGTTTTGCAGATGACTATAATGACTATCACGACCAACACAGGAGGTTGTGCCTATGAGTTCGCAAATCTGGACCGTTGCTGAAGCCAAGGCAAAGTTCAGCGAAGTGATTGATCGAGCCATGTCGGAGGGTCCGCAGACCGTCACGCGGAAGGGCCGCACCGCGGTCGTCGTGGTGGGTGCATCGGAGTGGCAGCGGAAGACAATGCGCGTCGGCAATTTGGCTGAATTTCTTGCGGCATCACCGCTTAGAGGCTCGGGTCTAAAGCTGCCTCGCCGCAAAGAACTTCCCCGCAAGATTGATCTGTGAACTTTCTTCTTGATACCAACGCGGTCTCTGAATGGGTCAAACCGCGGCCAAATCCTGGCCTCGTTGCCTGGATGGACTCAGCCGACGAAGATAGGATTTTTCTTAGTGTCATCTCATTGGCCGAGCTACGTTATGGAATTGAGCGCATGGCTCAGGGACGCCGTCGACGCCGGCTCGATGACTGGCTGCAACATGAGTTGCCGATGCGATTTGAAGGCAGAATTCTGACCGTCGATGCCAGCATCGCAGATGCCTGGGGCAATACAGTTTCGCGCAGCGAAGCGGCGGGCAGGCCAATCAGTTCGATGGATGCTTTTCTCGCCGCGACTGCGGAAATCCATCATTTGGCTCTCGTCACCCGTAACGTGTCACATTTTCCTTTGCTCAGAAACATTCTTAACCCTTGGATCGAAATGCCTCCGCGGGCTTAACCCGGCCTTTCTGTCACCGCCCTCCCGCTAGCTCCCGGCAACGCAGCCTTCGCGCCTCCAGCATTCTCGCCCGCAAACAACGCTTCCAAACTTGGATACGCATAAATCGTTGGCGCATGATTCTGCATCAGCCCGCCCGTGTCCGCAGTTGGCCCATAATTGCTGTGCACATCCTGTCCCAGCATTCGCAACATGGCCATCAATTGCCCGCGATGATGCGAGGTATGCGTCATTCGCCGCGTCATCACCCAGGCCCGCGACCGCTGCACATCAAAGAACTTCACATCTTCTTCCCACCACGCATCGTCTTTTTGCAACAATGACGCCAGCCTCTTTCCGCTGTCCTCGGCATACTGCTTCATAAACCTCAACCGCGTCTCCTGGTTTGGCAGTGGAGGGGCACCCACATCGATTCCCAGCATGTTGCGGAACCACAAGTCTTCGCTGACGCACTGGTGCACCATCTGCTCATGCACGCTGCGTCCGCGCCGATCGCCCTCCCGCGGCCGCACCGGCAGATCCTCGTTGCGAAATTCACTCCACACACTGACCACCTTCACCCGCTCCGTGGCATACGTTTCGACGAGAAATGCATATCGCATAGCCGCAAATGTTACCCTAATTTGCCGAATTCAATCATGCCCCGCCGAGCCCAACCTCTTCGCATTGCCATCGACACCGGGGGAACTTTCACTGACTGCGTCTGGATTGATCGCGGCCGTCTGCGCATGCTAAAAGTGTTTTCGACTCCAGCCGATCCCTCGCAAGCGATCTTAGAAGCGCTCAGAAAGATTAACCACCAAGGCGAGCTCGTCCTCCTGCACGGCACCACCGTCGGCACCAACACCTTGCTCGAGCGAAAGGGCGCTCGCGCTGCTCTGGTGACCACTGCCGGCTTCGAAGATGCCATCGAGATAGGCCGCCAGGCGCGGCCCAAGCTCTACGATTTCTTCTTCGATCGAGTCGAACCGCTAGTCCCGAAAGATCTGCGCTTCGGCATCGACGAACGCACGGCTAGCAATGGCGAAATTCTGACCGCTCCGTCCGCTGCGGATTTGAAGTCGCTGGTTGCCCGCATCACCGAGAAACATCCTGACTCTATCGCCATCTCACTACTCTTCTCATTTGCGAATCCGCAGAACGAGCTTGTAGTTGCGGAAGCCCTCAAACCATTAGGCGTTCCGTTCTCCATTTCTCACCAAATTCTTCCGGAATTCCGAGAATACGAGCGCACCTCTACGGTAGTGATCAATGCCTGCCTGCAACCAGTAATGCAGCGATATCTGGAGAATCTGAAAACCCGGTCAGGCGCACGTTCGAAAATCTTCGTTATGCAATCGAGCGGAGGCATCACCTCACTCGCTGCAGCTGCGCGCGAACCTGTTCGCACCGTGCTCTCTGGGCCGGCCGGAGGCGTGGTCGGAGCCGCCGGCAGCGCTCGCGCCAGCGGATTCTCGCGCATCATCGCGTTTGATATGGGAGGCACGTCCACCGATGTTTCCCTGGTCGAAGGCGTGCCGGCCACCGCCAACGATGCTCAAGTCGCAGGCTTTCCCGTCGCAGTCCCGATGCTTGATATCCACACAGTTGGAGCGGGAGGAGGCTCGCTCGCCCGCTTCGATGCCGGTGGGGCGCTTCGCGTGGGTCCCGAATCTGCCGGCGCCGATCCCGGGCCTATCTGTTACGGGCGCGGCACTCAGCCTACTGTCACCGACGCCAATCTTTTGTTAGGTCGTCTCCAACCTACTCGCTTTCTCGGTGGCGACTTCACTCTCGATCTCGACCGCACGCGCTGCATCACTCATGAATGGCTGAGGCGGCAGGGAAGTCCGCTGAGTCTTGAAAAGTTTGCCGCCGGCGTGATTCGCGTGGTGAATTCAACCATGGAGAAAGCTATCCGCGTTGTCTCCATCGAGCGCGGACGCGACCCTCGCGACTTCGCGCTGGTGGCTTTTGGTGGTGCCGGCAGCCTGCACGCCTGCGCGCTGGCAGAGGCTCTAGGCATTCCGCGTGTAATCGTGCCCGCGATGCCGGGAGCGCTTTCTGCTCTGGGCATTCTCTACAGCGACGTTGTTAAGGATTACTCCCGCACCGTGCTACGGCGCGTGGACGGCAAAGTGCCGCACGCGCGTCTGGCTCAAGAATTCATAGCCTTGCAAAAACAGGCGGCGAGGGACTTTCAAAGCGAGGCCTGGCAGGGACGAGTGCACTATCACCGCAGTGTAGATCTCCGCTATCTCGGCCAGGGTTACGAACTCAACCTGCCGTTCACTGCGAATCTGCTGAAAGATTTCCAGCGCGAACACCAACGCCGCTATGGCTACGCCCACGCCGCCCGCGCGGTGGAGTTAGTGACCCTGCGCCTCCGCGCCATGGTGAAATCGTCGAAGCTGGAAGCGAAGATGGATCATGTAGGGACGGCCGCCCCCGGCCGTCCAAGCCGAGTGAAGCTCGGCTCGCTTTCCTCTCCAGAAGCCCCCGTCCTGTTCGACGGCAAGAAACTCCCCGCCGCAATCTACGCTCGCGACACTCTCAAGCCCGGCAAGAAATATTCCGGTCCCGCCATCGTCACCGAATACAGCGCCACCACGGTTATTCCGCCCGACAAGCGCTTCCAACTTGACCACGCCTCCAACCTGATTGTTACAATCCGATGAAAACACGCCTCTGCACGCGAAACTCGCCACTCGCCTCTAGGTACTCGCAACTCCCTTGGTTACAATGAACCCGTGAAACCAAGCATCTTCGTCGTCGAAGACGATCCCGATATTTCCCGCCTTGTTCGTCATCACCTGGAGAACGAAGGATTTGCCGTGCGCGTTTATTCCAACGGATCAAGCGTGATTGCCGATGCGGAGCGCCAGCGGCCCGCGCTCTTCGTACTCGACATCATGATCCCGGGTAAAGACGGTCTCGAACTCTGCCGTACCGTGCGCCAAACTCAAGGGCTCGCCGCCGTGCCCGTAATCTTTCTAACCGCCAAAAGTGGCGAAGCCGACCGGGTGCTCGGCCTCGAGATCGGAGCCGACGATTACATCGCCAAGCCCTTCAGCCCGCGGGAACTTGTAGCCCGCGTGAAGGCCGTACTGCGCCGGTTTGAGCGTCCGCTTCCCCCCAGCCCACTCAAAGTGGGCGACATTGAAATCGATCCCTCTGCCATGGTTCTCACGGTTCGCGGACAAGCGGTTCCCACCACGGCCACGGAGTTTCGCCTGCTCGATTACTTTGCCCGTCATCTGGGCCGGGTCTTCTCCCGCGATCATCTGCTGGATTCGGTCTGGCGCGACACGTCTTACGTTACCCCGCGCTCGGTCGACGTCTATGTTCGCCGCATCCGCGAAAAGATCGAACCGGACCCGGAGAACCCGCGCTATCTGAAAACCGTTCGCGGCGCCGGTTACCGCTTCGAGGCGCCGAAGTGAAACGATCCAAAGTGAGAGCGAATTGAGAAACGGGATTTTCTTCAAGCTGCTGGCGGCCTCCCTGATCGTCATCCTCGCCGCCGCGGTGACTTTCGATGTGATGCTGGGCGGGGCGTGGGAGGCTTCGCTCCGCAATGAAATCGAGCGCAGCCTTATCCAGAAGACAGAGCTCCTGGCCCATCGCGTCGAAACCGATCGCAGCAGCCATTCACTCGCCGATATCGCCGCCCAGGAAGGGCAATCCGCCGGCGCGCGTGTCACCATCATCGATCCCACCGGAAAAGTGCTGGCCGATTCCGAGGCGGCTCCCCAGGGCATGGAAAATCAGACGCCGCGCCCGGAATTCGCTGCGGCCCTGGATGGCAGAATCGGAACCAATGAGCGCCGCAGCGCCACGCTTGGCATTCCTTTTCTTTATGTCGCCGTGCCGGTCTCCGGAGGCGCCGTCCGCCTGGCCTATCCGCTCTCCGATGTAGAAGCAGTTTCCGCAGAGGTTCACCGGAGGCTGGAGCTGGCTTCCGGAATAACTTTTCTTTTCGCGCTGATAGTGGCTGCAGGTGGTGCGCAATGGAGCGCTCGCCGCCTGGAACGCATCGTTGATGTTGCTGCCCGCATTGCCGAAGGCGATCTCCAGGCCCGCATCCTCGAGCCTTCTCAGGACGAAATCGGCCGGGTTGCCGGAGCCATCGATAAGACGGCCCGTCGCGTCGAGCAAAGTTTTGCCGCCGTGCAATCCAGCCAGCGCCAGCTGGAAACCCTGCTCAACAGCATGCAGGACGCGGTGATCGCCGTCAGCGCCGATGGGCTGGTGCAATGGGCGAATCAGCCGATGAACCGCCTGATCCCGCAGGGTACTCGCCTGCAGCAGCCAGTCGTCGAAACCGTCCGCGATCCCGACTTTCTCGCCGCGGTCAAAGAAGCCACGGCTTCCCGCGAAGTCAAAACCGCCCGCGCTACCTCAATTATTCCCGGACGCGCGTTTGACGTCACTGCCGCTCCCTTGCCGGACGGAGGCGCCGTGGCGGTGCTCCGCGATCTCACCGAAACCGAGCGCGTGGAAAAAACCCGCCGCGATTTTATCGCCAACGTTTCTCACGAACTACGCACCCCTCTCACATCCATTCAGGGATATGCGGAAACCTTACTCGACAGTACTCCAGAAAATGGCGCACCCACCCGCGAGTTTCTGGAAATCATCCGCAAGAATTCTGCCCGCATGTCGCGCCTCACCGAGGACCTGCTTACCCTGGCCCGTGTCGAATCCGGCGAAACGCGCTTCGAGGTTGAGCCCGTTCCTCCGGCCGAACTTCTTCACGACGCAGAAGAAAGTTTCCGGGAAATCGCTCGGCCGCACGGCATTGATCTTCGCATTGCCGACCTGCCCGTCCCGGAAAGTCTGCCCAACGTTCTGGCCGACCGCGAAGCCATCCACCAAGTCTTTTCCAACCTTATCGACAATGCCTTGAAATACGGAGCCGCCGGCGGACGCATCGTCCTTGGCGCCCGAGCGCTGCCCCACGCCGTCGAATTCAACGTACAGGATTTCGGCGCCGGCATTGCCTCCGAGCACCTCCCGCGTCTCTTCGAGCGCTTCTATCGCGTGGACAAAGCGCGTTCCCGGGAATCGGGCGGCACCGGGCTGGGACTCGCCATCGCCAAACACATCATGCTGGCCCACGGCGGTTCCATCCGCGCCGAAAGCGAACTGGCCCATGGGGCGACGTTTTTGTTTACCCTTCCCACCGCCTAACCGCCGGCGAGTGGAAAAATGACGAAATATTCACAGCTCCTTAACCCGCCCGGCAAAAAGAAAAACTATGCTTAGCCGTTGACCATCTAGTTATGCTTACGGCAAAATCAGAGGCAATCGCTTTGCGCACTCCCACTCTGCGCCACGGGGATCCCTCATGAGTACCGCACGGGTCGAAGGCGTCAGCTCCGAATCAGCTCATCATCAAATTGTTCGCCGCACCATCGAAGCCTGTCATCTGGCGAAGGAAGCTGCCAGCGCCGCTGCAGAGGGAATCGCCACCGGCTCTGCTCCGCTGCTCAACTCGCTGCGCCAGCGCGAGCGCGAACTCGATACCCTCGACATGGAAATCGACAGCGCGGTTACATCCATTATCACGGATGTTGAACCTGCCGAGGCGCGTCAACTTCTCGCCTGCATGAAGTTTATGATCAGCCTGGAGCGCATCGGCGACCTGCTGCTCAGCTTTGCCAACAGCGCTCAGGCCGCGGCCGGCCGCGTCGATTCCGAGGACGTTCGCGACCTCACCCACATGGCTACGATCCTCGAGAAAATGCTTACCGATGTGGGCGACGCGTTCACCGCTCGCGACGTTGGCAAGGCGGTTGATGTTCTTCGCGCGGATTCCGAAATCGATCGGCTCCGCAACCTCATCTTTCTTCGCCACATCGAGAATCCGGAAAACATTGCCCGGCAGGCCAGTCTGCAGATCATCTTCATGACGCAATCCCTGGAACGCGCCGGAGATCACGCCAAGAATCTTGCCGAAGAAGTCTGTCATTTCGTCAGCGGCCACACCGTGCGCCACGTGCTCAAGAGTTACGACAAGCCAGTCGAACAGATGTTCATCGACTATCTCCGCCGCCGCGAGCAGCACTAACCCCCGAGTTCAATCATTGTGGTCGGCCGCGCGAGATTACGCTCTGAATCCCACCTGGCTAAAGAAAATCTGCGGATTGCCGATATATATCCTGTTTGTCTCCCGCAGTTCTTTTACCTCTGAATCCTTCGCGGGGGCCAGGCTCAGGCGACTACGCGCGAACGACTACCCGCGAACGACTAAGCGATGAATCTTATCAAGTGCTTTTTGATTGCCGTGGGGCTAAGCGCACCTTACTGCGTGTAGCGGTAGCAATGCCAGCAATTCCTTTGACCCCGAGCCTGTTAGCCCTGCGCCGAATGACTCGATTTCCGGTACGGTCAGGTTCAAAGGCTCGCCGTTGGCAGGCGTCTCCGTTTCTATCTTCGATACCAATACACATTCCCTTTATCAGATGACCACCACCGATTCAAATGGCAGGTACAACTTCCTGGGTATAAAGACCACAGGGGACGTGCCCGTGGAATATCAAATCTGGGCGAAGAAAGCTGGGTACGGTTTCTATCCCTCGGTGGGCAGCGGCGCCAGGGTAATGATAGCCAACTATACCGGCCAGTTTACTGGCAACGAAGCTACCGACACCGCTGTCTATTTTACGGTCATCGACTACTTGGCTCTGCCCAACGCCTCGCTGACCGGAGCCAACTTCTCGGCGTACAACGGCAGCAATGCCCGGGTAAATCTTGCCAGCACCGGTCAGACCGTGAGCTATGCGAGTGGGGACGACGGTGCACTAAAAAAGGGAGTCGCGTGGCCAGGCCCACGCTTCGCCGACAATCAGGACGGGACGGTTATGGACAATCTCACCGGCCTGGTCTGGATGCAGGATGCCGGCTGATTCCCTCCAACAACCTGGTTCGCCGCATTGGCCGACGTGAATCAACTTAGCAGCGGGGCTTGCGGTTTAAACGACGGATCAAGCGCGGGACAATGGCGCCTGCCCAACCTCAACGAACTGGAAAGCCTGGTGGATGTCTCCGCCAGCGCTCCAGCTCTCAATGCCAATAGTCCATTCGTCAATGTATCCAGTGCTATCTATTGGTCCTCCACCAGCTATTTTGGCGGAGAAGCGGATTCTCCGGATGGCGGGTGGCCCGGCCTTCCGTGTCTTGCCTTCCCGTTCCGGAACGGTGGGTGCCCCTCGATAAGAGCGAAGTCTCTGTCAAGGGCATAGTTATCCTGGGCGGTGCGTAAGCACCGCCTGGTTTGCCAGAGAGGTTGAGGACCAAGACTCTGGAAATCTCACGCTGAATCACCT